>CAYVKE010000023.1:0-31418 GCA_964451935.1 uncultured Synergistaceae bacterium | reverse complement strand
GTCCTAGAAGACTGCGTAATCGGAATCCTTGACGCTCGTGACGAACATGTGGCCCGGCGCGTGCGTGATCGCAAAGGGCGGCTTGCAGTCCATGAGCGCGGCCTGCGGCGTGCAGCCGCACGCCCAGAAGACCGGGACTTCGCCCTCGTTGATCGGGACGGGGTCGCCCATGTCGGGTTTCATGACGTCCCTGATGCCGATGGCCGCGGGGTCGCCGATGTGGATCGGCGCGCCGTGGACGGCCGGGAAGCGGCCGGTCGCGAGCGCCGCCTTGACGACCTGGTGGTGCGGGATCGGGCGCATGCTCACGACGATGGGGCCGCGAAGGTTTCCGGCGGGGGTGCACTGGATGTTCGTGATGTACATCGGCACGTTGCAGTTGCATTCGATGTGCCGGACCGGGATCCGCGCGTCGAGCAGCGCGCTCTCGAACGTGAACGAACAGCCCAGCAGGAAGGCGACCATGTCGTCGCGCCAGTACTTTTTCACGTCCGTCGGTTCTTCGACGCACACGCCGTCCTTCCAGACGCGGTAGCGCGGAATGTCGGTCGTCAGGTCGGCTCCGGGAGCGACGAGCTTCGGCTCGGGGTTCCCGGGCTCCGTAACGTCGAGCACCGGGCAGGGCTTGGGATTCCGCTGCGCGAAGACGAGGAAATCGAACGCGAGTTCCTTCGGGAGCATGACGAGGTTCGCCTGCGCGTACCCCTTGCACATTCCCGGGGTCGGAAGGGACCATTCGCCCGTGCGGATGATCTTTCGCACGTCTTCGGGAGACCAGGATGCGTAATCGGCTGCCTTCATCATTTCTTCAACACCTCCGCAAGCGGTCGGACCGCGATGTTCGCCCCTTCGAGGGCCTTTCGGACGGCCGCCGCCATGGTGACCGCGTGCGCGCTGTCTCCATGAAGGCAGACGGAGTCGGGACGCATCCGGACGATCGTTCCGTCGATCGCCTCGACGACGCCCTCCGTCGCCATTCGGACAACGCGCGCGGCGGCGAGGTTCAGGTCGTCGATCATCGCTCCCGGCTTGCTGCGCGGAACGAGCGTCCCGTCGGCCTGGTAGCCCCGGTCGGCGAACGCCTCCGATGCGAAGGGAACGCCTTCCTCCCGAGCCGCCTGCTCGAACAGCGAGTTCGCGAGCCCGAGCAGAATGAGTCCGTCGGCGGCGTCCTTCGTCGCCTTCGCGATGGCCTTTGCGAGCGCGAGGTCCTTCACGGCCTGGTTGTAGAGCGCTCCGTGCGCCTTGACGTGCTGAAGACGCACGCCCGCCGCGCGGCATACCGACGCCATCGCGCCGATCTGGTACAGGCAATAGGCGTACGTTTCGTCGGGCGAACACGCCATCGTGCGGCGTCCGAACCCCTGGAGATCGGGGTGTCCCGGATGCGCTCCGACCGCGACGCCGGCCGAAGCCGCGAGCTTCACGGTTTTGAGCATGACCTCCGGGTCTCCCGCGTGAAAGCCGCACGCGACGTTCGCGGACGTGACGCTCTTCATGACGTCGCCATCCATCCCCAGGGTATAGGCGCCGAAACTCTCCCCGAGGTCGCTGTTGAGATCGATCAAAATACCAGCCTCCCTTGCTTCGTTCATTCCGACGCGGTTTCCCACGTCACCCTGTACCCGGTTCCGTTCACAACGAGGTTGAGCGCTCCCGCTTTTGTCTGCTGCACGCCGGACGCGAGACGCTCTTCGGCGTTCCCGCTCGTCTGCGTCCTCTCTTCGGGTCTCGTGGTCCACGCGGCCCGCGCCTGCCGCACGCGCGACAGCTTCTCCCGCTCGGCGCGGGAGATGTCCAGCGCCTCCTCGAAGGAGATCCGCCGGAAGCGCGCCTTCTGTCCGGGCATGCGCTGCGCCAGGGACGCGATGTCCGGCGTGCAGAGGACGCCGATCTTGGTGTACCCCCCCGTCGTCTGGCGGTCCGCCAGCATGACGATGGGCTGTCCGTGCCCCGGGATCTGGATAGCGCCCAGGGGAATGGCGTCGGAAACGATGTCCGGCGCTCCTGCGTGCGCGACGACAGGCCCCTCCATCCGGTACCCCATTCGATCCGCGGAGTTTGTTATGGTGTATTCCGAAGAATAAAATGTCTCGACGCCCTCCGGCGTGAAGCGATCTTCCTGCGGCCCCGGGACGACGCGCAACGGCGCGTTCGCGTCCCGTTCGGGACGCAGGTCCGCGGGGCATTCGAAGCCCTCGATGCGTTCCCAGAGGGCATGGGGCGTTCCCGATCCGAGCGTATCGCCCGCCTTGAGCGCCCTTCCCTCGAACCCGCCCAGAGCGGCGCGCAGGTAGGTGGACCTGCTCCCCATGACGGGCGGAACGTCGATGCCGCCGCTCACGCACAGGTAGGAACGAGTCCCCTTCCCCGAAGGTCCGGAGAATTGCAGCGTGTCTCCGGTCGTGACGCGAAGCGCGCGCCAGGTCGGGGCGGGAGCGCTGTTGAGCCGAAAGCCGAGGTCCGCGCCTGTTACGGCGACGAGACCGTCTCCCGAGACGACGAGCGTGGGGCCGAGAAGCGTGATTTCGAGCGCCGCCGCCCCTTCGTCGTTTCCGAGCAGAACGTTGCCGATCCGGAGCGCATCCGCGTCCATCGCCCCGGCCACCGGCATTCCGATCTGCTGGAACCCCCATCGGCCCAGATCCTGAACGGTCGTGAGCATTCCCGGATTCCTGACCGAGAGTTTCATGTGCGTTTCCTTTCTTCGGGACGCGATTCGCGCGTAAAGCGTTCGACGACGACGTCCCCCGTGTTCGCCATAGCCGCGAGACGATCGTATTCCGCACGGTCCACCGGTCGGAAACGAACCCACATCCCCGCTTCGATGACCGTCGGGCATGCTTTCCGTGGATCGAACATCCGCAGCGGCGTGCGGCCGATGAGCTGCCACCCTCCCGGACTTTCGATGGGGTAGATTCCCGTCTGCTTTCCGGCCACGCCCACGCTTCCCGTGGGGATCTTCTCGCGCGGTTCCTTCAGCCTCGGGGTGGCCAGCGTCTCGTCCATTCCGCCCAGATACGCGAAGCCCGGCGTGAAGCCGAGCATATAGCAGTAGCAGTCCGTTCCCGCGTGACGGCGTACGATCTCGTCCTCCGACAGTCCGGTGTGCGCCGCGACGTTCGCCATGTCCGGCCCGAATTCTCCGCCGTAGCATACGGGAATGACGACGCCCGTCGTCCGCTCCGCGGAGGAAGCTCCCTCGCTCCGGGCCATGTCCTCAAGCATTTTCAGAAAGCGTTTCGGGTCGACCGCGTCCGGATCGAAATACACCGCAACGGAACGATACGTCGGGATGAGTTCCCGGATGCAGGAGAGCCCGCTGTGCGAAAGGCGTTCTTTCAGCGCCTGCATCCGGCTGTTGACCGCCATGTCGATCGTGTCGCCGAACTCCACGACGACGCACGTGTCCCCGGCGTGGAGCAGCCGCGGGTAAACAGTTTCGGTCACGTTTTTCGCCTCCTTCGCAGGTCCCTCCATTCTAGCTGAACATCTTCAGGATGTTCGGAAGCGACTTCAGCCCCATCCACAACGTGAACGCGGCCATGATGTAGCCGCAGACGGTCATCCACAACGGGTGAACGTACTCGCCGACGACGTCTTTCTTGTACGCGGCCAGAAGCACCGAGATGAGCGCCAGCGGAAGGATGAGCCCGTTGATGGAGCCCGCGAAGATGAGCAGCTTGACGGGCTGTCCGACGGTCGTGAAAATCGCTGTCGACGCGCAGATGAACCCGATGATCCAGAAGCGGATGTTGGACTCGACCGTCTTGAAGAGCGTCCGGAGGAAGGAGATCGACGTGTAGGACGCTCCGACGACCGAGGTGATAGCCGCGGCCCAGAGGATGACGCCGAAGATCTTGTATCCGATCTCGCCCGTGCCGATGCGGAAGGCGGAAGCCGGCGGGTTTGCGGGATCGAGCTTGTTTCCGGCCATGACGACGCCGAGGACCGCGAGGAAGAGGAGGAAACGCATGATTCCCGTGATGGCGATTCCGTTGCACGCACCCTTGTTGATGTCGCCGATGGAATCCTTCCCGACGATCCCGGCGTCTATGATCCGGTGCGCGCCCGCAAAGGAGATGTATCCTCCGACGGTGCCGCCGACGAGCGTCAAAATGATGAGCCAGTCGATCTTCTCGGGAAGGACCATCTGCTTGAGCGCCTCACCGACGGGCGGGTTGGTGCGGAAGCACTGGTAGAGCACCATGGCGATCATGATGAAGCCGAGGATCTGGGCGAAACGGTCCATCGCCTTTCCCATCTCCTTGCTCAGGAAGAGCCAGATGGCGATGGCCGCGCTTATGACTGCGCCGTAGACGAGAGGAAGGTCGAAGAGGACCTTGAATCCCATCGCCGCGCCGCCGACGTTGCCGATGTTGAAGACGAGTCCGCCGAGCGCGACGGCGAAGGCCAGGAAGTACCCGAGTCCGGGCAACACCTTGTTTGCGACGTCCTGCGCCCGCATTCCGGAAACGGCCAGGATACGCCAGATATTGAGCTGAACGATGACATCGATGAGGATTGACGTAAAGATCGCGAAGGCGAACGCAGCCTTCATCTTTTCCGTGAACACCGCCGTCTGCGTGAGGAACCCGGGTCCTATCGCCGACGTCGCCATCAGAAACGCCGCACCAAGCAACACGCTCAGAATCTCTTTCTTGCTCTTGCCTCCCGTTGCGTCCAACCGTTCACCTGCCACACCGAACACCTCCATAAAAAGATGAATGAATGGTTCCGTCAATATATACGCAAAAAAGTTGCCGCTGCTCTTCAATCTGCAAAACCGCGCTGGAAGGACTCCGATGGCCGGACGAAAAAAATAATTGGTGCGAAAGCCGCACATTCAGACTCCGGGAGTGCGCCTTTGACGCAGGCGATGCCATCCGATCGTTCGGACGGGAATTCGCAGATCGGACGCGATGCGGGCGTCCGTGTCGCCGTTTCCGCTTCGGCGCGCTATCTCGTTCCGGAGCCGGTCCACGGACCAGTCCGGGCGCGAACGAACCGGACGGGAGAAGAGGCGGGAAAGCGGAAGGAGTCCCCGAGGCGAGAGCGCCCAGACGGTGTGTCCGATGCGCTGGACGGTCGAGGCATGAAGTTCCGCAGCTTTCGCGACCCGGGAGAGCGTGCAGGGGGCGAGGGGTTCGGAGGAAGATACGATCGCGTTTCCCTGTATTCGCGCGAGTTCCAGGGCGACGCGCATTCGGGATCGGGTCCGGATCGCGAGGGCGATGAGGAGCGAGCGTCCCTTTCGCCACAGCGCGGCCAACTCCGGAGTTCCACGATGCCGGAACAGATCGGCGTCGAGAAGGACGCGCGGAAGGCGGTCTGTCAGAAGCCGCGTGCGGATCGAGCCGTCGGGGCCGGCCGAGAATTCGAGTTCCGGAACGACCGTCTCCGCTCTTTGAAAGACGCGGCCCGGATGCGGGTCGAGTCCGCGAAGGCGGAGGATCGCCGCGTCCATCCGCTCTTCGGACCACCCGAGCGCCTTCATCGCGGCCGACGGACCGCCTCGTTCGAGGTCGCGCGCCGCTTCGCGAAGCAGCGTCGCGGCGTCGCTCGTCTCTTCCCCGCGCCGCCTGAGCTGGAGGATCAGACATTCGGCGAGGTCGCGCGCGAAGAGTCCCGGCGGCTCCACCCAGTCGCGCACGGCGGCGAGAAGGAGCGACGCGTCTTCGAGAGAAAGCCCGAGAAGTTCCGCGAGTTCGTCGTCGGCGACGGTCAGCCGTCCGTTGACGTCGAGGCATTGCGGAAGGGCGGCCGCCGCGCCGTCGAGCCCGCGCAACGCCGGACACGCGGCGAGCTGGAGCCGGAGTTCCTCGTCCATGTCGGGGGCGTGTTCGATGTCGTCCGCCGGAATCGACGGGCCGCGCGACGGAAGGTTCGGGGGGGCCAGCGAGAAGAGCGGATTGTCGCCGAGAAGGGATTCGAGCGTGTGATGCAGTTCCGCGACGGGAAGCGTGACGAGCGAGAGCCGCGCAAGAAGCAGCGGCAGCGGAAGGTGGCGGAGTTCGGCTTTCAGTTGCGGTTCGAGGCGGCGTTGAAGGTCCATCAGGCCGTTCCGTTCCCCTGTTCCATGCCGAGGCGTTGCATCCGCCGGAGCAGCGCGAATCGAGAGATCCCGAGTTCCCTGGCTGCGCGGCCGCGTTTGCCGTCCGATCTCGCGAGCGCCTCTTCGAGCATCCTGCGTTCGTACTCCTGAAGCGTTTCGGGAAGCGAGCCTCCGTGCGGAAGGTCCGACTCCTCGCGGGGAAGCGCGTCGAGCATGTCTCCGGGCAGGTCGCGAAGCGCGATGTCCCCTCCGGCGTTGTCCCGGAGGATGAAGATGCGCTCGATGATGTTCTTGAGTTCCCGGACGTTCCCGGGCCAGGGGTAGCGCAGAAAGGTCTCGCGGACTTCGGGGGTCAGCGAAACGGACCGCCCGCCGGACCGCTTCCGGAACGCGTCGATGAAGACATGCGCGAGTTCGATGACGTCCTCGCCGCGGCTGCGCAGCGGCGGGAGTTCGAGCGGGAGCATCGAAATCCGGTAATACAGGTCGCTCCGGAAGGTCCGTTCGGCGATCTTCGCGTCGAGGTCGTCGCACGTGGCGCAAATGACGCGGAGGGAAACTTTCCGCTCCTGTCCTCCGCCGATCGGACGGAAGGAGCGCGAGTCGAGGAAACGCAGGAGCTTCCCCTGCAGAGGCAGCGGCATGCCGCCGATCTCGTCGAGGAAGAGCGTCCCCTCGTGGGCGATCTCCGCAAGCCCCGTCCGGTCGGAGGACGCTCCCGTGAAGGCGCCCCGGAGACATCCGAAAAGCTCCGTTTCGAGCAGGGATTCCGGGATGGCGGCGCAGTTCAGCGGCACGAACTCGCCCCGGTCGCCCGACGCGGCGTGGATGAGGCGCGCGACGACCTCCTTTCCCGATCCGCTCTCGCCGCGCACGAGGATGTTCACGTCCCGGTAGGGGGCGACCTTCCGGACGAAATCCTCGACGCGCCGCATTTCGGGCGACGAGCCCGCAAGCGTGACCGAGGACCGGCGCTCCATGCGGCTGACCCGGCGGGCGAGCGCGATCGCTTCGGAGGCGCGTGCGATCATGTTCATCGCGGCCTCCAGCGGGAAGGGCTTGTCGAGGTAGTTGTACGCGCCCTGCTTGATCGCGCGCACGACGATCGAAGAGTCGCCGAACGCCGTCATGACGATGATCCGCGCTTCGTCCGAACTTTTCAGGATGTGCGGGATGGCCGTCAGCCCGTCGCCGTCCGGGAGGCGGATGTCCAGAAGGACGATTTCCGGGCTTCCGGCGTCGAGCAGCCGCTGGAACGACGCGAGGCTTTCGGCGGTTTCGACGGCGTATCCGCGCTTCTCGAGCGCCATTCGAAGGCCTTGCGCGAGGTGGGATTCGTCTTCGACGATCCAGACGTTCATGAGCTGGTCTCCTCCCGTCCTGCGGGGATCCGGACGATGAACGTCGTTCCCTGCGGAGATGTGGCGTATTCGATATGGCCCCCGTGAAGCTCCACGATCCGGTGGACGATGGAGAGCCCGAGGCCGGTTCCGTCGCCCTTCGTCGTGACGAAGGGGTCGAAGATTCGTTCCAGAAGGACGTCCGGCAGACCGGGCCCCGTATCGGACACTCTGAATTCTACCGCATTCCCGTCCTTCCGGGCGGCGAGACGGACGGTTCCTCCCCCCGGCATGGCCTCCCGCGCGTTGAGCAGGAGGTTCAGGAGCATCTGCCGGAGCTGCTGCGGATCGCCCCACAGTACGAGGCCGTCGTCGTCCAACGAGGCCTCCCACGTGATCCCCTCGCGGAGGGACGCGCGGAGCATCTGGTGGCACCACCGGATGAGTTCTTTCACGGCGACCGGACCCGAGAGCGGGGGGCGCGGGCTTGCGAAGGCCAGGAGCTGCGACACGGTCCGGTTCAGGCGGTCGAGTTCGTCCCCGAGAATCCTGAGGGATTCCGCCCCCTCGTCCGAGACGTGGTCCGACAGCAGATCGAGGTGGATGCGCATGCTCGCCAGAGGATTCCGGATTTCGTGGGAGACGCCGGCCACCATCTGGCCGAGCGAGGCGAGGCGATCCATCCGCGAAATCTGGCGTTCGAGCTTCTTCCATCGTTGCAGCGTATTCACCATGTCGTTGAAGATCTCGGTGAGGCGACGCACTTCATAGGGTTGCCTCCGCGAAGGGGGAAGCGTCACCCACGAGCCGGAGCGGATCTGGTCGAACGCCCACGCGAGACGCTTGAGCGGGCGCGAGAGTCCCCACGCGAGGAAGATGGCCGCTTCGACCGCGAGCAGCAGTCCGATGACGCCCGTCACGAGGACGTGGCGCTGGCGGAAGATGATCGCGGCGAGGATGGTCCGGTCGTCGGGAAGCGCGTAGAGGGTTCCTCCGGCTGTGACAATGGGAATAGATCCGCGTTCGTGCAGGGGGGCGAGCTTCCAGTCCTGCGCGATCTTTCGCAGCAGGCGGGATGCTCCGACCGGGTCGAGCCGCGCGAATTCGTCCCGGACGTTCAGAATCCGGGTCGAATCATCCTCGATGCGGCCGGCGTACCCCTGGTAGAGCGAGACGCCCGCGAGCGAGGCGATGAGGATAAGCGAGAGCAGCGCGACGACCGTCTTGATCCGCGTCTCCACCGCGCTACGCCTCCGTCCTCTCCGGCCCCGCGAGGACGAACGTCAGCTCCAGAAGCAGCGAGGGGAGCATCGTCATTTCCGCCGGGAGCGGGAAGAGCCAGAGCAGGAGATGGTGCAGCGCGAGGGCGGCGACGACGGCCGGAAAGAGCCTTCGCGTCCGGTAGCGTTCGGGAAGGTACATCGGGAGGAAGAAGCAGAGCGCGACCACGGTCCAGCTGTACCGCCCCAGGCTGAGGATACCGGGCAGCGGAAGCTGGCTGATGCACAGGCACAGCGAAGCGATGGCGGCGATCGCGAAGCGGTTTCGGACCAGGAATCGTTCCTCGCTCCCGAAATCGCCGCGGTGGAGCGTCCGGTCCTGAAAGGGCAGGTCGTAGCACCAGGAGCACGCGGCGAGCAGCAGTTGGGAATTGGCGGTGCTCACGGCGGCCGCGAGAACGCCGACGAGAAGGAGCATCGCCGGCAGCGGCGGAAGGATGGCCGTTATCAGCGTGGAGAACGCGGCGTCGTCCCCCGGGCCCGCGAGGGACGGAAGCAGCACGCGGCCCCCCATGCCGGTGAGCGTCAGGCAGACGTAGATCCAGCCCACGACCAACGGAGTGAGGATCAGCATGGAATAGGCGGTCCGGCGCGAGGACGCGGACATGATGCGGATGGCGTACTGCGGGTTTGCCGCGACGCCGAGCCCCCAGGCGAGCATCATCGGAAAGATGAACGTCGGCCTGTCGGCTCCGAACGGACGCATCAAATCCGGGCCGAGCGCGGCGAACGATCGGTGCAGTTCGATCGGGTTTCCGAGGCGTCCGAGCATGTAGGCCGCCGGAACGGTCACGCCGATGAGGATGAGCGCGAGGTTCATCTCGTCGCTCGACGCGACGGACGCAAGCCCCCCGAAGGTGGTGTAGAGCACGAAGAGGTAGACGAGCAGCGACGCGACCCACGAGGGGATGTCGAGCATGTGGGAGACGATCCCTCCGAACGCCTGGAACTGCGTGACGATGTAGAACACGTACGCGAGAAGGAGCGACGAGGCGCCGAGCGTCCGGAGCCTCGCGTCCCCGTATTCGGACGCGAGCCATTCGGGCAGGGAGAGCGCGCGGCTCTTCCGGAGGCGGACGACGGCGAACGGCAGCGCGAGCAGCCCGAGCATCCAACCGTTGACCGAGCCCGTGAACGCGACGTAGCCGTCGCGATAGAACCAGAGCGTGTATCCCACGAGCGACGCGGCGCTCATCCACGTCGCGCAGAACGTCGAGAGCGAGGAGCGGAGCCCGAGATTCCTTCCGGCGAGGTAGAAGCGCGTCCGGTTCTCGTTCCACGTGAAGGCCTGCCCCGCGAGCACGACGAGAAGGATGGCGTAGACGCCGAACGCGATGAGGTTTCCCACCGCCTGCGAGAGGATCACCGGCGGCGCTTCCTTTCACGCAGCGTCCGGACGATCAGGGCCGGGAGGACGAGGAGGACGGCGAACATGCACCAGTCGAGGAGAAGGGTTTCCCATGGCATGACGGACGTTACGCCCTCCCGTCCGCTTCGGTCGGAATCCTGCGTTCGAGTTCGGACAGAAGCGCGGCTTCTTCCGGGACGCCCCGGAACAGGAGGCGTCCGTCCAGCACCCACGTCGCCTCGGTCGCCCGCACGTTGAAGCGGATGAGATCGAACAGAAAAAAGGAGCACCGCGGGTCGATCAGATCGACACGCAGCCGATCGCCGAAACGTTCCCGCACGCGCCGGAGCAACGCCCCGACCGCCACACGGGCGGTCTGCATCGGAAAGGTACGCATCTCCTCCTCCCCGTACATGAAGTTGCTTCAGCAGGCGGACGACATCGGGCGTTCGATGTAGATCCGGAGTTTCGACGTCACCGTGCGTCCCCTCCCTCGTCCGAAAGGCCGAGCGTTCCGCTCCGGATCGCTTCGAGCGGAACGGCGCGATACTGCTGATGCGTCCTGCCGGGGATTCCGATCGCGTGTTCCGGGCAGAAGGAGACGCACCGCTGGCAGTATTCGCAGCGGTCGCCCATCTGCGGCGTCCCGTCCGGATCGAGGGAGATGTTCCCTATTGGGCAGAGTTCCGCGCAGAGTCCGCAGTTGACGCACTTCGCGCGGTCGAAGAAGAGCCGGAATTTTTTCCGGAATCCCCTGGGGCCCCATTCGCGCCGCGAGAGCGACGCGACGAGGTCGGAGACGACCGGGATGCGTCCCCATGAGGCGCGTCCCTCCGCGATGTCGTCAGCGAACGCCGCGGCGTCCGCCCGGGCCTTCGACGCGAGGCGTTCGTTCGCGGCGCGGTCGATCGCGACATTGTGATAGTTGGACGGCATCAGGAAGACCTTGGCTCCGACCGGACGATACCCCTTGCCGGTCAGGATCTTCCGGATCGAGCCGACGGCTCCGCCCGCGAAGCCGCCCATCGTCCCAGCGTAGAAGACCTCGACGCCCGCTCTGTCCGACGTTCGGGGCGACGGGGGAAGCGATTCGAGAAATCTCCAGACGAACGGGTAGGTCGAGAAGTAGGCGACCGTGGCGGCCAGCCCCAGGCACTGCCCCGGTTCGATCCCGGCGAACCCATTTTCCATCCTGCGTCCCGCGACCGGAACGCCTCGGCGCCGGAACGCCGCCGCCATGGCCTCCGCGACGAGCAACGTGTTTCCGGAGCCGCTGAAATGGTAGAACTCCACAGATGTGCTTCGCATGTTCCGACCTCCCCTGTTTCATGCTGATGCGCCGAAGGGCGCGAAAACATTGTAGCAGGGAAACGCTTCCCGAATCGTTTCCCGGGGACGCTGCAATCAGATCCGGCCGATCCCTTCCGCGACGGCTTCCTTCGCGAGACGGTCCGCCTCGTCGTTCCACGTGTTTCCCGAATGCGCGAGCACCTTCGCGAACTCGATCTTCAGGGATGCGCCCGCTTCCCGCATCGCTTCCGCGTACGCCTTCGTCCCCGGCCGTCCGGTCTTCCAGTCCCCCCGGGGCCAGCGCGCGATTCCCTCGTAGTCGTGATGGATCACGATGCGCTGCGCCCCGTGCGCCTTCGCGAACTCCACGGCCGCCATCGCCGCCAGGATCTCTCCCGCGACGTTGTGCATCGCCGCCAGGTCCGGGTCGGCGCCGGAACGTCGGATGCGTTCGACGCCGCCCTCCCAGTACACGATCGCGCCCGCGCCGTAAACGCGCGTCTTTGCGTCGAAACTTCCGTCGACGTAGGCGATCATCTCGCCCGCGACCGGCGACGGAGGCGAATCGCTGGTCACGAGAACCTCCGAAGGCGTCTCGCCGAGATACGCTTCGGCCTGCTCCCGCGTCGGGAAGCTCTTGAATTCGGCGCCCGCAAATCCGGTCACCTGCGCGCGACACTCGTCCCACGTCGCGAAGAGTCCGGTCCGTCGTCCCCTGCGGACGGCGTATGTCTTGGATCCCACGGAACCACCTCCAGCACTTTTATCAATGGTAGCACGGGAAACGTGGCGGTTTGCGCGTTTCTTGAGTACAATCAGTGCGAAACGAACATTCGACTGGTCTGGAGGGAAGGACATGACTGTACGGTATCTTCGTTTTGAACGGAACGGCCGCCGCTTCGAGGGGATCGTGACCGAAGGGGACGTGATCCGGGAGCTGCACGGCGACATCATGGATGAATGGGGACTCGGAGATCCCGTCTGCGCCGTCGCGGAAGTGGACCGCTTCCTTCCCCCGGTTCGGCCGAGCAAGATCGTCTGCCTGGGGCTGAATTACCGGGACCACGCGGCGGAGATGAAATTGCAGCTTCCCGAAGAGCCGCTGATTTTCCTGAAACCGTCGACGGCCGTCATCGCGCACGGCGACCCCATCCTGAGGCCGGCGATATCGAAGCGCGTGGACTACGAGGCGGAGCTGGCGATCGTCATCGGACGGACGGCCCGCCACGTGTCGCGCGACGACGCGGACGACTTCATCCTGGGGTATGCGTGCGCCAACGACGTGACGGCGCGGGACCTTCAGTCGAAGGACGTCCAGTACACGCGCGCCAAGTCGTTCGACACCTTCGCGCCGCTTGGGCCGTGGATCGTGGCGGGGCTCGACCCGTCGAACCTCGAAATCCGCATGTGGCGCAACGATGTAATGGTCCAGCACTCGTCGACGGCCAACCTGATCTTTCCCGTGCCCGTCATCGTGGAGTTCGTCACGCAGGTGATGACGCTCCTCCCCGGCGACGTCATCATCACGGGAACGCCCTCGGGCGTCGGGCCGCTGTCCCATGGGGACGTCGCCCGCGTGGAGATCGAGGGCATCGGGACGCTTTCGAACCCCGTGGAAGACGAGATCGTCGGACGTCCCGCGTAGCGCCGGGAGGGGCGCCCCCCGTCCGACGTCCCTCCCGCGGAACGTCCCGCAGACGTTGAAATGAACAACAAGCACCCTATCCTGTGAATACGAGGTGAACCGTACGATGGATCTTCAGACATTCGGCAGAATGGCGGAAGCGATAGCACCGGACGTCATTGCGCACCGCAGAAGGTTTCACGCGAATCCCGAACTCTTCTGGAAGGAGCGCGAGACGACGCTCTTCATTGAGAAGACGCTCCGGGAGATGAACTACGAGAACATCAGGGTCGGGTTCGGCGGAGGGGATACGGGAGTGACCGCGGATCTGAATTCGCACCTTCCCGGCCCGTGCATCGCCATCCGCGCGGATATCGACGCGCTGCCTCTCGAAGAGGAGGCGGACGTCCCGTTTCGTTCCACGGTCAAGGGCGTGATGCACGCGTGCGGCCACGACGCGCACGCGGCGATCCTTCTCGGCGTCGCGTCGGTCCTCTCGAAGGTGAAGGCGGATCTTCCGGGAAAAGTCCGGCTGATCTTCCAGCCCGCCGAGGAATCGGGCCTCAATTCGGGGGCCAAGCACATGATCGCCGGGGGCGCCCTCGACGGCGTGGACGCGATCATCGGGCTCCACGTCTGGTCGTCGATGCCGTCGGGCGTCTTCGGACTCCGGAGCGGCGGAATGATGGCTTCGGCCGACGTGTTCGAACTGACCGTGACGGGCAAGGGGGGACACGGCGGACGTCCGCAGGAGGTCTTCGATCCCACGATCGCGGCGGCGACGATCATTACCACCATGCAGACCATCATAAGCCGCGAGATCGATCCCCTCGATACGGCCGTCCTGAGCATCGGCAAGATCGAATCCGGAACGGCGCCGAATATCATCCCCGAAACCGCCAAGATCACGGGCTGCGTGCGGTCGACGAGTCCGGACGTCCGCGCCTCGATGGAAGGGCGCATGAAGCGGATTTCCGACGGCATCTGCGCGGCGACGAGGTGCAGGGCGACCATGGTCTACACCCCCATCTACCCCGTGACGGTGAACGAACCCGGAATGACGGAACTCGCGAAGAGCACGCTGTTGGATCTGTTCGGCGCGGAGCGGGTCGTCGAGGCGCCCGTCGCGATGGGCTCGGAGGATTTCAGCTATTACGAGGAAAAGATTCCCGGAACGTTCTTCTTCGCCGGCATGGCCGACCCTGCGAAGGGAACGGACACGGCGCATCACAGCCCGCGGTTCAAGGTGGACGAGGATATCCTTCCGGACTGCGTCGCGGCCCTGTGCGGCATCGCCTGGAGCTGGCTGCTCGCGAAAACGGGACGGAACTGAACGGAATGCGGGAGAGGGCCGACGCTGTCGGCTCTCTTTTTTTCCCCTTCCGGCCTTCGAGTGAGTATAATGAACATGCGGAAGTATCCCGAAAACATGTTCTTGTTTCTAGACCCCAGGCGGTTCGCAAGGAGGAGCGGCGATGACGAAGAAGACGTATCTGTTTCTGATGATGATGGCGGCGGCTCTTGCGGTGCTTGCGCCGACGTTCCCGGCGCGGGCGGTGGAGGAACCCGTTCTTCCGGATCTGACGCCCTCGGATGCGGGCGTGTCGACCCGTTCCGGAGGCGCGATGGATTTGCCGGCGCTTCCGGGGTCCATGGACCTTGAGGTTCAGCTCGACCCGCTTCCCGGGCTGGATACGCTGAACCAGGAGGTCGCGTCGGCGGACGCCCGGGCGGCCGCAATACGAAATGCGCTCGCGAAGGTCGACGAGGCCCGCGCGCTCTGGGAACGGGGCGACCTCGACGGCGCCGTCGCGCGCGTCGAAGAGGCCCTGAAGCTGGATCCGGAATCGGAGGAGGCGAAGGGCGAACTTCTCTCGATGACCGAGGGGAGGAAGAACTTCCAGGCGGCCGGACGGCTGCGGGAGGAGGGGCGGGCGCTTCTTGCCCGGGATATGGCGGGAGAAGCCGTCGAAAAGTTCCGCGAGAGCCTGGGCCTCTGGAAGGATGCGGAGACGGAGGAGCTTCTCGCGCAGGCGACGAAACGCCGGACGTACCTGGAGGAAATGTCGGCTACGGCTTCCGGACTGCTTCGGGGCGCTCTTGCCGACGAAAAGGCCGGGAAGCTCGACGACGCGCTCGCGAAGCTGCGGGAGAGCCTGAAGGCTGCGGCCCTTCCGGAGACGCGCGAGGCCGCGTCGCGCATTGAGACGCTCATCCGGGACCGGGACGAGAAGAAGGCGAAGGCGGACGAGCTGAAGGCGAAGGCGCAGGCGCTCGAAAAGGACGGCAAGCTCGAGGAAGCGCTCGATCTGTTCGAGGAGAGCCTTCGCTACGTTCAGGACAAGTCCGTGAACGAAACCGCCGCCCGGCTGCACGCCGCGATCGACGCGCGGCTTGCAACCGACGAGCAGAAGAAAACCCGGGCCGCGGCGCTGGCGCGAAAGGGCGCCGAGTTCGAGCGAAGCGGGCGCTTCGAGGAGGCGCTTGCGTCGTATGAGGCGAGCCTTGCGCTCTGGCCGGAAGCGAAGGCCGAAGATGCGTTCGGCCGTCTCTCCGGGATCGTTCAGGAACGAATCCGGATCGAGGCGGAAAAAAGGGACCGCGCCTATCGTCTCTTCCAGGAAGGGTACGATCTCGAACTGACGGATCATCCCGAAGAGGCCCTGGCGAAGTATCGGGAGAGCCGCCTGACCCGACCGGACAAGGAAGCCGAAGACGCCGTCCGGAGGGTGCAGCTTCTGCTCACGGAACGCCGCGACCGGAAGGCGAAGGCGGCGGAGATGCTCGCGAAGGCGTCCGAGCTGGAACAGGCCGGAAAGACCGAAGACGCGCTCGACCAGTATCTCGCGAGCCAGGCGCTCCAGCCGGACGCCGCGACGCTGAAGGCCGTCGACCGGCTGAAGACGGTCATCAGGGAACGCGTCCGCTCGAAAGAGGAGAAGCAGCTTCGGGCCGAGAGGCTCTTCCGTTCGGGGTCCGAGCTCGAACGCAGCGGCGATCTCGACGCGGCGCGCGAGCGCTTTTCCGAAAGCTTCGCGCTTGCGCCGGACCCGAAGATTGAAGAAGCGCTGACCCGTCTCGAAGCGAAAATCGTCGAGCGGGCCGCGAATGCCGACGAACGCAAGGAGAAGGCGCTGGCGCTTTTCACGGAGGCGTCGGACCTCGAACTGAAGGGGGAACTCGAAGCGGCGCGTGCGAAGCTCCGGGAGAGCCGGTCCGTCCATCCGCTGAAGGACGCCGAAGAGGCCGTACGGCGAATCGTGGACAAGATCCGCATCGCCGACGAGCGAAAGGGCAAGGCCGCGGAGCTGAACCGGAGCGGCGCGCGCATGGAACGGCTCGGGAAGCTCCCGGAGGCGCTCGCGCAGTATGAGGAGAGCCTCGCGCTCGTCGCTGCGGCGGACATCGAGGAGTCCATCGTTCGGGTTCAGGGAAAGATGGACGCGCTCGCCCGGGAAGGCGCGGAGCGAAAGGACCGCGCCGTCCGGCTCGCGCAGGAAGCCGCGGAATTCGAAGCGCTCGGCAAACTCGACGAGGCCTTTGCTGCGCTCCGGGAGAGCCGGAATCTCGACCCGTCGAAAGAGAAGGACGAAACGTTCGCGAGGCTCAACGCCCGCCTTCTGGAACGGAAGGCTTCGGAGGACCGGGGCGCCGAACTCTACACGAAGGCCGCGGTTCTCGAGAAGGCCGGACGGCTGGAAGAAGCGCTCGCGGGATTCGAGGAGAGCCGGTCGGCCTATCGTTCCGACCGGGTTCTTGAAGGGATCGTCCGCGTCCAGGCCGCGATTCTTGAACGCGCGAGAACCGCCGGAGAGAAGCGGGAACTTGCCGCGACGCAGGCGGCGCGCGGCGCGGCGCTTGAGGGGCAGGATCGTCTCGAAGAGGCGCTGGCGGAGTATCGGGCGAGCGCCGAGCTTTCGGCGGACGTGACGGTCGAAGGCGCGGTCGCGCGCGTCCGGAACGCGCTCGCGGAAAAGAACCGGCGTCTCGCGGAGGCCCGGGCCGAAGCGGACCGGCTGCTGAACGAGGCCTTGCGTCTCGAACGCGCGGGCAAGCTCGTCGAGGCGCTGGAAAAGGTTCGCGAGAGCATCTCGAAGGCGCAGGACAGCCGGAGCGACACCGCGCTCGAACGTCTCGAAAAGGCCCTTGCGGAGCGGGAGACCGTCATGGCGAACGCGCGGACCGTCGCGCGCGAAGCGCAGGATCTCGAAGCCGAGGGCAAATTGCAGGATGCGCTCGCCCGATTCCGGCAGTCCGACCGCGTATGGGAGACCCCGCAGACGACAGCGGCCATCGAGCGGTTGACGGGCGCCATCAGGGAACAGGAACAGAAACAGGAGACGGCCCTGAAGACCTACCTCGAGGGCGGGAAGCTGGAAGCCGCGGGACGGCTCGAAGAGGCGCTCGCGAAGTTCGAGGAGAGTCTGGCGCTTTTCCGGGACAAGGACGCGTACGATGCGGTCACCCGCGTCAACAGGAAGATCGTCGAGACGGCGCAGAAGCGCGAGGCGGCCCGCCAGATCGCGATCGAAGCCGCGGAGCTCAAGAACGTCGGAGACCTCGAAGGGGCGCTCTCGAAATATCAGGAGAGCTACGCGCTCTACCCGGACAAGGAACTCGGCGCGGAGCTTGCGAAGGTCGCCGCCGGGGCGAAACGCGACCGCGACCGGCGTCTTCAGGCGGAGCGGCTCGCGGAAGAGGGCGCCGCGCTGTTGAAGGAAGGCCGCGAACGGGATGCGCTCGAGCGTTTTACGGAGAGTCTGGCGCTCCGTCCCGACGGCGTCCTGGAAAAACGTACGAAGGCGCTCGAAGAAAAGGTCCGTGCGGATGAAGAGCGTCTGGCGCGCGCGAAGCTCCTTCGCGGCGAAGGGATCGAGCTTCAGAAACAGGGCAGGCCCGACGAGGGGCTGAAGAAATACAGGGAGAGCCTTGCGCTGAAGGACGATCCGGAGCTGAAGGCCTATGCCGATCAGCTCGAAACGCTGCTTCTGTCCGAGAAAGAGCGAAAAGAGAAAGCGGCCGCGTTCCGGGCCGAGGGCATCGCGCTGCAGAAGGTCGGGCGGAACGCCGAAGCGATCGAAAAATACCGGCAGAGCCTGTCGTACAGAAAGGATCCGCAGCTCGAAGCGCACGTGAAGAAACTCTACGACAAGCTCCAGCGCGACATGAAGGAAGCGGTCCGCCTGCGCAACGAAGGCATCGCGCTCCAGAAGACGGGGCGCCTCAAGGATGCGTTGCGGATGTACAAGTTGAGCCTGTCGCTCTATCCGATGCCGGATCTCGAGGCGCACGTCAAGGGGATCGAGCGGAAGATCGCGGAGCAGGTCGAGAGGACGAAGCTCGCCACCCTCCTCTACAACGAGGCGACCGTCCTCCGGAAGCAGGGGAAGATCGAGGCGGCGCTCGAGAAGTACCGGCGGAGCGTCGAACTCATGCCCAACAAGCGCGCCGACGACATCATCGCGGCGCTCGAAAAGGACGTGGCGAAAATGAACGAACGCAAGGAGCGGGAGGAAGCGCTCCGCAAGGAGAAGCAGGGACCCGCGAAATAGGAATACGGACCTATGTCCGGGGGGATGCGTCGGGACGTCCTCCCGGTCCTTTTGCCGATTGCGCCGATCTACGGACGGCGTATACTACACAGGGTATGAATATGACGGACAAAACGGTCAGGCGGGATCATCTGAATCTCGAGGCGATTATCAACAGGAGCCCTTTGGTGTTCGTGGAATGGTCGGACGCAGAAGGGCTCCCGTTTTCGTATATTTCCGAAAACATCCGACAGTTCGGCTACACTTCCGAAGAGTTTCTGTCCGGAAAGGTCCGGTACGAGGAGATCATCTTCCGGGAAGACCTGAAGGCCGCTTGGGAGCGCGCTCTGAATTTCAGGGAAAGCGGGGCCGGGGAGTACGTCCAGGAGTACAGGATCCTCACGAAGGACGGCGACGTCCGCTGGATCGAAGACCGGACGTACGTCACCCGGAACGCCGAAGACGGCCGGCCGCTCTTTCAGGGCATCCTGACGGATATCACCGGGCGAAAAACGAGCGATATGCTCCGAAGCGCCATGTACCGGATTTCGCGCGCCGCGAACGCTCCCGGGACGCTCCTGCAGACCATGGAGACGATCCGGTCCGTGCTCGGCGACTTTATGGACGTCCGGAACTTTTTCATCGCGCTGTACGATCAGAAACACCGGATGATCAGCTTCCCCTGCTTTTTCGACGAAAAAGACGAACAACCGACCCCGCTCAAGGGCGATCGGGGAATGACGGGATACGTCATCCGTCGTCGTACGCCCGTTCTTCTTTCGAGCCCGGAGGAACTCGAACGGTACGTCGCGGCCGGAGACATCGACGTCGCCGGGAGCGCGCCGGAAAGCTGGCTCGGCGTTCCCCTCTGCGTCCGGGACCGCGTGATCGGAGCGATCGTGGTCCAGAGCTACACGCCGGAGATTCGGTTCGGAAAACGGGAGTTGGAAATCCTGACGTTTCTGTCCGAACAGGCGGCGCTCTCCGTCGAAGCGAAATGTTCCCAGGAATCCGTCTACCATCAGGCGACGCACGATCCCCTCACGGGACTTCCGAACCGCGCGCTTTTTGCGGACCGCCTGTGCGTCGCCATCCGCCAGGCTGTGCGGACCGGCGAGTGCGTCGCCGTGTTCATGCTGGACCTCGACGATCTCAAGAGCGTCAACGACGACTTCGGCCATGCGACCGGAGACTTCCTGCTCCGCCGCATCGCCGAGCGTCTCCAGTCGCACATCCGCGAAATGGACACCGTGGCCCGCGTCGGCGGCGACGAGTTTCTCTTCGTTCTTCCGTCGATTCAGGGGATGATGGAAGCCGAGATGATCGCGCGACGGCTTCTGACGGCGATATCGCGCCCCGTCGAACTCGACGGGCGGAGCCTCTCCACGACCGGGAGCGTCGGAATCGCCATGTTTCCCGATGACGGGACGGACGCCGAAGAGTTGATGCGCAGGGCGGACGCCGCAATGTACATGATCAAGGCCAAGGGGAAGAACAGCTTCCGCTTCTGGGGAGATTCTTCCCGGAGCGCCGATGCGGAGAGCGGCGACGTTTCCGAAGACTTCCGGCGCGCCCGGGAGGCGAAGCGACGCAGCGAATCGCTGTTGCGCTCCCTGCTTTCGCGGATTCCGGATACGTTGGTCGAATTTTCGGCGGACGGAGCCGTCATTGCGATCTGGTCCGACCGGCAGGGGATTTTTCGACCGCTTGCGCGCGCCGAAGCCGTGAACCGCGCGGACGACGTCCTTCCCGGGGCGGCCGTCGTCGGGTTGCGCGCCGCCATGGAACGGGCGGCCGCAACGGGAACCGTTCAGGAGGTCGAATACGGGCAGGATCGCGGAAAACGCCGCTGTTTCTACGAGATCCGCGTCGTGCCGAAAGAGGCCGGAAACGCGTTCGCGTTCATCCGGGAGATCACGCAGCGCAGACTCCGTGAGGAAAACCTTCTGAAGGCGCTCTCCGAGGCCGGAGGAGATCCGGATTCGCTCCGGGAGCGCGACGGGTGATGAAGGGGAAACGTCAAACGACACGGGGGGAAGGGCCAAGGCCCTTCCCCCCGTGTCGTTTGACGTCCGTTTCGTTTACTTCCTGGATCCGGTTCCCGTCAGAAGAAGCGCGGGCAGAACCAGCAGGACCGCAAGAACGCCTCCGGCTCCGGCATTGCATCCGCTGCCGCCTTCGGCTCCTTCGCTCGCAGCCGCTTCGGAGGGGATCTCCGTCAGTTCGGTGACATCCTCGTCGGAGAGTTCGATCGTGAGGTCCGTTTCGCCTTCGGAAAGCGCGAAGGGCGTCAGATCCATCGGATCATCGCTGAATTCGTCGTCCGCGAGTCGTTTCGTCAGCTTCTGCGGAACGGATACGATCAGCGCCGCCTGACGGAAGACGAGCACGGGGAATTTGACCTTCCCGACTGTGTAGAACGCCCTCGATCCGTCCTGCGCCGAGTCATCCGCGACCTTCGCGGTCACTGTCGCCTTCGCGTTCTTCGCGACGGGGAACCTCGAGACCGACGAGACGCTCCATTTCGACGTCGCCAGATCCTTCGTCAGGACGACGAAGCCGTAGTAGTTCGTCGTGGTGTTGCTGCTCGTGACGGCTCCGCTGTAGGTCGCGTCGGCAGTGGTCTTTCCCGATATGGCGAACGTCCGTTCGAGCGCGGCCGTTGCGAGAACCCGGACGTTCGACGACGCATAAGAGGGGCCGAACAACGTCTTCATGGAAGCCGCGATGTTCGCTGCGACGGTCGTATCCTTCAGCATTGCGACGACGTCCGCGTTCGTTGCGATGTTCTTCGCCGACTTGATCTCCATCTGTTGCGGCTTGGGCGTCGGCGTGGGGGTCGGCGTCTTCGTCGGCTTCTTCGTGGGAAGCGGTGACGGCGTTTTCGTCGGAGTCTTCGTCGGAACCGGCGTGGGAGTCTTCGTCGGGGCCGCAGTCGGCGTCAGCGTCGGCGCCTTCGTGGGCGTCGGCGTCGCGGTCGGTGCGATCGTCGGCGTCGGAGCGGGCGTTCCCGACGCGCCGCCGGCGTACGCCTTCACGCAGACGTTCGCGGCGACCGCCGTCTTCGCGTCGCTCCACGACGTTCCGTTCGTGCTGATGTAGCTTTCCCCCGCATTGACGACCGCCGCGCTCGAGTACCCGGAGTATTTCGCCTCGATCGGAACGGGGTAGTTGTACCCGGGCGTCGTGAGCTTCAGGACCACGGAGAACTTCGCGCCCTTGGCCAGCGCAACGGCGGCGCCCAGCGAAACCGTGCGGTAGCCCGGTTCGTCGATCGTCCCGGAGGCGGGGCCGTACGCGAGCGTTCCGGAGACGGGGGTGGAGCCGACGCCCGTGTAGATGCTGACCTGGTACGTCGTCCCTGCGACGGGGACATAGACGCCGAACGCGAGGAGGTTCTCGTTCGCGCCGGCCGTGAAGACGTTCGCCATCCAGCAACTCGTCGTTCCGGCGCCCGTGCTCGATACCCAGCCGAGCTGGTCGTGGAAGTAGACGGACGTGTAGTTCGACGCCGGTTCCGCGATGTACGCGACGCCGTCGGAGAGGCTCCTGTCGTAGTAGGAGATATAGAAGTAGCCGCTCTGTCCCCAGGAGGTTCCCCAGCTGTTCTTCACGATCCACGCGCCGTTCGCGGCCGGGGCGGTTTTGAAGTTCGTCCGCGCGTAGTTATCATCCCATCCGACGACCGTCACCGCGTGGTTGGCGTAGGACGTCCCGCTGTAGTAGTAGGCCGCCGTCGCGGAGTTGTAGTAGGTCGAGCCGTAGTAGAAGGAGATCGACATCGCCCCGTACTTCGTGATCATCGTCTTGATGAAGTTCGTGTTGAGGCCGTTGGTTCCGGAGACGTCCGACATGAATACCGCGTTCTGCAGGTGCTTCGCATTCGCGAACGTTCCGGCCGGATTTCCCGTGACATACGGGCAGGCGGCCTCGGTGACGATTCCCGTCCAGCGGGACAGGACCGCCATCGACATCCAGTCGTTTCCGCCCTGGTCGTAGACGCTTGATCCGGTCGAGTTGATCGTGAATCCGCCGTTCGGGTCCTTGAACGCCTGGTAGGCGAGATGGAATTCGCTGAAGTCGTTCGTCTCGCCCGGCTTCAGGACGGATTCGGCCGATCCCATCGTCGAGAAGGTCCAGCACGTTCCGTACGATCCCTGGTTTTTGACCGGAGTGACGCGGTTCAGCGTCCGAAGGTCGTACAGAGCGGGAAAGGTTGTCGCGGCGCGGACCGCGCTTTCCCTGTCGGGGTGCTCGCCGAGCGACGGAAGGACCATCGGGGGCGGCATATAGCCGTACCCTGCCGCGTCGCTTCCCTCTCCGCCGTGGAGCGCTCCGCGCCGTCCCGATGCCTCTTCGAGATACGGCGCCAACGCCGGATTCTGCTCCGCGACGACGAACGTTTCCTCCGCCCGGGCCGTACTGACGAGAAGCGTGAAAAGGAAGAGACATGCGATACACAACCGTCTCATGGTGCGTCACCTCCGTAAAAAGATCTTTCAGGATTTTCGCTTTCTTTCGAAAGCTTCACGCATATCATGGGGGAAAGAGACCGGAACGCGACGTCCGCAGGGCAGGGGGCGCATGGGGGATGACGACTCGTTTACGCTGATGAAATCAAATCATGTAATGGGGAGACTTCGGACTCATGAAACGCGAAGGGAGGAAGCACGGCCGTTCCGCGCCCCCTCCCTGAAGTATCACGCAAAGGTGCTTTTCGGACCTTATTTTTTGTCGATCCACTTCACCTTGAGCGCGTCGCGATGTCCCTTCACGATTTCGTCGATGACGGCCTTCAGATCCGAGCCCTTCTTCATGGCGACGCCGTATTTTTCTTCGGTGAGGTATTTGTCGATATACCGGAGCGTCGTATTTTTCTTGACCACATCGAGGACGGTCATTCCGTCGAAGACGCCGGCTTCCACAACTCCCATGGAAAGACCGTTCTCTATGTCCGGCACGGTTTCAAACGGGAGTATTTTCGAACCGGGGAACAATTTCTCGACCAGAATCATCCCGGTGGATCCGGAAAGGCATCCGACCGACTTTCCTTTTATATCCTCGATTGCATTCACGGACGATTCCTTTTTGACCATGGCGAGCTGACCGGTCTGGAAGTACCATTCGGAGAAATCGCAGACCTGGGCTCGAGTCTCGGTGATGGTGATCGAGGTGCATGCGATGTCGAACGCATCCCACGCGAAAGCGGGCGTCCACGCCTGATCGATTCCCTTCGCCCAGGGAAGGCGGACGATCTGCAGTTTCACGCCGAGCGTCTCCGCGACCTTCGTCGCCAGGTCCATGTCGAACCCCGTGACCCGGTCTCCCGGCCCCATGACGAACGGGACGATGTCGAAGTCAGCCATGGCGACCTTGATGACGCCGTGAGCCTTGACATCCTGAACATCGGATGCGACGGCCATGCCCGAAAGTCCGCAGACACAGATCAACAAAGCCAGAACAACGAAACCGCGACGAAACAATCTCATCCTGCAACCCCCCTTTGATTTCTCCGGCAACATATTGTACGTTTCCACGAAACATATTGCCGGAGAAAGTGTACGTCGTCGTGGATGATCATGTCAATTGGAAAATATGCAAATTGAGCGTAAAAACGCAATATGATGAAGAATATGACCGGAGATTCTCCGTTGTTCCCGAGGGTGACGAAAGCCTCGCGCATGTGTATCATAACTGTGGCGAAAAATGGATACAGAGATCCCGGTTCGTGAGACTGTTCCTCCGGGACATACGGGGAGATGGTGCAGTGTCGGTAGCGACGTTTTTTCAGGTTCTCGGAGGCGTCGGCCTGTTTCTGTACGGAATCAAGCTGACGAGCGATTCGCTTCAGGCGCTCTCGGGCGACCGCCTCAGGCAGATCGTCGGGTCGCTGACCCGGACGCTGGTTCGCGGAGTGCTCATAGGGGCGGGAGTGACGATGTTGATCCAAAGCAGCAGCGCGACGACCGTGATGACGGTGAGTTTCGTCCACGCGGGACTCATGACGCTGAAGGAGGCGGTCGGCGTCATCATGGGGGCGAATATCGGGACGACGCTCACTGCGCAGATCATCGCTTTCAAGATCAAGGACCTCGCGCTTCCGGCGATCGGCATCGGCATGCTTCTCGCGCTTTTCGGGAAGACGAAACGGCAGCGTTACGTCGGAAACGGACTCGTCGGGTTCGGCCTGATCTTTATGGGAATGCAGACAATGGAGCGTTCCATGAGCTTTTTGAACGACCGCAAGGATCTTTTCCTCGCCTTCAGTTCGAACCCGTTGCTCGGAGTTCTCGTCGGAACCGCGGTGACGATGCTCGTTCAGGCCAGCTCCGCCACGATCGGTCTCACGATGGCCATGGCGTCGCAGGGATTATTGTCTCTGAATGCCGCCATCCCGATCATTCTGGGGGATAACATAGGGACGACGATAACGGCGGTTCTCGCCTCGATCGGCGCGAATCGTTCGGCGAAACAGGCCGCAGCCGCGCATGTTATGTTCAATGTCATAGGCGTCGTCATTTTCATGTCCGTACTGCCTCTTTTCGAATCTTTCGTCGCCGGGACATCGACGGATATCGCGCGACAACTCGCGAACGCCCATACGATTTTCAACTGCGTCAACACGCTTATCTTCCTTCCCTTTACGGGGCTATACGCCAAAACTATAGCGTTTCTGGTTCCGAACAAGGAGACCGTGGCGTACCGCGGACCGCAATTCCTCGATGAAAAGCTCATTCAGGCATCCCCCGCTGCGGCTATCGATGCGGTGAAGGCGGAGATCGTGCACATGGGGCGTCTCGCGCACGAAATGCTTCTCTACGTGCGAACGGCGTTTCTCGATGACAACCCCAAGATGATCGAAGAGGTCAACGAGGCCGAGAAGAGCGTCAATGCGCTGAACCATGCAATCAACCGGTATGCTACGGAAATCTGGCAGCGGGGAGTGTCGAGCGAGCTTTCCCAGGTGCTCGCGTCCTACGTGAACGGCGTTGGCGACATCGAGCGCATCGGGGACCACGCGCAGAATCTGATCGAACTCTACGACTACAAGCGGGAGAACGGCGTGGAGTTCTCGTCTCTTGCCCGTGGAGAGTTCGAGGACATGTTCCAGACCGTCGAACGGGCCGTCAGCCTCAGTCTGGAGTCGTTTTCCGAGGAAAATCCGGCAAAGGCGCGGGAGGTCATCGACGTTCTCGAAGAGGAAATCGACCGCAAGGAGAAGACGATGCGCAAAAGCCACATCACGCGCCTGAACCACGGAGAATGCAACCCTCCGGCGGGCGTGATCTTCATCGACATCCTGAGCAATATGGAACGCATCGGGGATCACGCGCACAACTTCTCGTTCATCGCGCTGGACATCGCGAAGCTGCACGCCTAATCGTCCAGCTCGACCAGCCATTTCCGGTACTTCTTCGGCAGATGGGAGCGCTGCAGTCCCGGGTTTTTCCGGAAGGCGATCGCGGCGCTCCGGAAGTAGAGCCGGAAGAGTTTCCGGACCTGAATGTCGTCCTCCGTGTCCCGCACGGGCGGTTGGGGGTCGAAAGACGAAAGAGCCCACTCTCCTCCGCGCCCCAGAACCGCCTCCTTCCTGCGAACGTCGTGAATGACGAACCGTTCGAGCGGCAGACGCGCCGAAAAGTGACCGCCGAGGAGCGGAAGGATATTGAAATCGGGTTCGATCGGCGCGTACAGGACCTGCCCCGTATCGCGGAAACGCACGAGTCCGAGAAAGCGATGCCGTTCTCCGGCGACCCGTCGTGCGGTTTCGTGGACCGACGCGACCGGTTCGTCCGCAAGACGCCGCCCGATCCCCGGCCCTTCGCGCCACGCGAGCGCAAGGTAGCGGAGAACGCACATGTCCATCCCCGGAGACTCCGAAAGAAACGCGTGATAGGCTTCCGACAGCGTTCGGGCGGACGTCCGCGCCTTCAACGCGCGGAAAACGTTCTGCGCAGGGGTTTCTTCGGTCGGAACCTCCTCCGCCTGAAAGAGACTCTCCTGCCCGTCCCCCGGCCCGAGAATCCCCTCGGGCTCCTTCCCGTCGCGCGCGACCTTCAGGATCAGGCACAGAAGGCCGTTGAACGTCCCGTCGTAGCGGTAGATCGTCATGCCATGTCGAACTCGAGCTGGTGGACCGAGGCCTTTTTCCGGGAACCGGAAAGCAGCCGGTTGCGCAGGAATGTCCCCGTCAGTCCCGGTTCGCCGCAGAACCTGCCCGAGCAGGTGATGAAATGCCGCGCCCGGGAAAAGACGATCCCGAGGCAGATCAGATTTTCGTGCGTCAGAGAACGGCAGGAACGCGCCGAGAGAATCCGTTTCGCCGACCGGACGCCGATTCCCGGAACCCGCAGGAGCGTTTCGTACGGCGCGGCGTTGACGTCTACGGGAAACGCGTGCATGTTCCGGAGCGCCCATGTCGTCTTCGGGTCCAGCTGCTCGTCGAAATCGGGGGCCGATTCGTCCAGAAGCTCCCGCGCCGTGAAGCCGTAGTAGCGCAGGAGCCAGTCCGCCTGGTAGAGACGGTGCTCCCGCAAAAGCGGAGGCCTGGGGAGCGCGGGCAACAGGGGATTGTCCGATACGGGGACGAACGCCGAGTAATAGACGCGACGGAGGCGGAAGCGACGGTACAGCCCTTCGGAGAGCCGGAGGATCGCGAGGTCCGATTCGGGCGACGCCCCGACGATGAGTTGCGTGCTCTGGCCGGCCGGGGCGAAACGCGGCGCGTCCTGGGCGCGGACGGCGAGCCTTCGTTCCGTTCTGTTTTCGGCGATCCTGCCGCCGATGTACTCCATGGGGCGGAGGATCGAGTCGCGGCTCTTTTGCGGGGCGAGCGTGTTCAGACTGCGCTCGGACGGCAGCTCGATATTCACGCTGATCCGGTCCGCCAGCCGCCCGACGCGCTCGATCAGTTCCGGCGACGAGCCGGGAATGGCTTTCGCGTGGATATAGCCGTTGAACCCGTGGAGGCTCCGCAACAGCGTCAGCGTTCGCGCGATGCGCTCCATCGTCTCGTCCGGGGAGCCGAGGACGCCCGAACTCAGGAAGAGCCCTTCGATATAATTCCTCCGGTAGAATTCCATCGTGAGATTTGCGATCTCCTCCGGGGAGAAGACCGCCCTCGGGACGTCGTTGCTCCTCCGGTTGACGCAATAGGCGCAATCGAAGGCGCACGCGTTCGTCATGAGGATCTTGAGCAGGGAGACGCATCGCCCGTCCTCGGTCCACGTGTGGCAGACGCCGCCCGGAACGGTGTTCCCCGTTCCTCCCGCGTTGCGGCGCTTGCCGCCGGAGGAGGAACAGGATGCGTCGTACTTCGCGGCGTCGGAGAGTACGGCGAGTTTGTCGCCAGCGTTCACGGATCGTCCCTCCCGGAAAAATGTTGACATTATGTTATCACATTTTTTCGGGAAATGGGGATTATAATGTATGGGTCCATAGATGGAGTCGAGGAGAGCTGCCGGAGTGAAATCCCCTCAGAACGCCTTCAAACGGTTTTCGACGCGCTCGCCTGCGACGATCGCGATCGTCGGGGCGTGCGCGACGCTGTTTCTTGTCGTCGTCCTCCTCTTTTTTCTCGACCGGAAATCGACGGAACGACAGCGAGTGCGTGTGAACGAGTCCCTCGCGCGGCATGCTTCAGCGGTTCGGGAAGGAATCGAGGGCCGTTTCCGGACGATACTGTCCGCCCAGCGGTTTCTGGTCGACAACGTCATCAGGGATCGCCTTTCGGGGGAAATGCGTCCCGGAGCCCTCAACGCCCTGCTTCTCGCCGCCGTCCGTTCAAATCCGGATATCGCCGGCTGCCTCTTTCTCGACGCGAAAGGCGTTTCGTCAGAGGCGTTCGCACCCCTCCCGGGAGCGCCCGACGCCCGAAAGACGGCGGAGAACGACGCGGGAGAACTCTTGGCGACGCGGCATTCTCCGGGACAGGTCTTCCCGGTCACCGGACAGATCGATCCGACATCCGCGCGGCGATACGTCACGATTCTCGATCCGCTGGTCCTCGACGGAACGATCGCCGGAGTGCTCGCGGCGGCGGCCGATCTCGAGAGCATCGCCGGCGACTGCGTCGCCCGGTTCCGCCGCGGAGCGGGGGATCGCGCGACGCTCATCGACGGCGCGGGGATGATCCTGTACGACCTCGAACCCTCGTTGGCGGGGCGAATGCTCCTTCGCACCGCGGAGAGCCGGCGTCCGGAGATCGGCGCGTTATATCCGCGTGTCAGGGGCGAAAGTTCGGGGACGGACGTGATTCCTCTTCGCGAGGACGGAACGGCGACGCATCGTCTGGTCGCATGGACCGACATCCGTCTTGTCGACCGGACGCTCTTTCTTTTCCTCTCGACGACGGATTCCCGGATCGACGAAGAGCTTCGGGAGTTGCGGAACGGCCGAACCCTTCTGGGAATTCTCTCCTGTCTTTTCCTGTGCGTCCTTGCGGCGCTTTTTCTTCGCATCCGCTCCCTGCGCGACCTGAAGGAACGCAAGGGGGAACTCGAACAGATCGCGACGGATCAGGATACTCTGCTCGAAATATTCAAGTTTTTCGGCGAGTGCGTGAGCGTCAACGACCTGTCGCTCGTTCTGAACGGATCGCTTGCGTCCATCCTGAAATTCAGCAACTTCGTCATCGGTCTCCGAACCTCCCGCTGCGGAGACGATACGGTCGTCATCGATTCGCTCGGCGACGTCGGAGCGAGCCGCCAGGCGGATTTCATCTCGACGGGGAAGGGAATCATCGGGCACGTCATGCGGACGGGACGCGAGTATAACGCGGGAGATCTCTCCACTGATCCCTACTATGTTCCGCACAACAAGGACGCCCGTTCCCTTCTGGTGATTCCGGTGATCTACAAGCAGTTTCAGTGGGGCGTCATCGGCATCGAGGGACACACCCTCAACGCCTTCGGAGAGCGCGAGACGCGAATCCTCGGCATCGTCGCCTCGTATATCGCGCTTCACATGGAGGAGATGGAGGCGCGCCGGGAGCTGGACATCCGGGCGGGGCAATTCCGCTTTCTGAACCAGTTCGTTCATAACATGGCCCGGGAGCGCAACAACAAAGCCCTGTGCGGCCAGGTGACCGGCGTTCTTTCGCGGGAACTCGGCTTTCCGTGGGTCGGTTTCTATTCCGCGTCCCAGGAGGATGGCCGCTTGCGGCTCGAACTTGCGGAATCGCACGCCTCCGCCGAAGAGGGAGCCGCCGGAATAACGGATTGCCGCGAACTGGCCGAACGCGCGGCCGTCGTTCGGGCCCCGCGCAGGGAGAGCTACTCGTCGGGGATCGTCTATATGATCGCGATCCCGCTGCAATTCGGCGACTCCGTCTTCGGGGTCCTGTGCGCGGTCAACGCGCGGGGGTTCTCCGAAACGGAAGTCGATCTGTTCGAAATGACGGCGGAGCATATGAGCACCTTCCAGACGCTGAACAACCTGATCGAGAAGCGGCGTCAGGAGGCAATGACCGACCAGCTGACAGGGGTCTGGAACCGCCGGTACATCATGAGCCGGCTGGAGGAGGAGACGGGGCGTCCGATGACCCCGGAGCGTCCCGACTGTGTGGCGATCGCCGATATGGGGAACTTCAAGGGGGTCAACGACCGCTACGGGCACCTCGTGGGCGACGAGGTTCTCCGGAAGACGGCGGCGTCCCTGCGCGATCGCCTGCGCGACGGGGACATGATCGGCCGGTACGGCGGCGACGAGTTTCTGTTCTATCTGTCGGAAACGGGACGGATCGAGGCGACGGAGACGATGGAGCGGCTGGCCGATATGGTTGCGTCCATCCGGATTCCCGGAGTCGTGACGCCGATCGTCCTCGACTGGGGGATGGCCTTTTGCCCCGGAGATGCGGATAATCTTCTCGATGCCGTCCGAATAGCGGATGAACGGATGTACGAACGGAAAACCGAGAGAAAACGAAGAACGGGAGTGGGATGACATGACGGAATTCGGGCACTTCGGCGTCACGGTTGAGAATCTGGATCGGTCCATCGCGTTCTACAGGGATGTCTTCGGGTTCGGAGCGGGGGCGGTCGTCGAGCGCCCGGGCGAATACGCGGAGCGTCTGACGGGCGTGCCGGGGGCGCGGCTTGCAATCGTTTCGCTCCGCTCGCCCGGAGCGACCGTATTCCTCGAACTCGTGGAGTACCGCGGCGGAAAGGGCGAACGGCTCGAAACCCGGCCCTGCGACGCGGGAACGGCGCATCTCTGCCTCGTGACGGACAGCTTCGACGCGACGATGGACGCCCTGAATGAGGCGCGGGTTCGTTTCCTCGGAGACGTCTGCCGGATCCCCGCGGGACCGCGCGCGGGAAAGCGCGTGGTTTATCTCCGCGATCCCGACGGGATCGTCCTGGAGCTTGTCGAGGAATAGCGTTCTCTCGTGAACGGAGTCCGGAACGAAGCAAGGAGGCTCGCGGGGGGCCCGCACGAGCCTCCTTGGTGCGATCTCCCGTTACGATTCGGATGCCGGACGGTCCTTTTCCCGATCCTCCAGGAGGCAGCGGACGAGCGTCGTCTCCCGGGCCTTTTTCACGAAGGCGGTTTTTTCGGCCGTCCAACAACCGAGTCCGCTTCCGGTTTTTGCGCCCAGGTCGCCCCGGCCGACCGCGTCCGACAGCTCGCGGGGAGGCGTCGCGCTTGCCGACAGATCCGGAAGAAGATACCGGGAGATCGACAGAAAGACGTCGAGCCCGCCCAGGTCCGCCGTCTCGAACGGCCCCGTGTCGCGGAGGCGACGCCCCAGGCTGTTCCGGACCGCTTCGTCGACGTCCTCCTTCGATGCGATGCCGGACTCGACGATATGAAACGCCTCGCGCAGCAGCGCGAATTGCAGGCGGTTTCCGATGAATCCCGCAGCTTCTTTCCGCAACACGACGGGTTTCTTTCCGAGCGACCGGAGAAGCTCCGTCACCTGCGCCGTGACCTCCGGGGCCGTCTTCGGC
>CAYVKE010000022.1:0-32586 GCA_964451935.1 uncultured Synergistaceae bacterium | reverse complement strand
GCGGGAATACCGACAGCCACGCGAATCCGCCGGCCGTCACGCGGCAGCCTCCGCCGCCGGAAAGCGCGTCGAGAATCGCGTTTGTCCACCACGGTTCGGAGCCGTGAATGCCGTCGTCAGCCCTGAACCAGACCCTGTTGTTCAAAAACCTCGCACCGAACGGATCGCTTCCCGTCGCGCCGGGCCGCACGTCGCGCAGCATCGCCGTCCCGGCGTCCCAGCCGTCCGTCACCCAGGGCTCCGCGCCGTGGATTCCGTCGGTCGCGAAGAAGACGACCGTATAGAACGTCGAGGCCATTTCGCCCCACGAGATGCTCCCGTCCGGAGCGCCCGGGTTGACGTCCTTCACCATCTGCGTTCCCGCCGTCGTCCCGTCGGTCCTCCACGGCTCCGCGCCGTGGACTCCGTCGTTGCCGATGAAGATCAGCAGCGGATCGGCGACCGCGAAGGCGTAGGGGTTCCCGTTCGCGGGGCCGGGGTTGATGTCCTTCAGCAGCGCGGCGCCGTTGTAGTCGCCCGGGGTGACGGACCAGAGTTCCTGCCCGTGCGCGGCGTCGAACGCGGCGAAGACGAGCTTGCCGTTGAAGAGATTTATCCCGGACGGGAATGCGCTTCCCGCGGGGTTCACTGTGTACATCTTCGTCCCGGCGTTCGTGCCGTCCGACTCCCAGAGCTGTATCCCGATCGCGCCGTTGTCGGCGCCGAAGTACGCGACCGCCCCCGAGCCCGGATAGTACGGCTGGGACGGGTACCCGTTCGCCGCTCCGGGATTGATGTCCTTCACGAGGAACGTTCCCGCCGCAGTGCCGTCGGAAACCCATAGTTCGCGTCCGTGAACGCCGTCGTCCGCGGTGAACAGCACCTTTCCCCAGGAGTTTCCGATATGGGTCAGATATTGCGGCGAACTTCCGCCGGCCCCGGGATTGATGTCCTTGACGAGGACCGTTCCGGCCGCCGTCCCGTCCGTCTTCCAGAGTTCGTCCCCGTGAACGCCGTCATTCGCGGAGAAGAAAATCACGCCCGCTGCGATCTCGAACCATCCGGGGTTCGAGCCGGCGGCGCCGGGAAGGATATCCTTGACGAGGACCGTTCCGGCCGCCGTCCCGTCCGTCTTCCAGAGTTCCTTTCCTGCGACGCCGTTATCCGCGCCGAAGAGGACGAAATCGCCTCCGACCGCGATCAACCCGGAGGGATCGGAATCGCCCGGGCCGGGGTTGATGTCCGCCAGGAGCTGCGTTCCGGCCGTCGTCCCGTTGGAGATCCAGAGTTCCTTGCCCGCGACGCCGTCGTTTCCGTTCAGGACATAGGTGTCCGTTTTCAGATAGACGAATTCGTCGCTGTTTCCGCTCTGGACGCCGGGACGAACGTCCTTCAGCAATTCCGTCGCGGCCCAGCCGACGCTCGCGAACGCAACCACCGTCGCCAATGCGAACACCATCCGTACGAAGCGCATCGAACATCTCCTCCTTCTCTTTACGTTTCTTTTCGGTAAAAATAGTATTCCATTCAGAAAAATCCGCAAAGGACTCAAGGCTCATTCAGCCCGTGACGGGATGAAACGAAAGAGCAAAAAAACGGCGCTTCCCCTTCGGGAGAGCGCCGTCGTCGCATGTTCATCGAGGATGTCTGTTTGTCGGGGTCGCGAGGTCTTCTTCGTCGGCCGGGAAACCTCACCGCCGCTTCCGGAGCACGGCGACCAGCGGCAGGAAGAGCGCCGGCGTCAACGGGGACATGCCGACCGAACATCCGCCGCTCCGGCCCTGCGGCGCAGCCGTTACGCGCCCGTCGGTCCACCATGGCTCGGAGCCGCGCCCCGTCTCCGCCCGGAACCAGAGCGTATCGGCCCCGACGTACAGGATCGAGGGGCGGCTCGACGCGGCGCTGCCGTCCGCATCGACGAGAAGCGTCGTCCCTTCGGCGGTCCCGTCCGAGATCCACAGCTCCATCCCGCTCTTTCCGTCATCGGCCGGAAAGACGAGCCGGTTTCCGAACGCGACGAACGACGCGGCGGATCCGAAAAGAGTTCCGCCGGCGCGGATCTCCGCGACCATCGTCGTCCCGGACTCCGTCCCGTCCGACGCCCAGAGCTGCGTTCCGTGAAGCGCGTCGTCCGCCTGGAAAAAGAAGCGGTCCCCGACGAACGTGAAACACGAAGGCGCCGAAGACGCCAATCCCGCAGCCACATCCGACAGGAGCGACGGAGAATCGTCTCCGTCGCGCAGGATCCACGGTTCAAGCCCGTGGACGCCGTCGTCTGCGGCAAAGACGAGAACGCCGTTTCCGTACGCCATGTCGGACGTCCAGCGAAGCGTTCCCTGCGCGAAGGCCGCGGCGATCCGCGTTCCGGAACGCGTCCCGTCGCTCCGCCAGACCGCGCGGCCCGAGACGCCGTCATCGGCCAGGAAGAAGACCTCGCCCGTTCCGGCGACCAGGCTCGACGGCATCGACCCGCCGCCGCCGCGCCGGATGTCCCGGACGAGGCGCGTTCCGTCCGCCGTTCCGTCGCTGGTCCAGAGTTCGATGCCGTGGACGCCGTCGTCCGCGGAGAAGAAGACGCGTCCGCCGACGGGAACGATGGAGGAAATCCGAGAGCCGGACGGCCCCGGCCGGATATCGCGCAGGAGCGTCGTCCCTTCGGTCGTCCCGTCGCTCTTCCACAGTTCCCGGTCGCCCGACGCGTCCGACGCCTCGAAAAAGAGCGCGCCTCCGGCGGCGACGAGCTTGGCGGGAGCGGACCCTTCGCCTGCGGCGGTCACGAGATCTGCTACCATCCGGGTCCCAGCCTGCGTGCCGTCGCTCGACCACAATTCGCCGCCGTGAACGCCGTCGTTCGCGGCGAAGTACAATCTGTCGCCCAGGACCGCGAAACACCCGGGATTGCTGCTCCCACTGCCCAAATTGATATCGGCCACGAGAAGCGGAATCGCTCCCGGCCCCCTCGTCGCCCAGAGTTCCTTGCCGAACGTTCCGTCGTCCGCATCGAAGAGGAAGCGATCCCCGAGCGCAGCCATCGCGAGCGGCGCGCTTCCGTGAAGGCCGACGGCCATGCCGCGGACGACGCCCGTCTCCGCGAACGAGGGAACGCAGAACGCGCACAACGCCGCGAAAAGAAGCGAAAGAATCCTCCCGAAGAATGGAACGGTCGCGCGGGAGCATCCGCGCCGCGTCATTCGGGCTCCCTCTTGCTCTCGTCGATAAGTTTTCGGGTCGCCGCGATTTCCTCTTCGAAACTTTCCAGCATGGATCGCCTCTTGACCGGATCGATAGTCGCCGCCTTCGGGTCGGAAAGCAGATACGTCCGCTTTTTTTCGAGGATCACCAGAAGCTGTTCGCGTTCCCGGATCATCTTCATCCGTTCGATGCGCTCCTGCTGGTCGCTGTCTTCCTTGACGAATGCCCCGCTCATGTCCGAACCTCCCCGCCGTGCATTTCCCGCTATTGTACCCCACAGATGTGAAAAAGGGGAAAAGGGACCGGAAACGCACCCCTCCCCCCTGTATTCTCCCCACGCAGAACCTATCTCTTCGACAGAAACACCGCCGGTATCAGGAACAACAGCGCGAATACCCCGGAGAACCCCGCCGAGCAGCCTCCGCCGCTCGCGGAAAACGGTGTCGGCGTCTTCGTCGGTCCGCCGGTCGGCGTCGGGGTCCCAGACGGAACGACCGTCAGCTCGCATCGCGCGAGAAGTCCTCCGGTCCTCGCCGTGACGGCCCCGCGTCCGGGAGAGAGCGCGGTCGCGGTCACCGTGTTTCCGGTCGTTCCGCTCAGCGCTACGATGTCGGCGGCGTTTCGTCCGCCCCCGGAGGCCGCGTACGTATCGACGCTCCAGGAGACATCCCCGACGACGGGCCGCCGGACGGCCGTGAGGACAAATGACGCCCCGACGGGGACAGGCCCAGGGGGACACCCTTTGAGCGTCAGCGTCCACGGCTCGGACGTCGGCTCGGCGGTCGGGCCAGGCGTCGGGGTCGGCAGCGGCGACGCCGCGGCGATGTACAGGATGTTCTCAATCTTTCCGTCCTCGATTCCGTCGAAGACGAAGAGGACTTCGTTCCCCGTGCTCAGGACGGCTTTTTTGAACGTCCTTCCGTCGGGCGCCGGGCCATCGACGACGAACACCGTCATCCACACCGTGAGGTGATCCACGGGAACGCGGCCGCCGGTCCGGATCTCGTCCGCGTCGGCCGCGACGAAACACTGGCGGTCGAGAAACGCCTTCGCCCCCGCGCCGAGATCGTCGGCGATATCGGAGGCGTCTCCGGAGACGGGGCGGCTCCGGAGCGTGAAGGCGCTCCAGAAGAGCTTCCGCCAGTCTCCCGAGAAATCGTACCCGGCGAGCTTCCCCGCAGGGATCGTGAACCGGAGCTGGACGGGGAGGATGCCGCGCCCTCCGGCCGGGTCGACTCCCTCGACGGAGAACGCGTCGTACCAGACGAGCGCTCCCCCTTCCTCCGCGCGGAGCGCCGCGATGCCGGGGAAGTCCGAAGAATCGGGGTTCCGGACGAATTCCGCGCGTCCGACGTCAAGATCGTCCGAAATGACGGATATGTCGCCGCTCAGGTCCGGAACGGCCGACCTGAGCCCCGCAACGATCGCCGGAGCCTCGCAGTCGCACGGAACGTGAACGAAGAGGATCGAACAGTCGGGGGAGCAGTCGTCGGAGACGAGAAGCAGCGGGAATGTGTAGTAGTTCGTGTTCCACCGCCCCCGGACGGTCGTTCCGTCTTCCGCGGCGAAGACGAAATCGGCATTCGCCATCGGCTGGATCGTCTTCGTGAAGGCGGGGTAGACGGCGCTCCCGCAATTCAGCGTGATGATGTCGCCCGCTTCGGGATCGCCCGCGTCTTTCCCGTTCCGGCGCCAGAAGTCGCCGTACCGGTACGCGACGTCGACCGTATACTCAGCGAACGGGATCCCTAGAAAAAAGAGCGGTGTCGATCCGTAGATCCCCCGCTCGCCGATATCCGGAATCCCGGGGCGGTCGGTCGCGTCGACGAAGAGAAAGGGCAGCGTGTCGCAGAGTCCGCAGTCCGTCCCGCAGATCCCGCGCGCCGCGAGGTCGTTGTGGAGTCCGGAGACGTCGAGCTTCCGCACGCCGAGGTTCTGGACCAGGATTCGCGGAACGACATACGTCTCGGGCATGCCGCACGGATTCGCGCCGCAATCGCACGACTCGGGGTCGAAAGGATTGAAATCCCCGTACCAGACGCCGAGGTCAAGCGTCTCGCCGAACCGGATGTCGGCGATCTCGATCAGGTCCCAATCCTCGAACAGATCAAGGGACGTGAGCCCCCCGAACATGTCCGTTCGCCACAGATATCGGTCGAGGACGAGCCCGGACTGGTCAGAGGAAGTTCCCGCATACTGCGTGCAGGAGTTGTAATCCTTCTTCCAGGGGCGAGCAGCGACGTCCGTAATATCGGGATAGCATGGGGATTCGGAACCCACCATGCTGTCGAACATCTGCATCATCCAGAGAAGATGCGAGTTGGGCGCGACCCTGATCCGGGCGATGTCCGCCGCGTCGTTCAGACGCGCGACGGTCGGAGGGAAGCCCATGAACGCAGGCGCCGCCTGGTTCGGAACGTAGGCGAAATGAAGATCCTGACAGCAGTACACGCCCGCGCGATCCGGCGCGTCGAACCACACCCGCAGGTTCTCCTGCCGGACGTCCGCGTAGTCGCGCGGCGCGCAGTCGTCCAGCATGAACCGCAGTCCGCAGCAATCCGCGGAACAGGCGGTCCCCCCTCCTTTGAAAAGATCCGTGAGCATGAGGGATCCGGTTGTTTCCGCCGGATCCCCGGAGACGAACGTCCGGAGCGGGATCGCGAGAGCATCGTCGAACCCCGAAGCGTTCCGGGTCGTCCGGAGCAACATCCCGATCCAGGTGACCGGAGGATTGCCCGCGTCACGGGAGATGTATCCGCCCGCGGTCCACGGCCCCCATTCGTGAAGGTCGCCCCAGTCGGCGCTCGTCGCCATGAGGCCGGCTTTCACGAGAAAATCGTTACTCAACGCGGTCGTCTCGTCCCGACTGATGACGAACGAAAACCCCGGAACATCGGCGGACTGAAGCCCCTTGTTCCACGTGTTCAGAATGAGAGGAAAACCCGGCGTTTCCGGGAAATCCCCGCTTATCGTGAACAGGTCGAAATCCTTCGCTTGATCGAAAGGGGCGAGGTCGCCCTCCCGATCGACGCCGAGCGCACAGGCGCTCCGACAGGGAAGCAACTCCAGGAAAAAAACGCATGCGAACACAAACACCAGCCAGGCGCTCCCGATTTTCATCGACTCGGATTCTCCTCTCGAACGAACGGCGAACTCGGCGGATCTTCCAACCTTTCACTTTTATTGAGAAGATTCGTTTATTTTCGCCGAGATGTCAAGAAGAGAAAGGACAGAACAAATGCGCTGTTTTGTTAAAGAAAACGTCCCGGAGCGGGAGAAGCCTCCGGGACGTTCGCGGTTCGAAAAAGGCGCGGTCACACAGCGGACGGGGCTCAGAACATCCGCCTCCGCCAAAGGTAGAACCCTGCACAGGAAGTCAACACGAGAGCAAAAATGAAGACGAACGCGAACCCCATCGGATGCGAGCCGAAGGGAACGGGGACGTTCATTCCGAAGAAGCTGCTCACGGCCGTCGGAATCGCCAGAATGATCGTCATCGAAGCGAGGAACTTCATGACGATGTTCAGGTTGTTCGATATGATCGACGCGAACGCATCCATCATTCCGCTCAGGATGTTGCTGTACATCTGCACCATTTCGTAGGCCTGGTCGTATTCGATCTTGACGTCCTCGAGAAGATCCTCGTCTTCTTCGCGGACCTTGATGAGTTCGTGCATCTGCGAGTTGGAGCACAGGCGGATAAGCCGGTCCACCACGCCGCGGTTCGCCCGGAGCGCGGCCGTAAAGTACGTCAGGCCCTTCTCCAGGTCCAGGAGCTGGAAGAGTTCCTCGTTCTTCATCGACTTGCGCAGATTCCGCTCGATCACGTCGGACTGGCGGCTGATCTGCGTCAGGTGCTTGAGGAACATGGTCGCCGCCTTGAAGAGGATCTGAAACAGAAACCGCGTTCGCTTGTACGAACAGAAGCCGTTGATGCTTCCGGGCTTTCGCGGGAGGATGTCGTTCTCCTCCAGACAGACCGTAACGATATAGTCGGCCGTGATGACGACGCCCAGCGGAATCGCGTCGAAATTGAAGTTGCCGCACGCCTTTGCGATATTGATGACCACGAGGATCGCGTTATCCTCGACTTCGATACGCGACGTTTCCTCGATATCGAGCGCCGCGACCAGCAGATCGCGCTGGACGCCCGTGATTTTCGAGATCGTTTCCAGCTCTTCGCCCGTCGGCGCGACGGCGTTGATCCACGAACCGCCGACGACCGCATCGAGCGTGAGCGGGCCGGATTCCTTTTCCGTAAAGCTCTTGACAATGGATAGCATGAGACCACCCCTTGCACCGAAAGATCACGAACGCGCGCCGCCCGTCATGCAATCGGCGGAACACGTCGCATCCATGCGCGTTTCTGCATGGAAGAACCAAGGGTGGGCCTGAAAAGAGGTATTCATCTATGGGAGATTCTGGGTGTCGCGCCTCTCCTCATGCCCGGCAGGCGCCGGACATGGTCGGAACCATGAGGGGGGCGCCGGTAATCAGTCGTACGTTTCCGAAGGAACAACCGCAAAAACACACAACGGAACATTGGAACTACTGTCGCTTTCCATTCCACATCTCCTTCCTCGTTCTGCGTGACAACGAACCAAGACGATTGTACTCGTCCCGACGTATCAGGGCAAGGGGGGGGATCCACACCGAATGAAGCCGAATTTCCGCAAAAAAGGGGCTCTCTTCTTTTGAAAGCTCGCCGGGAGAATCCTTTTTCGCAGCAACGAAGCCCTCCCGAATATCGGGAAGGCTTCTTTGTCACAGGTACCGGGAGAACCCGAACGCTCTATCGTTGCGTCAGTTCGACGGAGTCGGCGACGGCGCGACCGTCTGCGCGCCCTGGGAGGGAGTCTGCGTCTTGGCCGCAGTCTTTTCCTTCACCTGATCGGCCAGCATCCGTTCGAAGCGCCACGCGGCCATTTCGGACCGGAGGGACTGGATCTTCCCGAAAATCTCCCGCGCTTTCGCCTGATCGACGGGGTCGTCAATCATCGCAAGACGAAGTTGCAGCCGGGCCTTTTCCATCTCGGTCATCTTCGCCCGAAGTTCTGCGGGCATTTCGGCCGTTGCGCCCATCCGCCCCATCATGCGACGCCCTTCGAACCTGCCGCCGCGCCCGCAGGAATACTTCGGGGAATCGTCGTTCCAAGCGCCGCAACACCGATCGCTCCGCTGCATCGAGCGCGGTCCGCAGGGCGCATTCACGGGTGCTTCGGCAGAGCCTGTCATTTCTCCGCACGCCATGACGCACTGTTCGCCCGCCGCGCCGCAGACCCCGCGTCCCATTCCCGGGCCGAACGCAAACGCCGCTCCGGCTATCGCAAGCACCGCTACAGCTACACCAGCAAGAATAATTCGTTTCATCTCCACACACCTCCGAATGAATCTCTGGAATGCGGGCAGTGTACCGCGGCGGGCTCCCCGTCGCATCGGCATTATACCCCAGCAAGGTATGCGTACTTCTACGGACGGGTTCCCGGCGCGGGTTACGCTATCAGGCGTCGCTCTCCCGCTTCGAGGATCGCTCCTCCTTCACGGGGAAGGGCTTTCCCTCGACGACAAAGTAGGCGCGCTCGGCGATATTGATCACGTGATCGCCCGCGCGTTCGAGGTGGCGGATGATCCACAGCTCCTCCGCGCCGACCTTGACGGCTGCGTGATCGGCGCATGAACCGGAGGAAACGGACTCGAGAAAATCTTTCGTGCTTTCCGCGTACGCTCCGTCGATGTCATCGTCCCGGCGCCACAGATCGCGGGCGAGTTCCCCGTCCGAATCCCGAAACGCGCACAACGCGTCATGGAGCATCGACCGGACGCACGCGACCATCGGCAGGATGCAGTCTTTCGGAACGAACGAATGCGACGCGTTGAGCTTCAGCGCCTTCTGGGCGATGTTTTCGGCCTGGTCGCCGATCCGCTCCAGATCGGTGATGATCTTGAGCGCCGCGAAGACGAAGCGCAGCTCGGCGTCCCCGGGACGCCGCATCGCGATGGAGCCGAGGCACTCCTGGTCGATGAACTCCTCCATCCGGTCGATAGTGTCGTCTCCTTCAATGACGCTCCAAGCGAGGTCGTCATCGCGGTCGACCAGCGACCGGACCGCCATTCCGAGCGCCTCCGACGCCATTTCGCCCATTTTCGTCACCATGTCGAGAATACGTACGCGATCCGTGGAATACAACAGGGATTCGACGGCCTTCCGGCCGCTCCGTTCCGTCATGTCCGTTTTCTTCCCTTCCAATGAGGCGTTCAGTTCCGCGCGACGGTGCGATAGGCCTCGCCCCGCGCGACTTCGAGGGAGGTTTTGACGAGGGAGTACACCTGCGACAGGAATTCGATGAGCGGCGAGAGTTCCCTCCTGTTGAGCGCTTCCGTCCCGAGCCTCGCGCGGATCTTCCGGTCGAGTTCGTCGAACTCGCGCTCGTAGCGGCTCGTGTCGGAAGCGGAATCCGCGTCCCCGAGCGCAAACGCGCGCAGCGCAAGACGTATGTTCGTGTGCGCGAGGCGCGTCAGCGCCTCCCACGTCTCTTCGCCGATCTCCCGCCGGAAAAGCGCCATCGTCCCCTCCTCCGCCATGCGCCGCAGGTCGCCGGAGAGGATCCGCGCCATCCGGCGGAAGGCCAGCATCGAATACGACACCGTAGCATAGCTCTCCCGCATGCGTTCGTCATCGGCGGAGATCCGGATCCGGTACATATATTCCTCGCACGTTTCGGACAGGTCCCGGATCGCGGAAGGCAACTGTTCGAACTCGCGCCGCCCCTGTTCCGGGAAGAAGAGAATCTGGCAGTACAGCTCCATGTAGTTCGCGAGCCGGATCATCTCCTGCGACAGGAGCAGAATCGAGAGCGACGGGACCTCGACGAGTTCCTCGTCGAGGTAGACCGGGCTCCCGAGGCGTTCGCCGCCCGCTCGTTCGGCGATCTGCGCCGACACCGACGCGAGGAGATCCGTGAACGGATAGAAGATGATCGTGTTGAAGACGGCCAATCCGATCTGCGCGAAAACGACCATGCTCGAGACTGAAACGCCCGTTCTCTCGAGGAACGCGTCGATCCACGGCAGGAAGGGGATCAGGAGCAGAACGCCGCTGAGTTTGTAGACGAACGTACAGACGCCGAGCTTCCGGGCGTTCTGTTTGCCAGAGAGTCCCGCGAGAAGAACCATCATTGTCGAGCCCACGTGAGCTCCCATGACGATCGGGAAGACCGCCGAGAGCGGGAGCGCTCCCGCCGTCGCGAGAGCGACCGCGAGCGCCATGACGGCAGAGCTGCTCTGGAGGACCCCGGTCGTGGCGAAGGCCGCGAGTCCCGTGAGAATAGGCTTTTTCGCGACGCGGGCCGCGAGTTCACCGAAGCGCGGGTCGGCGAGGAGCGGTCCGACGCCGAGTTGGAGCACGAACATTCCGAGCAGAACGAGCGACAGCCCCCGAAGGATGTATCCCGTCCTCTTCATCGTGACGCCACCGAAGCGTGTCATGAGAAGGCTCGCGGCGAGAAGCAGCGGAGAGAACGCAACGGTGTTCAGACTCAGGAGTATGGTCACGAACGTGCCGCCGACGCTCACACCCATCATGACGACGACCGACCCCGCGAAGGTGAGCATCCCGACGTCGACGAAGCCGATCGCGAACGACGTCGCCACGGTGCTCCCCTGCGCGATGGCGGCCAGAATCACTCCGAATACGAACGCCATCGGCTTGCGGCGCGTGAAGCGGACCATCAGCTCCCGGGATTGCCCTCCGAAATTGGAGGCGAAGGCGCTCGTGGACTCTTCCAGCCCGTACAGAAAGAGGGCGAGCCCTCCGAGAATGTTGATGGCGTCGAACAGATGCGTCGTCACGCGGCTCCTCCGGCTCCCTTCCGGGACGACGGGGATTTCCTCCCCCTGAGGTAGGGAACGAGGACCGACGCGAACGCAAGCAACAGCAGCGCGAGCGACAGCGGACGGCTGAAGAACAGGCCGACGCCGCCCATCATGATTGTCGTCCGGAGGTTCTGTTCGATCATGGTTCCGAGGATCATCCCGAGGACGACCGGCGAGACCGGGACGTCGTACCGCGTGAGGATCCATCCGATGACGCCGAACGCGAGGCAGACGCCGACGTCGAACATCGACGACCGGACCGCGAAGCTCCCGATGAACGAAAACGCGAGGATCATCGGATAGAGGGTCCGCTTCGGGATCAGGGCCGTGCGGATCCAGAGGCGCGCCCCGAGAAGCCCGAGGATGAGAATGAAAATATTCGCGACGAACAGGCTCGAAAAGAGCGTGTAGACGATCTCGGGGTGTTTCGTGAAGAGTTCCGGCCCCGGCTGGAGTTCGTGGATCATGAGCGCGCCGAGGAGGACGGCGGCTGACGAGCTGCCCGGGATGCCGAGCGTGAGCAGCGGCACGAGGGCCCCGCCGACGGACGCGCTGTTCGAGGCCTCGGCCGCGGCGACGCCGAAGGGCGTCCCCTTGCCGAAGCTGTCGGGGTCATTGCTGACGCGCTTTTCGACGTCGTAGGCGATGAACGACGCGATCGTTCCGCCCGCGCCCGGGAAGATCCCGATCACGGTGCCGATGATCCCCGCCCGGAGCATGGCGTACTTGAGCTTCAGATAGTCGCGGACGCTGGGCCACGGGGATTTGTCCTTGTCGGGGATGACGGACGGCGCGTTCACTTCGCCCGATTCGATGCAGGAGAAGACCTCGCTGAGCGCGAAGAGGCCGATCAGGACCGGAATGAACGAGAAACCGTCGTAGAGGCGAACGACGTCGAACGTGAACCGGCTGACCCCGCTCAGGGGGTCGAGCCCGATCGTGTTCAGCAGAAGGCCGAGAAGCACGGCGATGAACGATTCGAGCCAGCGGCCGCCGCCGAGCGAGGCGATCGTCGACAGGCCGAGGAGCGCAAGCGCGAAGTATTCCGCGGGCCAGAACTTGAGCGCGAGTTTCGCGAGCGGCCCCGAGAAGAGGATCAGGACGAAGATTCCGACGAAGCCGCCGACGACCGAGGCGATCAGCGACACGCCGAGTCCGGTGCCGGCCTGCCCTTTCCGGGTCAGCGGATATCCGTCGAAGGCCGTGACGACGGCCGACGGCGTTCCGGGCGTGTTGATCATGACGGCCGTGATCGAGCCGCCGTAGTTCGCGGCCAGGTAGATCGCGCAGAGCATCACGAGGCCCATCGACGCGGACATTCCGAACGTGAACGGAAGCAGAAGCGCGACCGCCATCGAGGGGGAAATTCCCGGCATCGCGCCGCCGAGGATTCCGACGATGACTCCGGCGATCACGACGAGAATCGGCGTGACGCCGGCAAGATTCTGAAGACCGTAAAGAAGATGGCCGAGGAGTTCCATTCGTCGTCACCTCATCCGAAGAGCGCGCCCGTCGGGAGGTCCATCAGGAGCACGCGGGCGAACACGTAATACGAGAAGAGCACCCATCCTCCGGGGAGCGACAGGAGCAACAGCGGGCGCCTTTCGCCGAGCAGCAGGAGCAGCAGGAGGATCATCCCGCCCGTGGCGATGTAGAATCCGACGTATTCCATTCCCCATATCGCGAGCGCGACGACGGCGACGGCGCGGAAGACGCGCGAGAGATCGCCGCTCTCCGGGTCGGGCTTCACGTCCCCGGAGAGAACGCGCCGGAGCCAGTCGAGGGAAAAGAACGCCAGGAGCGAGGCCCACAGGCGCGGCGCGGTCTTCGCGCTGCTCCCGACGGCCTCGATGTCTTCAAGTCCGAACGTCAGAAGGAAAAAGACGCCGCAGAGTTCCAGAAGCGCCGCGACGATCAGGATCCGTCCGCGCCGGGGCGCGAACTTCGTGGTGCGAAGGAGGAGAAAGAGGACGGCGAGAAGCGCCGCGCACGCGCCCAGAAGCATCAGAGCGCCCGTCCCCTTTCCGAGAAAACCGATGATATCCATTCCCGAGAACACCTCCACGCCGCAGTCGCCGCGGGGGACGTCGCGCCCCCGCAGCGTCGTGCGCGTCGCTCTACTTGATCAGTCCGTACTTCTTGAGATACGTCGTCGAGTCTTCGAGATCCTTCTTGATCTGCTCCGTGAATTCCTTGCGGCCGTAATCGACCACGTCGATGCCGTCCTTCTCGAGGAAGCCGCGCCATTCGGGATCGGCCGCGACCTTCTTCAGGAGCGTCTCCCACCAGACGATGGCCTCTTCGGGCGTCCCCTTCTTCACGGCGAATCCGCGCCACATGACCTCGTCCTCAAGTCCCTTGACGCCAAGTTCGGCGAACGTGGGGACGTCCGGGAACTGCTTCATGCGCTCGCTTCGCGCCACGGCGATGATCTTGAAGCCCTCGCGTCCGCCGACGTCGGCGGGATTGCCGACGTAGACGACGCCCTGACCGCTCAGGATCGCCATCATCGCCTCGGGGCCCGACTTGTAGGGAATCCACTTTCCGGAAAGCCCCGTCTTGTCCCAGACCTTCATCGCGATCAGGTGGTCGTTGCCGCCGGCCGCGGGTCCGGTCCAGAGCTGCGCGCCGTTCTTTTCCTTCGCGTCCTTCGCGAGCGACTCCCAGGAGTTCACGTGCGCCTTCTCCGCGGCGACGAGGCACTCGGGATCCTTCATGAGCATCGCGATCCACTCGAAGCCCCAGACGTACTCGTCGACGTTTTTCTTCGACGTGAGGACCTTCGCGATGTTCGACGTCGTGGCCGCGAAAACGGTGTAGCCGTCTGCGGGCTGTTCGAGGACCGCCTGCATTCCGACGAGGCCGCCCGCACCCTCCTTGTTCTCGATGACGAACGTCGCGTCGGTGAACTTCTTCGCGACGGCCGTGAACTTCCGGCTCGTGACGTCCATGAGGCCGCCGGGGCCGACGTAGTTGACGATGTGGATCGGTTTCTCGGGGTAGGCCGCAAGCGCGGCGCAGGCGGACGAGGCCAGAATCGCGACAACGGAAAGCAGGAGTACCGTTCGTTTCATGTGACACGTCCCCTTTCGTGAGATGGCCGGTGTTCCGGCTCGTGAACCCTATTTCGTGAACAGCTCGTAGACCAGACCGTGGCGCAGGCCGCGGTCGCTCACCGTGAACGACGCGACGCCGAGAAGCGTGCAGATCGCGCGGACGATGCACGCCCCGGCGAGGATGACGTCCGCCCGCTTGGGCTGGAGCCCGACGATCGCGCGGCGCTGTTCGAGCGTCTTGCCCGCATAGTCGGCGATCTGGGCGTTGATTTCATCGAGCGTGAGCGTGGAGCCCTGGACGATGTCCGGATCGTAGACGGCCATTTTGAACTTCACGGACGCGAGGCTCGTCACGGTTCCCCCCATGCCGACGAGGAAATCCGTCCGGCCCGAGACGCCGCCGTCCTTCAGGCTCTTCACGATCTCCGCTTCGGCGCGTTCGACCGCGCCCGGAAGCACGGGATCCTCGCGGAAGAACTCCTCGGTGATCCTGACCGCGCCGAGCGTGACGCTGAACTTTCGGAGCATCGACGCGCCCTTGCCGTAGACGAATTCCGTGCTGCCGCCGCCCGTGTCGAACGTGACGAGTTCGCCGTCACCCACCGGCAGGCCGGACATGACGGCGAGGTACGACAGGCGCGCCTCCTCTTCGCCGCCGATGACGCGGAGCGTCGCGCCGGACAGCTCCTTCACGCGGGCGATGAAGGCGTCCGCGTTCTTCGCGGTCCGGAGCGCCATCGTTCCGACGATTTCCGGATTTTCGACGCCGAGCGACCGTGCGCGCGCGACGAACGCGGCGACCGACTGCGCGTTGCGCTCGAGCGGTTCGGGCGCGATCAGGCCGGTTTCCCGCAGCCCCTCGCCGAGACGCGCGATGTCGTTCTCGTCGACGACGGTCCCAAGCATCCCGTCGTCCATCTTTTTCGCGACGTGGAACTTGATGGAGTTCGTTCCGACGTCGATGACGGCCCGAAGATCGCCCATCACGCCATCCCCACGGTCTTCTTCATCGCCTGGATGTAGTTGATGTTGGGATAGTCCTCGCACGCGAGTTCCCGGACGGTCTTCAGGACGAGTTCCGGATCCTCGTGCTCGACGCACAGCGTCCGCAGCGCGACGCCGTCGAACTCCGTCTCGGCGATCTCGCAGATCGCGCCGTTGATCACGTAAATGTACCGCTTCTTCTTCACGTTGACGAGGCGAAGATTCTGGTTCGGCCGGACGAGTTCGTTCAGGAACTGCTCGAACGAATACTCCTTGCGTCCGAAGATCGGCTCCGGAATCCTGAAGACCTTGAAGAGTTCGACGAGCTGCTCCCGTCCGATCGGGAAGGTCGTCTTCATGGTCGGGAACCACTGCTCCAGCTTCGCCTCGTTGACGTTCTGGAGCGACTTGATGTCGAGAAGGTCGTCCCGGACCTTGATGTTCTCGTCGCTGTTCCGGGACAAAATATACACTTCCTCGCTCTCCTTGAAGTTCCCCTGTTCGTGCGCCCGGATCCGCTTCTCCGGCTCCTCGAACTCCGCTCCGAACGTTCTCCACTCCCACCGTGCGACAATCGGCTTGGCCATGCTGTCCCCTCCATGTCATCGAGATCGCCCCCGGTCGAGCGGGGCGTATGAAAAAAAAGAGGGGGAGCCTCAGGCTCCCCCCCATCAAACGACACCTATTATCTATGGGCAGAACACCCTGGACATGAACACGCGCAAACTCATGCAGAATATTCTGTTCTTTCAAGTTTCACAAATCCACGCCCTTTATAGCGCCAAATGACGGGCGTTGTCAAGCCGGACGGTGCGGAAAACAGACGTGCGACCGTCCGCGAAAGCGCCTCAGTCCTCGTAGCGATGCGGTTCCTCGCGCCCTTCGAGCACGCGCAGCGCACCGTCTGCGAGCGCCTTCATCTCGTCCTCTCCGGGGTAGACGAGAACGCGCGCGATGAAGGCGACCTTCGCCGAGATGTACTGCACGAGGCGCGCGCTGTAGGCCAGTCCGCCCGTGAGGGCGATCGCGTCCACGCGGCCGCAGAGCGACGCGGCGCACGCGCCGATCTCCCGCGCGACGTGGTATCCGAGCGCCTCGAAGATGAGCTTCGCGCGCTCGTTGCCGGAATTCATCATCTTCTCGACCTCGCGAAGATCGCTTGTTCCGAGGTGCGCGACGAGTCCGCCGCCGCCGACGATCTTCTTCATGATCTGCTCGAGGTCGTACTCGCCGCTGTAGGCCATCCGGACGAGCGCGCCGGAAGGAAGCGAACCCGCCCGTTCCGGGGAGAAGGGGCCCTGGCCGTCGAGCGCGTTGTTCACGTCGATGATCCGGCCGTGGTCGTGGGCGCCGACGGAGATGCCGCCGCCCATGTGCGCGACGATGAGGTTCAGGTCCGAAAGCGGTCTTCCGAGATCCGCCGCGGCCCGCCGGGCGACGGCTTTCTGGTTGAGCGCGTGGAAGAGCGACCGTCGTTCGATCTCGGGAAGTCCTGTCACCCGGGCCTCGGGAATCATCTCGTCGACGACGACCGGATCAACGATGAACGCACGCTTTCCGGCCGATTGTTCCGCGATCCGGAGCGCGAGCGGCGCGCCGAGATTGCTCGCATGGGAGCCGTAACAGCCGGACCGCACGTCCCGGAGCATCGGTTCGTTCACCTCGTAGGTTCCTCCGGGGATCGGACGCAGCAGGCCTCCGCGCCCGACGACGCCGTCGAGTTCCTCCGGCTTTGTCCCGTGGGACGCCATGGCCTTCATGATCTCCTGGAAACGGAATTCCTCCTGCTCCGGGATTCCCTTGAAGCGGCGGATGACGTCGATATCGTACCGCTGGGTGTCGGACCAGACTTCTTTTCCGTCCTCAAAGAGCGCAACCTTCGTGCTCGTTGACCCGGGGTTGATCGCAAGAACCTTCATAGCATGCGCCTCCAATCGGTCACGCATCCCGCGCTTCCGCGCGGAACATGATATGAGACGGGCCGGAGGAAAGGCTGTCGCGCCTTCCCCCGGCCGTTTCATTCGAATCGGATCGGGATTCCGCTATTTTTTCTGGAAGGCGGAAAGCGCCACGGCGGCGGCGACGGAAAGCAGCTTCGCCCTCGGGGAATCGGCGCGGCTCGTAAGCACCACTGGCGCGGTCGCGCCGAGGATCAGCCCGGCGGTCTCGTTCTTCGAGAAGTACACGAGCGCCTTGACCATCATGTTGCCCGCGTCGATGTTCGGGACGATCATGACGTCGGCGTGTCCGGCGACCGGCGAGACGATGCCCTTGGTCTTCGCGGACTCTTCGGAGACGGCGTTGTCGAGCGCGAAGGGGCCGTCGACGATGCAGTTCTTGATCTGTCCGCGGCGGTTCATCTGCGTCAGCGCGGCGGCGTCGAGCGTGCAGGGCATATCCGGGTTGACCACTTCGACCGCGGCGAGAACGGCGACCTTGGGCTCCACGACGCCGAAGGCGCGGGCGAGGTTCACGGTATTCTGAAGGATATCGGCCTTTGCGGCGAGATCCGGGTACATGTTGAAGGCGGCGTCCGCGATGAAGAAGACGTGGTCGAAGCCCTCGACGGTGTGGAAGTAGCAGTGGGAGATCGTGTTCTTTCCGGAACGCAGGCCGACTTCCTTGTTGAGCATCGCGCGCAGGAAGTTGTTGGTGTGGATCTGGCCCTTCATGTAGATGTCGGCTTCGCCGGAGGAGACGAGCGCGACGGACTTCATGCCCATCTGCCCCTCGTTGCACTCGTCGATGACCGTGTAGTTCGCGAGATCCACGCCGGCCTGTTCGGCCGCGGCCTTGATCTTCGCGCCGTTTCCGACGAGGATCGAGTTCGCGAATCCGGCGACGCGGGCTTCCTCAAGCGCGGAGATAAGCCCCGCATCCTCGGCCATCGCGACGGCGACCTTCTTCGGGCCCTGTTCCTTCCCGATCTTCTTCGCGTATTCCAGCAGTGCGGACAACGTACGGATCTGTTCCATAACTGGCACCCTCCTTCGATTATCGCGCCACCACCGCGCCGAGCGCGATGGAGAGCAATTTTGTTTCCATAGAGTCGAACCGGCTCGTCAGGACGATAGGCTTGCGCGCGCCCAGGACCACCCCGGCGCCGCGCTCTTTCGCGAGATACGTCATCACCTTGCCGACGAGGTTGCCGCACTCGATGTTCGGGACGAGAAGGATATCCGCGTTCCCGGCGACGGGAGACCGGATTCCCTTCGTCTTCGCCGCCTCTTCGGAAACGGCGTTGTCCAGCGCGAACGGGCCGTCCACGACGCACCCCTTGATCTGTCCGCGATCGCTCATCTTCGCGAGCGCGGCGGCGTCCAGCGTGCACGGCATGTCGGGGTTCACGACCTCGACGGCCGCCAGCGCCGCGATCATCGGACACGCAACGCCGATTTTATGATAGCACTCCACGGCGTTCTCGATAATCCCGACCTTCGTCTGCAAGTCGGGATACATGTTCATCCCGCCGTCGGTCAGGCCGAAGATCCGTCCGCCCATCACGGTGATCTCCTGCAGGAAGAGGTGCGACAGAAGCGATCCGGCCCGCAGTCCCCACTCCTTGTTGAGCACGGACTTGAGCAGCGTCGCCGTCTTCACGAGCCCCTTCATGAGCAGGTCGGCGTCGCCGCCCGAGACCATCTTGACGGACTTCTCCACCGCGAGGTCGTCGGTCTTCTCGTCGACGATCTCGATGCCGTCGAGGCTCAGCCCGTCCTTTTCGGCGAGAACGCGGATCCGCGCCGCATCGCCGACCAGAACCCCGTTGACCAGATTCCTGTCACGGGCGGCGCACACGGCGGCAAGCGCGTCGTCGCCGTAGGGACAGGCGACCGCGATCGTCATCTTCCTGCCGCTCGCGCACAGATCCATCAGAAAGTCCAGGTTGTGAATCGTCATCGTTTCGTCCCTCCCGTATACTCCCCGTACCGTTTGGCGGTCTCCTCGCCCGAAAGCACGCGCAACGCCCCCTCGGCGAGCGCCTTCATTTCGTCCTCGCCCGGATAGAGCAGCACGGGCGCGATCCATTGCACCCGCTCCTGAATGAGCAGGATGAAGTTGCTGTCGAAGGCTACGCCGCCCGTGAACAGGATCGCGTCGACCTTTCCGTCGATCGCGGCCGCGTGGGCGCCGATCTCCCGTGCGATAGTGTACGCCATCGCCCGGTAGACGGCCTTCGCCCGCTCGTCGCCGGCGGCGATCCGCGCCTTGACTTCGCGGAGGTCGCTCGTTCCGAGATGCGCGAACATGCCCCCCTGTCCGGCGAGCCGGCGGAGCATGTCCCGGAGCGACAGCGCCCCGCTGAAGCACAGGCGGACGAGGTCTCCCGCGGGGAGTCCCCCGGCCCGTTCGGGAGAGAAGGGACCGAAGTCGTTGCCGCAGTTGACGTCGACCATGCGCCCCTTCCGGTGCGCGCAGACCGTGATGCCGCCGCCGATATGCGCGACGATGAAATTCAACTCGTCCCACGGCTTGCCGAGATCCTTCGCGGCGCGGCGCACGGTCGCCTTGACGTTCAGCGCGTGACCGAGGGAAACTTTGGGAAGTTCGGGCATTCCCGTGATCCGGGCGACATCCTCCATTTCGTCCACCGCGACGGGATCGACGATGAACGAGGGGATTCCGAGCGGGTCGGCCATCGCCTTCGCGATGATGCCGCCGAGGTTGGACGCGTGCTCCCACGGCTTGCCGACGCGGAGACGGCTGATGAGCGGTTCGTCCACGACGTACGTCCCGCCGGGGATCGGATCCACGAGACCTCCCCGGCCGCAGACGGCGCCGAGCGTTTCGGGCGACGAGCCGTGCGCGGCTATCGCCTCTTCGATGGTTCGCCTCCGGAAGTCGAACTGATCCGCCACGTTCGCAAACGCCGCGAGTTCCGCCGGATCATGCCGCACCGTCTCACGCCACACCTCCCGGTCGGAATCGAACCAGGCGATCTTCGTACTCGTTGACCCGGGATTGATGGTCAGCACCTGAATCCCCACTGATCGTCCCTCCTGAACCGCAATATGACGAGCGAACCCGTATGTGTACTTGAATTCAGATTCGTTCGCTTTTTACTGGACTCCATTATACAGGACAAGGCATGAGGAAGGAAGAAACGAAAGACCGCTTCCCTTCAAAAAACAAACGAACGCCGCACAAAAGGAGGGGGGAACGCTCCGGCCGGAAGGGTCAGCGAAACAGCGGCAGAAGCAGACGTCCGATCTGGAAGACAGCGACGGACGCGAGGTATCCGGCCAGGACCGTGAACAGCACCATGAACGATGTCCACCGGACGCTCTTCGTCTCGGCGTAGGTCGCCGCGACGGCGGCGATGCACGGAACGTAGAGCAGCGTCATCACGAGGAAAGCGTAGGCGGAGAGGGGCGTGAAGAACTGCGCGAGCGCCGCGTCGAGCCCCGCTTCGGAGGCGCCGAGCAGCGTTCCGAACGTCCCGACGATGACTTCCTTCGCGAAGAAGCCGAAAACGAGGGCGACCGCCGCTTGCCAGAAGCCGTACCCCGCGGGCGCGAACAGCGGCGCGATCACGTGCCCGAGGCGGCCGACGAGGCTCTCCTCCCCCGCGTACGGGACGCCGGGGGGCAGGTTCGCCATCGCCCACATCACAACGACCCCGCCGAGGATCCAGGTTCCGGCCTTTCGAAGGAACATCATTCCGCTCTCCGAGGCGCTCCGGACGACCGTGCGCAACGTGGGCGCCTGGTAGGGGGGCAGCTCGATGAACAGGTCGTTCGGCTCTCCGCGGAAGAGCGTTCCTCCGAGGAGCCGTGCGGCGACCACGGCGACGACCACGCCGAGCACATAGAGCGAAAAGACGACCGTCGGCGCGTCGCTCCCGTAAAAGGCCCCGGCGAAAAGGATGTACACCGGCAGGCGCGCCGAACAGCTCATGAACGGGATGACCATCAGCGTCAGAAGCCGGTCCCGGGGATTGTCGATAATCCGCGTTGCGGCGATGGCGGGGACGTTGCAGCCGAAGCCCATGATCATCGGGATGAAGCTCTTTCCGTGCAGGCCGACCATCGCCATGATCCGGTCCATCACGAAGACGCCCCGGGCCATGTACCCCGACTCCTCGAGCATCGCGATGGCGGCGAAGAGCAGCATGATCTGCGGAACGAAAATCAGCACCGACCCCACGCCGCCGATGATCCCGTCCGACACGAGCGACGAAAGGATCGCGGGCGCCCCCATGCGCGCAAGCGCGTCGAGAACGATATCCCCGCCCCAGCGGACGGAGGCTTCGAGAACGTGCGCGATCGGGTCTCCCAGAAGATACGTCACCTTGAAGACGCTCCACGTCGCCGCGAGGAAGATAAGGAGGCCGAGAAAGGGCGACGTCACGATCCGGTCGATCCGGTCCGTGACGGAAAGACGCTCCCGGTAGACGCGCCCCTTGGCGACCACGGCCGACGCCGTCTCCGAGACGAAACGCCACCGCCGCTCGATCGTCGCGGTGTCGAGCCCGTAGCCGAAACGCTCCGTCAGCAGCGCGTCCTCTTCGGCGAGGATCCGCCCGGCCTCGCCGTCGGGAGAGAACTCCGCAATGCGGTCCATGGCGATCGGGTCCCGTTCCGCCAGCCGGAGCGCAAGAATCCGCATCCCGCCGAACGAGTCGACCGCGGCGCGCGGCGCGGTCGCCAGCGCGGTTTCGAGGCGGGAGACGGCGCGCTCGATATCCGCGCCGTACGCCACGCGGATCGGGCTGCGCCGAAGGGCGCCGGCGCTCCGCATCGCGCGTTTCAGCGAGTCGACGCCGTCTCCCTGCGGGAGGCAGCGCGGCGACATGCATCCGACGCACGCGCCGCGGGAGGAGCAGCGGGCGCACCCGCCGCGCGCCAGCGTCGAGACGACGGGCGCGCCGATCCTCCGCGACAGCGCGTCGAGGTCGACGTCCATTCCGCGGCTGACCGCCAGGTCCCCCATATTCACGACGAGCAGCGCGGGGATATCGAGTTCCAGAATCTGAACGGCGAGATAGAGGCTTCGTTCGAGGTTCGACGCATCCAGAACGATCGCGACGAGATCGGCGGAGCGGAAAAGCAGGAATTCCGTCGCGACGCGTTCGTCGGGCGACGCCGCGCCGAGACTGTACGTTCCGGGAAGATCCACGACACGGATCTCGCCCGCATCGTCCCGGAACGCCCCCTCCACAAGGTCGACCGTCACCCCGGGCCAGTTGCCGACCCGCTGGTTCGAGCCCGTCAGTGCGTTGAAGAGGCTCGTCTTCCCGGTATTCGGGTTTCCTGCGAGAGCGACGGAAAGATTCATGTCAGCGATCCATGTTTGCTTCTTCTAACTGATCGGACGAGCGCAAACACTTATTCCTCGTCGCTGACCAGAATCTTCTCCGCGATCCCGCGCCCCACGGCGAACCGGGCGTCCCCGACGCCGAGCATCACGGGACCGCCCTGGTTGCGCAGCACCCGGATCCTCGCGCCCGGATACACGCCGACCTCGCACAGCCGCCGCGCCATATTGCCGCAGCCGAGAAGCCGCATCACGCGAACCTCGCGGCCTTCAGATATGTTCTTCACCGGACACATCGTCGTCATCTCCCCCGATCCACACCGTCAATGCGTGAACCTTCTCAAGCTCCATCTCCACGCCCCGGACCTCGCACAGAACGGACGTCCCCGTCCGGCGCAGCATCACGACATCCGCGCCCGGAGTCAGTCCCGCCTCAAGCAGCCGCCCGCGCAACCCGTCCGGACACGTGAGCCGCACGACCCGCCCCCGTTCCCCCGCCTTCAGAAGCGACAGCGGCCGCGGAAGCGACGACGGGTTCGAGATGAAGCGCTCCATGCGCCGGACCCAGGGTTCCTGGTTGCGTCGCGCGTCGAAGAAAAACTCCGCGAACGCCAGAATCCGCCCCTCCGACCGCTCGTCGAGTTCGTGCTCCATCACGCAGGCGATCGCCTCCGAACGGTCCTTTGCGATCCCGAACATCTCCGAGAACAGAAAGGTCAAATGCTCGTGACGCCGATAGATCGCGAGGGCCAACTCGCGGCCTCGGTCCGTCAGCGAAAGGTCGCCGTAATGCTCGTGAAGGACGAGGCCGTCATCGGAAAGTCGCTTCAACGCCGCGACGACCGTTGGTTTGCTCACGCCCGTACGCCCCGCGAGTTCGGTGACCGTCGGCGCGACGCCCTCGATCTCGAGCGCGAAGATCTCTTCCATATAGTCCTCGATGCGAGAAGAAACGGCCATCTCTGCCTCCCGTGTTATATGCGTCTAACTAAGCATGGATAGAATACACCACGCGGGGAGCATCCGTCAAGGTGACACATGGTCAGACGGTCCGCGCCGGAAGATCATTCTGTGGTGTGAAACGCGCCCTGCCCCGGAACGGAGCGGCCTTACGCGTTCGTGGTAGAATGGGCCCAACTTCATCGGGACAGGAGTGATGCAGATGGCCGTGTACCTGAATAACGCCGCCACGACGTGGCCCAAACCGGAACCCGTCGCCCGGGCGGTGTATGACTTTATGACGCGTGCGGGGGCGAACCTCGCACGGGGCGCGGCGGCGAAGCGCGATATCGGAACGATGGATATGGTGATGAGCTGCCGCGAGAAGCTCGCGGCGCTCTTCGGCGGCCACGAGAACGCCGATCCGCGATACGTGACGTTCGCGTCCAACGTCACGGAGGCGCTCAACATCGTCCTCAAGGGATACCTGAAACCCGGAATGCGCGTCCTCACGACGAGCATGGAACACAACGCCTCCATGCGGCCGCTGCGGCGCCTCGAAACGCAGGGCGTCGTCGTGACCGTTCTCCAGTGCGACGCAGAGGGCGCGCTGGCGCTCGCCGATCTTCGCGAGACGCTCGAAAACGACCGGTACGACATGATGATCCTGACCCACGCGAGCAACGTGTGCGGCACGGTTCAGGACCTTGCGGGCGTCGCCGACATCTGCCGCGGCTACGGCGTGCCGCTCGTTCTCGACTCCGCCCAGACGGCCGGCGTCCTGCCGATCGACGCGACGGCGCTCAACCTCGCAGCGCTGTGCTTCACGGGACACAAGGGACTCTTCGGACCGCAGGGAACCGGCGGCGTCCTCTGGCGTCCGGACTTCGCGGAGGCGACGGGCTGGTTCGTCGAGGGCGGCACGGGGAGCTATTCGCATCTTGAGTTCCACCCCGACAAGATGCCCGACAAGTTCGAGGCGGGAACGCCGAACCTCCCGGGAATCGCGGGACTGAACGCCGCGCTCGACTGGCTCGCCGAAGAGGGCATGGAGAAGATCCACGCCCGGGAGCGCGACCTCGCGCAGCGCCTTCTGAACGGGCTCGCGAAACTGCCCGGAGTCCGCTTCGCGGGACGGACGACCATGAAGGACCGGCTCGCGGTCGTCGCGGTCAATTTCGACGGGACGGACAACGGCATCCTGGCGTCCGAGCTGGTCGACCGCGCGGGAATCGAGACGCGCCCGGGCCTGCACTGCGCCCCGACCGCCCACAGGACGCTCGGGACGTCGCCGCACGGCGCGCTTCGGCTGAGCCCGGGATACTTCAACACGGAGGCCGACATCGACCTGTGTCTCGAAACACTGGCGGGAATTCTGAAAATACCGGCGAAATGACGGAGCGAACAGGAAGGCGGCGTCTTCCTTTATTGGAGACGGCCGCCTTCCTGTTCGCCTATTGTCGAAACGATATGCGGAGGAGCGGAGAATAGATGCGCATCGTTATAGTTGGTGCGGGAGAAGTGGGGTACAACGTCGCCGAAACACTGTCCACCGAGGGATTTGACGTCACGGTCGTGGAACAGGACGACGAGCGTGCGGCCAAGACGGAAAGCGAACTCGACGTCCTTGTCGTCCGGGGAAACGGGGCGCGCCCGAACGTCCTCGAACAGGCGGGCGTCACGCCCGGGTGCGACGTCGATATCCTCGTGGCGTGTACGGACCATGACGAGATCAACATCCTCGCGTGCTGGATCGCAAAGCGATGCGGCGTCGGCCGCGTCATCGCGCGCGCCCGCGGGCTCGAATTCACCGACAGCCCGACGTGGGGCAAGGAGCTCGGCATCGACGTCATGCACTCCCCGGAGCGCTCCGTCGCGCGGGAGATCGTCGAACTGCTCTCGGTGAGTTCCGCCGTCCAGACCGGCGAGCTTCTCGAAGGCCAGGCCGGAATGTACGCGTTTCACCTTGCGCACGGTTCCCCCCTCATCGGGGCGACGCTCAAGGAGCTTCGGAAAAAGTACCCCGATTTCACGGCCATCATCGTCTACCTGGAGCGGGAGGACGGCGGAGAAGTGCCGCACGGCGAGACCCCCCTGCGGGAGGGCGATCTCTGCTACGTCGTCACGGCGAAGGACTACGCGTGGCGCCTTGAGGAATACTTCACCGGGAAAAAGAGCACTCCGCTGCGCCGCGTGCTCATCGTCGGGGGCGGAAAGATCGGGTATCAGGTCGCCCGCAAGCTCGAGACGCAGTTCCGCGACGTCGACATCCGCCTGATCGACCGCGACAAGGACAAGTGCGAACGGCTCGCCGAGGAACTCGAGCGCACGCTCGTGCTCTGCGGCGAGGGCGCCGACGACGAACTGCTGCAGCAGGAAGGCGTCAACGAGGCCGACGGCTTCGTCGCCGCGACCGAGAGCGACGAGGCCAACCTCATGCTCGGCGTCGTGGGAAAATCGCTCGGCGCGCGAAAGAGCATCGCGGTCGCCCGAAAGACACTCTACCAGCGCCTCGACCCGTACATCTCCGTCGACGCCATCGTCAACCCGAACCAGGCGCTCGCCTCGGTGATCCTGAGGTACGTCCGCTATCCTTCCGGGACGGGGACGCTCTCAATCATCGAGAAGATCGACGCGGAGATGCTCGAACTGTTCATCTCCGCCGAAAGCCCGGCGATCGGCGTCCCCGTCATGGATCTCGGGTTGCCGTCCGGCATCCTGCTCGCGCTCGTCGTCCGCAAGGGTCGCGTCTTCGTTCCCGGAGGAACCACCGTCCTCGAACCCGATGACCGCGCGATAATCTTTTCGACTTCGGATCTCATGGACACGGCCGTGGAGGCTCTCCGGGGCATCTGAGATGCGTCTGCCGATCGTCTCGAAGGTTCTGTCGCTCATCTCGCTTGTCGTCACGGTCTCGATGCTCTGGCCCCTCGCCTGGGCTCTCTGGGACGGGGGCGCCGACGTCTATCCCTTCATACACTCCGTCGCCGCCGGGCTTGCCGTATCCGCGATCCTCTTCCTGCTCGGACGCGACGCGGATTACGCCGACATAGGGATCCGCGAGGCGTTCGCGGTCGTGACGTTTTCGTGGATCGTCGCATCCGCCGTCGGAGGCCTGCCCTTTCTGCTCCACGGAACCGTTTCGACGTTCACGGACGCGTTCTTCGAGGCGATGTCCGGATTCACGACGACGGGGGCCTCGGTCCTCTCGGACATCGAGGCGAGTCCCCGCGGCATCCTCTTCTGGCGCGACCTCACGCACTGGCTCGGCGGCATGGGGATCATCGTCCTGAGCCTCGCGATCCTGCCGTTTCTCGGTGTCGGCGGCATGCAGCTTTTCAAGGCGGAAGTTCCCGGGCCGATCCCCGAGAAGCTGACGCCGCGCGTCCAGCAGACGGCGCTCCTTCTCTGGGGCGTGTATGTCCTCATGACGGTCGTCCAGACGATCCTCCTGATGCTCGGCGGTATGGACTTCTTCGAGTCGCTCACCCACACGTTCGGCACGGTCGCGACAGGCGGCTTCTCTCCGCTCAACAAATCGGTCGGACAGTACAACAGCGCCTACTTCGACTGGGTCATCACGATCTTCATGTTTCTCTCCGGGGCGAATTTCACGCTCCATTACCTCTTCCTCACGGGGAGATGGAACATCTACCGCGGAGACGAGGAATTCCGCTTCTACGCGATCGTGACCCTCGCGGCGACCCTTGCCGTCGTCGTTCTGCTGCTGCGCTCCGGAACGTACACGAACTTCGCGGACGCCTTCCGCTACGCCGCTTTTCAGGTCGTGAGCATGATGACCACGACCGGTTTCGTCACGGCCGACTTCGAAACGTGGCACGCCGGAGCGCAGGTCATCCTCGTGCTCCTGATGTTTTTCGGCGGATGCGCCGGATCGACCGGCGGGGGCATCAAGCATTTGCGGATTCTCATTTCCCTGCGGCACGTCAGGGTCGAGCTTCAGAGAATCCTTCACCCCCGCGGGATTCTGAGCTGTCGCCTGGGCGGGAAAAAACTTCAGGACGACATCATCGCGTCGGTGACGGCCTTTTTCATCCTCTTCATCGTCATCTTCGCGCTCGCGACCTTCGCGATGTCCTGCGTCGGGCTCGACGTCGTCTCGGCGTTCACGAGCGTCGCCGCAACCCTCGGAAACGTCGGCCCCGGTCTCGGTTCCGTCGGGCCGATGGATAACTACTCCGGCGTTCCGGCCGCCGGCAAATGGATCCTGTCGATGTGCATGCTCCTCGGACGGCTGGAGCTCTACACGGTCGTCATCCTTCTGTTCCCGAGGACATGGGCGCGATGAACGGTGAACGCCGATTCGCCGGAAGGACCGGTGCGACTCGAGAGCACAGTGCGGGGGGAGAGCATGAATATCATCGGAAGAGGCGGGGAAGCCGCCGGCGGAATCATTGTCCGCAACACACGACGAGGTGTCTGAGATGAAGCTGAAGGTCGTTTTGAAAGTTCTGGCTCTCGTTTCCGGGATCATCTCGCTGTGCATGCTCTGGCCGCTCGCGTGGGCTCTCTGGGATGGAGGCGCCGACGTAAAACCCTTCATGGAATCCATAGCGGCGGGGCTCGTCTTCTCGGCCGTTCTGTTCATCGCGGGGCGCGATGCGTCCTACGCGGACATGGGCGTTCGCGAATCCTTCGCCGTCGTGACGTGTACATGGATCGTGGCTTCCGCGGTCGGAGGCCTTCCCTTTCTGCTCCACGGAACGGTTCCGACGTTCACGGACGCGTTCTTCGAGGCGATGTCCGGCTTTACGACGACGGGAGCCTCGGTCGTCTCCGATATCGAGGTGAATCCACGCGGAATCCTCTTCTGGAGAAGTTTCTCCCACTGGCTCGGCGGCATGGGGATCATCGTCCTGAGCCTTGCGGTGCTCCCGTTTCTCGGCGTCGGCGGCATGCAGCTCTACAGAGCCGAAGTGCCGAGCCCTATCCCCGAGAAAATCGCCCCGCGCGTGCAAAAGACGGCGCTTCTTCTCTGGGAGATCTACGTCTTCATGACGATTCTTCTGACGATCCTTCTGATGCTCGGCGGCATGAACTTCTTTGAATCGGTCACGCACAGCTTCGGAACGATGGCCACGGGAGGCGTCTCTCCGTTTAACAAGAGCATCGGACAGTACAACAGCGCCTACTTTGACTGGGTCATCACGATTTTCATGTTCCTCGCGGGAACCAAGTTCACGCTCCACTACCTGTTCCTCAAAGGGAAGTGGAACATCTTCTGGAAGGACGATGAATTCCGTTTCTACTCGGTCGTGACGGCAGCCTCGATCCTCGCCACCTTTTTTCTGCTGCTGTATTCGGGAACATACGAAAGCGTTGCGGACGCGCTGCGCTATGCCGCGTTCCAGGTCGTCAGCATGATCACGACGACGGGATTCGTCACGGCGGACTACGAGAAGTGGCACTTCGGAATACAGGTCATTCTCGTCCTCCTCATGTTCATCGGCGGATGCTCCGGATCGACGGGCGGCGCCATCAAGAGTCTTCGCGTCATGATCGTGATGCGCCATATCAAGGCGGAGCTCCAGCGAATCCTGCATCCCCACGGAATCACGGCCTGCCGCGTCTGCGGCAAGCCGTTGCCCCGCGAAACGGTTTCGTCGGTCACGGCCTTCTTCATCCTTTACATCGTGACGTTCGCCCTCGGCGGCGTCATCATGGCATGTCTCGGCCTCGACGTGCTGACCGCCTTCACGAGCGTCGCGGCGACTCTCGGGAACGGAGGCCCCGGACTCGGCGCCATCGGTCCGATGGACAATTATTCAGGCATTCCGCATCTCGGGAAGTGGTTCCTGTCCCTCTTCATGCTCCTCGGACGACTCGAACTCTACACCGTCATCATTCTCGTGTTCCCCGAGACCTGGCGGCGATAAACGACGCGACGAAGCGGCCTCTTTTCTCGAGGCCGCTTTTCTTCTTGACATATTCTGGAATTATGGTACCTTTATTCCTGTAAACGGAGGTGGCGTTCTATGGCAGGGTTGTTCCGGATATCCGAGGCGGTTTCGATCGCCTTTCACGGCATGGGGCTCCTCGCGGTCCGGGGGGCGCGAATGAGCGGGCATGAGATCGCGAACGCCATCGGCGTCTCGGAGGCGCACCTTCTGAAAGTCTTCCAGCGACTCGCACGCGCCGGGCTCGTCCATTCCACGCGGGGGCCGGGCGGCGGATTCGAGATCGCCGAAGATCCGCGCGCCGTCACGCTCTTCCGCGTGTACGAGGCGATCGAGGGCGCGGCCGAATGCGGCGCGTGCCTTCTCGGGGCGACGACGTGCCCCTTCGGGCGCTGCATCTTCGGCGGAGAGACGGAACGAATGGAAAAGGAATTTCTGGACTATCTTCACAGAGTCACCCTCGCGGATCTTTCCGCGAAGGACGAGGGAGGAACGAACGCATGAGCGGCATAACAACGAGAAAGATCATCCGGATCGACGAAGAGAAATGCGACGGCTGCGGCCAGTGCGCCGAGGCCTGCCACGAGGGCGCGATCCGGATCATCGACGGAAAGGCGAAGCTCGTGAGCGATTCATATTGCGACGGGCTCGGCGCGTGCATCGGCCAATGCCCCCGGGGCGCGCTCACGATAGAGGAGCGCGAGGCGGCTCCGTTCGACGAGGCGGCGGCGCTCGCGCAGGCCGGGCGTCCGAAGAAGCCGGAAGCGGCTCCGAAATCTCCGGAGGCCGCGAGTCTCGGGTGCGGGTGTCCGGGAAGCGCCGCGCGCGATTTGAGACAAAGTCAATCTTCTGGTACACTACAGAATAGACCGTCGGAACCGATGGAATCGCGTTTGTCGAACTGGCCCGTGCAGTTGCGGCTCGTTCCCGAAAACGCTCCCTACCTCAAGGGCGCAGATCTCCTGATCGCCGCCGACTGCACCGCCTTCGCACACCCCGATTTCCACCGGACGTTCCTGTCCGGACCGAACACCGTCTGCCTCGTCGGGTGCCCCAAGCTCGACGACGCGCAGTGGTACGTCGACAAGATCGCGCGGATCCTGGAACTGAACGAACCTGCGTCGCTCACGCTCGTGCGCATGGAAGTCCCCTGCTGCGGGGGCATGGCGCGAATCCTCGGGGAAGCGGTCCGCCGCGTGGGGCGGGACGCCGCGCTTCGGATCGTCACGATCGGCGTCCGGGGCGACATCGTCGACAGGGAAACGAAGACCTGGGTTTTCGGAACGAACGCATAGAGACGGCTCCACAAAACAGACACGGAGGGGATGACGCAAATGTATTGCTACCAGTGCGAACAGACGGCCAAAGGGACGGGGTGCACCGCGTTCGGCGTGTGCGGCAAGAGTCCGGAGGTTGCGGATCTTCAGGATTTGTTGCTCTACGTCACGCAGGGGGTGTCGCAATACGCGCACAGGGCCCGCGCGCTCGGCGCCATTGACAAGGATGTCGACGTCTTCGTGACGGAGGCGCTCTTTACGACGATTACGAACGTGAACTTCGACGAGGAGCGCATCGAGGGGCTCATCCGGAAGGCCGGGCAGATGCGCGACCGCGCGAAGAAGCTCTACGAGGACGCCTGCCGCAAGACCGGAAAGACCCCCGAGACGCTCGGCGGCCCCGCAACAGTCGCGATCCCCGCGACGCGCGACGCCATGATGACCGAAGCCGCGAAGCACGGCGTCGCTGCGGGCGAGGAAAAGTGGGGCGAGGTCGTCCAGGGGCTGCGGTATCTCATCCTTCTGGGCCTCAAGGGCAGCGCCGCGTACATCGACCACGCGCACGTCCTCGGGTTCGACGACGATGCGATCTACGGGTTCTTCCACGACTTTCTCGATTACCTGACCTCGGAGTCCTACACCGTCGACGGGCTCGTCGGCAGGGCGATGGACGCCGGGAAGTGGAACGTCGCCGTCATGGAGCTTCTCGACCGGGCGAATACAACGTCCTACGGGCACCCGGAACCCACGAAAGTCCGCGTCACCCCGGTCAAGGGCAAGGCGATCCTCGTCTCGGGGCACGACCTCACGGACCTCGCCAAGCTCCTCCAGCAGACCGCCGGCAAAGGCATCAACGTCTACACCCACGGCGAAATGCTTCCGTGCCTCGCCTATCCGGGACTCAAGAAGTATCCGCACCTCAAGGGGAACTACGGCAGCGCGTGGCAGAACCAGCGCGAGGAGTTCGACGCCTTCCCGGGCGCGATCCTCATGACGACGAACTGCATCCAGAAGCCCAAGGACTCCTACAAGGGCCGGATCTTCACGACCGGGCTCGTCGCCTGGCCGGGCGTCACGCACATCGGACCGGACAAGGACTTCACGCCGGTCATCGAGGCGGCGCTCGCGGCTCCGGGATTCGCCGAGGACGCGCCCGCGCACGAAATCATGATCGGCTTCGCGCGAAACGCGGTCATGAACGCGGCCGGAAAGGTCATCGAACTCGTCAAGGCCGGAAAGATCCGCCACTTCTTCCTGATCGGCGGATGCGACGGAGCCAAGCCGGGCCGGAGCTATTACACCGACTTCGCGACGTCCGTGCCGAAGGACTGCGTGATCCTGACGCTCGCGTGCGGCAAATACCGCTTCAACAAGCTCGACTTCGGCGACATCGACGGCATCCCCAGGCTTCTCGACTGCGGCCAGTGCAACGACGCCTACTCCGCCGTCCAAATCACCCTCGCGCTCGCCGACGCCTTCAAGACCGACGTCAACGGCCTGCCGCTCTCGCTCGTGCTCTCGTGGTACGAACAGAAGGCCGTGTGCATCCTGCTCTCGCTGCTCCACCTCGGCATCCGGAACATGAAGATCGGCCCGAGCCTTCCGGCCTTCGTCAAGGAGCCCGTCTTCAAGGTGTTGCAGGAGAAGCTGAACCTCCAGCCGATCACGACGGTCGAAAAGGATCTCGCCGAGATCCTCGGGAAGTGACGCCGATGGCGAACGAATCGCTTGCGAAGGGAACGCCCTTCGACATCGGAGGGCTGACAGCCTACCAGGTCGGCTCGGTCGTGAGCCGGACGCTCGTCGACCGGCCCGCGGGAACCGTGACCTCGTTCGCGTTCGACGAGGGGCAGGCGCTCTCCGAGCACACCGCGCCCTATGACGCGCTCGTTCTCGTGACCGACGGAAGCGTGGAAATAGCGATCGGCGGCGAACCGCGGACGGTCTCCGCAGGGCAGGGGATCATCATGCCCGCGAACGTGACCCACGCGCTCAAGGCGCTCACGCCGTTCAAGATGACGCTCGTGATGATCCGGGCGTAAGCATACACGACAGACGACGCAAAAACGGCGGGGCCGGGGGCGGAAGCTCCCGGCCCTTTTCCGTCGGCGC
>CAYVKE010000021.1:10491-33185 GCA_964451935.1 uncultured Synergistaceae bacterium | reverse complement strand
ACGGAACTTGCTTCGAGGACGGAAATCCACGCTTTGGCGGTGTTATGGCTGATGCCGCATTCCGCCCCAAGGGACGAGAGATTGAGAAGCTGTCCCGCTCGTCCGGCGCACAGGCGCAGAAAAAGCTGAAACGACGAGAGATCCCGCACGTTGACCATGAAACGGACATCCCTTTCGATGTATGTCCGCACGTAGTTCGATAGCCACGCCGAGGGGGGCGCGTTTCGGCCGTATAAAGGAGGGTACCCTCCCTGAAACAGGATTGCATCCGTATCCTCGGGAAGAAGGGAGGCGGCCGCGAGTTCTTTCATGGAAAACGGAGCGAGATGGACGATCGCCGTTCTTCCGGCGAGGCTTTGCGTGATGGCCTCGAAAATATGGAAGTTCTGGGAGCCTGTCAGGACGAAAAGCCCCATTCTCCCGTCGAGATCGACCCTTTTCTGAAGGTATGAAAAAAGAGAAGGGGCTCGCTGAACTTCGTCGAGAACGGCGCCGTCGGGAAAGCGGTCCAGAAAGCCATGCGGATCGTTGGAGGCGAATTCGCCTTCGTCGGGATCTTCAAGCGATACGTAGGGCTTGTCCGAAAAAAGCTTTCGGGCGAGCGTCGTCTTTCCCGTCTGACGCGCGCCGAGGAGCGCAATGCACGGAAAAGCCGTCTGCAAGACGGCGATGGTCGTTTCGATCTGCCGGGGGATATAGGCGTTTGTTTTCATGGAAAAAGGATAGCACGAACCCCGGCTGATTGGCAATTGAATTGCCAATCAGCCGGGGCTAGGTCATGATGCCGATATTCCCACACGGCTCCCTTCGCCCGAAATTGCCCCGTTGCGGGTAATTGGCCGCCGATTTTCGAAAGACCTGCTTGCACGTCGCAAAGGCGTGTAGTATACTCCACGTCGGTTGTATGAGGGATGGTGCTTCTGGGTAAAATTACCGATCCCGGATCCGGCGCTTCATGAAGTTCCTATGTGCAGGCATGAACCGGATCAGTTGTTCTTTGACAATATAACCTTGGATTTTGCTTCTACATCCGCGGGGACTCCCGAAGGCGCGAAAGGAGGTGCAACCCCCGAGCCAAAAAGGACGAGCGGATTAGGAAGGCGGACCGGAAGACAACGAAGCGAAGGGATGTACGGAAAAAGGAAACGTGGAAACTTTTCCCGACCCCCCAAGCGGAAGTGTCCGAAAGCCGCGAATATATATCATATTTCAACCAAGGGGGTTACACAATAATGAAGAAGTTTGCAGTAGTTCTCGCAGTTGTCGCCCTCGCCGCTTTCGCCGTGCCGGCGCTTGCAGCGAATCCGTTTATGGACGTTCCCATGAATCACTGGGCGTATGACGCAATCGGACAGCTTGCCGCGAAGGGCGTCCTTTCCGGCTATCCGGATGGCACCTACAAGGGCAACCAGCCCACGACCCGCTACGAAATGGCTTCCGCTCTCGCCCGCGCTCTGGCTGTCGTCGATATGACCAAGGCCAGCAAGCAGGATGTCGAGATGCTGAAAAAGCTCGTTGTCGAATTCAAGGACGAACTCGATGCCCTCGGCGTCAAGGTCGACAAGATCGACAAGAGAGTCGCGCAGCTTGAGTCCGACATCGGCGGATGGAAGCTTACCGGATCCTTCCGTATGGACTGGAGATTCGGCGGCGAGGACCAGGGGCAGTATACGACGGGTGATGCTGATAACGTCCTTCGTACTCCTTCTAACTATCTCCAGCTTGTCAAGAAGATTGATGATAAGGTTTCCTATCGCGCCCGGCTTCGGAGAAATGATGGCGGCGCTGCTCGCGGCCAGGCTGTCCAGTGGGTCGAAAATTACATCACTGTCAAGTTTCCGTGGGATATCACCGGTCGTTTTGGTAAGCTGAACGGAACCGACTGGGAATTGGACGCGGGGCTCTATGAGCCGAATTTCGGCGATGATTCGTGGTTCTTGGATTATCGTTTCCAGGGAATGGCGTTCGACAAGCAGTTTGGCATGGGCGATTTCCATTTCATCGCTGCGCATGATGACGGCGTGTATGTTAACAACGTGCTGAGCGCCAAAGAAGCCAACTGGTTCCTTGCTCGTGCGAATTTCAATTTCAACGAAACGTTCCGTTTTGCGCTGAGCGGAATTTATCGTGATGCGCAGAATGATAACGCCGCCAATACGCCCACGTCGTTTGAAGATGCGGTTGATGTGACTGTCTGGTACGCTGATTTTGCAGTGAACTTCACAAAGGATATCGCTTTCAAGGGTATGTATGCGGCTGAAAAGTGGGATGTCAACGCCGGTGTTCTTGCTGGTGGCGATTCTCCCAAGGCTTGGAAGGCCATTGTCGATGTGAAGCAGGATGCGCTCAAGTTCACCAGCCTCTGGCTTGAGTACAGCAAGTGGGATGCGTCTTTCGCGTCGCAGAACTCCTTCCTCAATTATGTTGAAGGACCGGGCGCTGGTTACTATTCTGACGGCGTGGTGCCTTTCATCACCCGGCCCGATAGAAACAGTGAGCTGACGTATATTCATGTTGGCGCCAGCCAGAAGTGGAACGATCAGTTTACGACTTTCCTTCGTTATGTCAATGTTGATTACGACGTAGCGAACAGCCCGAATTTTACCGATGTGACAAGCTATATGTTCGGTGTTCGTTATTACTATACTCCTGCTCTGTTCTTTGAGTTGCTCTATGACAAGATTGATTACAGCGAAACCGTAAATTGGACAAAGCCGGATGACAACATGATCCGGTTCCGGACGCAGGTCGCCTTCTAGTTCTGGGATCAAATCAAGAGCGGAAAACCCTAAAGGGTTTTCCGCTCTTTTGCTTTATTATTCTGCGTCGCTTTGTGCTATCATGAAATTACCCGGCAAATACACCCCGAGAATAGACGAGGGACAACAAGGAGGCAAAATGTGATACGAACAAAAAGAATTTTTACTGGTGGCTTTTCCGTATGTTGTGTCATCTTTGTATTGTCTTTGGCCCTTTTGTCGGCGGATATTGTTGCTGCGGCGTCTTCTTTCCAGGAGACCATGTCGAAGTGGGAGCGAAAAGGCACATATACGGAACCCGGCGATTTGGGACGTCTTGAGGTGAAGGTTGTTTACTATTCCGGAGAATACATTGAAGCGCTCCTCAACAACGAAGCCCAGAAGAACATGTGGACGGCGGACGAACTGGAGCGGTACAAGTATAATTTGCTCAAGACGTTGAACCTGAACGAAACGATCCCGTTCATGATTGAGTTCAACAACAACGGACCGTCGATGCATATGGCGCCGTTCGACGAGCAGGTTGAACTCTGGATTGGAAGCAAAAAACTGACCCCCGTCGACTACGATAAACGCTTCAATTTCAAGCTTCAGGGCAAGCGTGAGGGCATGGTCCAGTTTCCGAAATTTGATTCCAAGACGGGGAAGTCGTACCTTGAGGGAGCTAGAACGATTCAGTTAAAATTGAATAATGGCATCCATAATTTTCTGAAAAATGACATAAAATTTCTTTGGGACGTCTACAAGGACAACCCCCAGAAGCTCTATCAGGGAAAGGCCGCCTCGCAGCTCGAACTCGACCGCTTGATAGCGCGCATCAAAAAGCTCTCGGACCAGAAGAAAGACCTCGAAAACCAGATTACGGGACTCGACCGGGAGCTTCAAACGATCCAGCAGCGGGTGGATGAGCTGCAGAAGCAGTAGTTCGTTTCGGAATGCATGCCTCCGGATCGCGACGGATTCGGGGGCTTTTTTGTATGCTTGCGCCGGAAGGCGATGAGGCCGTACAATGCATTCCTGTGGGATAGTCCGAGACATGAGGAGGGAACGACCCGTGGAGATGAAACGCATCGCGGTCCTGACCAGCGGGGGGGACGCGCCCGGAATGAACGCGGCCATTCGCGCCGTCGCGCGGACCGCAATCTATCACAATGTCGAAGCCGTGGGAGTCATCAGGGGATTCGAGGGACTCATGGACGGCGCGTTTCAGGAACTCACGCCCGCGTCCGTCGGCGGCATTCTCCACAGAGGCGGAACGATCCTCCGCACGGCCAGGAGCGAGCGGTTCAAGACGCCCGAAGGCCGCGACGAAGCCGTTGCGCGCATGGCGGAGCACTACATCGACGGACTCGTGATCATCGGAGGAGACGGTTCGTTCCGGGGGGCGCTGACGCTTGCGGAGAAAGGCATCCCGGTGATCGGGGTTCCCGGGACGATCGACAACGACATCGCCGGAACGGACGAAACGATCGGGTTCGATACGGCCATCAATACAGCGCTCGAGGCGGTCATGAAACTTCGGGACACCGCAAGCAGCCACGATCGCCTGTTCATCGTCGAGGTCATGGGGCGCGATTCGGGCTTTCTCGCGCTCGAAGCGGCCGTCGCGGGGGGAGCGGAATACCTGATCGTCCCGGAGCTGCCCTTCGATATCGGCAAGCTCTGCGACCGTCTGCACTACTCGAAGCGCCGCGGCAAGACGCATTCGCTGATCATCCTCGCCGAGGGGGCCATGTCCGCAACGGAGCTTCGGGACCAGCTCAAGGACACCGGAGGATACGACGCGCGGATAACGGTGCTCGGATACCTCCAGAGGGGCGGAAGTCCCACGGCGCGGGATGCGATTCTCGCCTCCCGCATGGGAGCTTTCGCCGTGGAGTCCATGCTTGAGGGCAAGACGGGCGGCATGGTCGGGTGCCTCAACAACGCCATGGAGCTGCGCCCGCTGGAACGGGCGTGGAAGGAGCGCAAGCTTCTGAATCCCGAGCTTCTGGAACTCGTGGAAAAACTGAGCATATGATACGCTCTGACGATTCGTTCGGCGCGCCGGCCGTCTCACCGATGTCGGGGAGCGGCGCAATGTCCGGCGGTTCAGATGGGGCGTGCGTCGGAAGCCTTCCGGAAGGGGTCGCCGAATCGCTGGTTTCCCTCGTCGCTTCGGGCGGGGCGGGGCGGGGCGTGACTGCGCTGTGCGAGGCGAGTCTTTTCGAACTGGCGGTCGACCTTCTGTTCCGGGCGAATCGCATCGTCATCGTGACGGGGTTTTTCATCCCATCGTGCATGGCGCCCGAGACGGACGGTCCGGGGGGAAGCGTCGTGCTCGGAAGGGCGCTTCTCCGGCTCGGGAAGGATGTTCGTCTCGCGACCGATTCGTCCTGCTTCGACGCGGTTGCGGCATGCAGCAGGAGAATCGGCGGGCCGTCCGTTCTTCGGGCGGATTCGCCGGAGGCGCTGCTTTCCGAATCCTTCGATCTTCTCGTGTATGTTGAACGGGTCGGTCGGGCTTCGGACGGGCGATATTACAATATGCGATGCGAGGATGTCTCTTCATGGGTCGTTCCGCTGGACGACGCAGCCTCTGCGGTTCTTGGGAGCGGCATCCCGGTCCTGGCGGTAGGCGACGGCGGCAACGAGGCGGGGATGGGCTTTTTTGCGGACCGTCTCGCCGCTCTGATCCCTTCGTATTTTCCGTGCTGTTCCGTCGTTCCCGCGACATGCGCGATCCCGGTGGACGTGTCGACGTGGGGCGCGTACGCCCTTGCGGCGGGGCTTTCGGGACGCGCGGGGAGATGGCTTGGACACAGCGAGCGGGAAGAGATGTCCCTTCTGGAAGCGATGCGCGATATGGGAGTCGTCGACGGCGTTACGCGACGTCCCGGACTGTCGGTCGATGGTTTCCCGCCGGAAGAGACGATGCGCGTCGTTCGCACGCTGTTCTCCCTTTGCGAAAAAAACTCCCGACGCCCGGACTGACGGGAGGCGCCCGTTTCGGAGCGTTTTTTTACGGCGGTCTCGATCCCGGACGCTGAACTCGCATTTGTGATTTGAATCCATTCATGATACAGTGTGCTGCGTAACGCCGGGCGCGCCGTGATTATCCCCTGCTTTTACCGGCGGGTGGCGTTCCGCTTGTATGTTTTCCGGGGCGGTATGTATAATGAACAAGAACGGGTTTCTCTTCTTTTTTCTTCTCACCGGAAGCGTCATTGTGCTCGTCGTCTCTTCCTTCGTCGGCATCCGGCGCAGCGGCAGGGGATCGACAGACGACGGTCTGGTTTTTCATAGTGTGGATATCAGGGACGAAACGCTGCGTCCTCCCGCTGCGCGGGAAGGCATTTTTCTTTTTCCCGGAAACACGCGGGTTCTGTGTCTCAGGTTTCGCTATGAAACGCTCGACAACGGATGTGCGGCGCGCATACTCTGGTTTCATGACGGTGCTCTCATAAAATGTGAAGAAATCGTCCTTGCTCCGGGAGTGGGGACGAAATGTTTGTGTTTGAGCCTCAGGGATTCTTTTGCGCTTCCCTCGGGCGGGTATGAGGTGCGGATTGCTTCGGGTTCGGGAGTGCGTTGGAACGGGCGTTTCGTGGTGTCCGGCGATCGATAGCGAGTGCGCTTCGAGCGATCTTTCTGTAAGGATGGGATAGATTGGAATTTTTCATTGATACGGCGAATATCGACGAAATACGAACAGCGGAATCATGGGGGATCATTTCCGGCGTAACGACCAATCCGAGTCTGGTGTCGCGGGAAGGGGACGACTTTTTCGAGCTTCTGAAGTCGATCGCGGGGTTCGTGAACGGTCCGGTCAGCGCGGAAGTGACGTCTTCCGCGACGAACGAGATGATTGAGGAAGGGAAAAAACTGGCGTCGCTTGCTTCGAATATCGTCGTCAAGATTCCGATGACTCCGGAAGGAACCGCAGCCGTACGGACTCTCTCCCAGGATGGAATTCCCACGAACGTCACTCTCGTTTTTTCTCCCCAGCAGGCATTGCTCGCCGCTCGCGCGGGGGCGTCCTATGTCAGTCCGTTCGTCGGCCGTCTCGACGACATCGGCGAGGACGGCGTCGGACTTGTGCGGGATATCGCGGAACTCTTCTCCGTCCACGACCTCGATACGAAGATCATAGCGGCCAGCATCAGGCACCCGCGGCATGTTTTCGAGTGCGCGCTCGCCGGAGCGGATATCGCTACCGTGCCTTTCAAGGTGCTCAGGCAGTGTTATTCCCACCCATTGACCGAAAGGGGTCTCGAGTCGTTTATGACAGACTGGAATCGGTACCGGAAAAATCATGGCGGTTAAGAGTTCGTCCAGGTCGTCCAAATCGGCCAAGGCAGCGGCGGCGGAAAAGGCTGTCGCCGTCGATCAGGCGCAGGAGGTCGTCGCGGTTCAGGCGGAGCCTCCCTGCGAAACGCCTCCTCCGAGCGTCGTCGTGGAGACGGCGGGAGAGGCGGATTCCAGAAATGCGCCCCGTCCGAAGTATTCCTATTCGCGCCTTGCGCCGAAGATCATCTCCGACCTTCGCAAAGTCGCCAAGGATCTTGGCGTTTCCGGTTTTTCGTCTCTCCGGAAAGACGATTTGATCGTCGCGATCCTGAAGTCACAGGCGGACGCGATGAACTTCCGCTTCGGCGGAGGAACGCTCGAAGTGCTGGCGGAAGGATACGGCTTTTTGCGTCCGAAGGGGCTTTTGCCGAGCGACAACGACGTGTATGTCTCCTCGTCGCAGATCCGGCGCTTCGGACTGCGGAACGGGGATGTCATCTGGGGTTTTGTCCGGCCGCCGAAGGATCAGGAGCATTATGAAGCCCTGCTTCGGGTGGAAATGGTCAATTTTTCCGATCCCGAGGCCGCGAGGAAGCGCCCGCAGTTCGGCGCGCTGACCCCGATCTTCCCGGACGAAAAGTTGACGCTCGAAACGGATCCGAAGGAAATTTCCACCCGCCTCGTGGACCTCTTCTCCCCGATCGGCAAGGGACAGCGCGCCCTTGTGGTTTCGCCCCCGAAAGCCGGAAAGACCACGCTGATCAAGCGAATCGCAAACTCGATCACGCAGAACTATCCCGATATCATCCTGATGGTTCTTCTCATCGACGAACGCCCCGAAGAAGTGACGGACATGGCTCGCTCCGTGGACGGCGAGATCATCGCGTCGACGTTCGACCGGCCGGCCGACGAGCATATGCGGGTGGCCAACCTTGCGCTGGAAAAGGCGAAGCGTCTGGTCGAAGCCGGCAAGGACGTCGTCCTTCTTCTGGATTCCATTACGCGTCTTGCGCGAGCGTCGAATCTCGTCGTGCCGCCCTCCGGACGAACGCTTTCCGGAGGCATGGACCCCGCCGCGCTGTATTTCCCGAAGCGCTTCTTCGGAGCGGCGCGGAATATCGAAGAGGGCGGAAGTCTGACGATCATCGGAACGGCCCTCGTCGATACGGGGAGCAGAATGGACGATGTCATATACGAGGAATTCAAGGGGACGGGCAACATGGAGCTTCACCTGTCCCGAAAACTTGCGGAACAGAGAGTCTTTCCCGCCATCGACATCACGAAATCGGGAACCCGGCGCGAGGAACTCCTTTTCAGCGAGGAAGACCTGGGCAAACTCTGGCTTCTCCGGCGCCGCATCGTCAGTGTGGACGAATCGGCGGCGCTGTCCCTCATTATAGATAAACTGAAGCAGTCTGCATCGAACAGAGAGTTTTTCATGTCCATCAAGCTTGCCTAGATCCCGGAACGGGCGCCGGAATTCACCCCGGCCTGTCTGAATCCGGATCAAAGGAGGGAGATGCGTGAAGAAATCGTCGAAAATGACCCCGGGCGCTCCCCGGGGAAAGGGACGATTCGGTTTTATCACGGTTGTTTTTCTTATGGTAGGCGCCGCAATTCTTCTGACCGTCAGCGCGGGAAACAGACACGCCATGGTCGCATGGGGGGAACTTCCCCAGGAAAAATCCTCCGGAGAGCCGGAGGTTCAGGATTCTCGCTTTATTCTGATCGATGTTTCGGATACGAAACCGGAACTTCACGAAGACCTCGACGTTCGGGACGGAGCGTCGACTTCCGGGAGCCGTATCTTCGTTCCCGACCATGCCGATGCGGCGTTCGCCGAAACAGAGGCGGCTGCGCCCGCGATGACCGCTCAGCTTCTTGCGAAGCGCGGCAGCGAATCGGCCCTGCGTGCGACTCCGAGGGTCGCGCCCGCCTCACCGTCGCCGGTTCCTGAGAAGGCGCCGCTCGTCGTGACGCTTCCGGCCGACAGACGCACGCGCGCTCTCGAGCCCCTCGCGCCGAGGGCCGACGTCGCCGCGTCCGGGAAAGCGGACGCGGATGTTTCTCAGCTTTTCGCCTCAGGGGCGGCTCAGACGGTTTCTCCGCGGGGGGCGCCTGCGTCCGTCGGCGGCGAGGCCGGCCTTCCCTCGTATCTCGGGATATCGAACGCCTCTTCTTTCGTTTCTCCGGACCTGAAAAGGCTTCCGGACGGAGAGAAGCCCGAGATTACGCCCTTCTCTGAAACGACGATTCCCGATTACGACGTCATAGAGTTGAAATCGGAGGAAAATGCGTCGAAATTGCCCGAACTGGACGAGCTTGAAGATACGTCGGACGACAAGGGCGGCGATGAGATCGTCCTCCATCCCGTCAGGGCCGATTGGGTCGAACACACGGTCCGGACCGGAGAGACGCTTTCGGATATCGCGATCCGCTACGGCGTCCGCGCGGACTCCATCGTAAAGGCGAACGAACTCAAGAGTCCCGACCGTCTCGCGAGCAAACAGCTTCTATTGGTTCCGAACTCGAACGACAGCGTCGAGGCGACGCTCGAGGAAGTCCGGACGCGGAAGGCCCGGATCGCCGAAAAGCTGGATGAGGCGAAGCCGCTGCATGTGACGACCTATATCGTCGGCCCCGGCGACAGCCTCTGGTCGATCGCGAACCGTTTCAACGTCGAGATCGACACGATCTTCGGCTCCAACGCGCTGAAAGATCCCGACGTTCTCAAACCCGGGGCGGCCCTGCGGATTCCCAACCAGGACGGTATTTTCGTCGCCGTCAAAAAAGGGGAGACAGTCGAATCCCTTGCGAAAAAGTTCAAGATCGCAGCGGCGAAGATCCGCGCCGTGAACGCCGGAGCGGACTTGGCGTCGCTTGTCGCGGGAAAGGAACTCTTCCTTCCCGGCGCGGCTCCGGAGACCACGACCTCGGGGGATGACGACGCGGCGAAGCCGGTCGTCAAGGCGGAACGCTCGTTCTCCAGAAGCTTCAAATGGCCCGTGATCGGAAAGATCAACAGCCCCTTCGGATGGAGACGACATCCGATTTCGCGGAGGAGACAGTTCCACGCGGGACTTGACATCAAGGGGCCCCGTGGACGTGCGATCAAGGCGGCGAAGGCCGGCAAGGTCGTGTATGTCGGCTGGATGGGCGGGTACGGCCGGACCGTCGTCGTCAATCACGGAAACGGATATACGGCGTTGTACGCGCACTGCCAGACGCTGAACGCCCGCCAGGGGCAGTCGGTGTCCCCGGGGACCGTCATCGCCTCCGTCGGCTCCAGCGGACGGGCGACAGGAACGCATCTTCACTTCGAGGTGCGGCTGAATAACAGACCGATAAATCCGCTCAAGTTGTTGCGTTAGGCAATTTTCGCATGACATCCTGAGGCGAATTGAGTACACTGGACCAAGGAGATATCCCTGGTCCTTATTCTTTTTTTGAACCCACGCAGGGATGGAGGGCCTTCCGATGGCGAAGTTCGTATTTGTAACAGGGGGAGTTGTTTCTTCCCTCGGCAAGGGGATTACTGCTGCTTCTTTGGGAGTCCTGCTCAAAAAACGGGGCTTGCGCGTTTCCATCATCAAGCTGGATCCCTACATTAACGTCGATGCGGGGACGATGAATCCGTTCCAGCACGGCGAGGTGTTCGTCACCGACGACGGCGCCGAGACGGATCTGGATCTGGGGCATTACGAGCGCTTCATCGACGAATCCCTCTCGTCGGACAACAACGTCACGACAGGAAAGATCTATTCCGCCGTCATTTCCAAGGAACGCAGGGGAATCTACCTCGGCGGAACGGTGCAGGTCATTCCGCACATCACGAACGAGATTCAGGAGCGGATCCTCCGCTCGGCCGACAGGATGGACGTCGTGATCGCCGAGATCGGCGGCACGGTCGGGGACATCGAAGGCCAACCCTTCCTCGAAGCCATCCGCCAGATGGCTTCGCGCGTGGGACGGGAGAACGTCCTGTACTGCCATGTGACGCTCGTACCTTTTCTCGAGGCCGCGCAGGAACTCAAGACGAAGCCCACGCAGCACAGCGTCCAGGAACTCCGGCGCATCGGCATTCTGCCGGATATCATCGTCTGCCGGTCGCACTACGAAGTGTGCGACGACATGCGCGACAAAATCGCCCTGTTCTGCAACGTGCCGAAGGAGGCCGTCATCCAGGCGCTCGACGAGCCGACGATCTACAAGGTTCCGCTGAGCCTCCACGCCCAGAAGCTGGATACGCTCGTCATGAAGCGCCTCGGGATCGAGACGCCGGTCTCTCTCGACCTGTCCGATTGGGAGCGGGTCGTTCAGCGGTACTGCCACCCTTCGGGACAGGTCGAGATCGCGCTTGTGGGAAAATACATCAACCACAAGGATGCGTATCTCAGCGTGGTGGAAGCGTTACACCATGCGGGGGTCCATCACGACGTCCGGGTGTCCATACGATCCGTCGAGGCCGAGGAGATCGAGGAAAAGGGCGCAGGGAGCGTCCTCTCGGGCGTTTCGGGGATCGTGGTTCCCGGCGGATTCGGGGCGCGGGGCTTCGAGGGGAAGATCCTCGCCGCGCGGTACGCTCGTGAAAACCGCATTCCCTATCTGGGACTCTGCCTCGGGATGCAGGTCGCCGTGGTGGAATTCGCCAGAAACGTCTGCTCTCTGACGGGCGCGCACAGTTCGGAAATTGACCCCGGCGCGGTCAATCCGGTCATCCATCTCATGGAGGAGCAGATCGCCGTGTCCGACATGGGGGGGACGATGCGTCTCGGCGTGTATCCGTGCGATCTCGTCCCGGGCACGCTTGCGGCAGGGTTGTACGGGACGGCCCGCGTGGAAGAGCGACACCGGCATCGGTACGAATTCAACAACGGATACCGGAAGCGGCTTGAGGCCGCCGGCATGATCGTGTCGGGCGTGTATTCCGCAAAGAATCTCGTTGAGATCATCGAACTGCCGGATCATCCCTGGTTCGTCGGAGTGCAGTTCCATCCCGAATTCCGGTCGCGACCCGTGAAGCCGCATCCGCTGTTTGTCGGTTTCGTCGGGGCCGCGGCGAATCGGAGCCGGGAAGATGCGGGCGTTCGAAATCAGGAAGGGGAGGCGAGAGGATGATACGTATGGGGTGGTTCCGCAGCGGTGCGCGAGGTGGAATGGTCCGCAGGCTTTTCGTCTTGGCGGCGGTGCTGCTCGCCTGGAGTCTCGTTCCGGTCGGAATGTCCGCCCGGGCGGAAGAAAATCCGCCGTCGACGTTCCAGATCCTTGCGCGGGCCGAGAAGATCGTGTACGGGGACACGAAAGGCGGCGGTCTCATCGATCGCCTGAACGGCATCGAAAAAGACCTCTTCGGGCGGGGACTGCCGGGGAGCATTTCCGATCGTCAGACCGCGCTCGTCTCATTCCTTGAGAAGGGAAACGCCGGACAGCCTTCCCTGCTCTTCAAGCTCGGCGTTGCGGAGTGGGTGATGTCGCAGCGCATTCGTTCGGGAGACGCCGTCGCGCAGCGGATCGACGCGCTGGAGACGCAGCTCGAAGGAACGTCGCTTCAGGACAAACCGATGTCCATGCGCCTGGAACGAGTGCTTTCCCTGCTGCTTTCCGAAGCGGTCGTGTGGAAGGACGTCGAGGTTCCGGCCGCCCTCGTTTTGCGTTCCGAGCTTGCGCGAAAGCTTTCGCCGTCGACATCCAAGGTCGGAGACGAAGTGTTGCTGACGCTCCGGCAGGATGTCGTCGTCGAATCGCATCTCGTCGCCGGCCGCGGCTCCCGGGTCGTCGGAAAGGTGACCGAGGTGTCCAAACCCAGAAGTTTCGGGCGCGCGGCGGAGGTCAAGGTCGTCATGGAAAAGCTCCTTCCGCTTGGACCGGAAGAGATCCCCGTTACGATCGGAGAGGAAGCGAAGAAGGCGTCGCAGGCCGAATCGGCGCAGATAGCGGCGGCCGGGACGAGCTTCCTGGGCGCGATTCTGCTCGGACCGCTGGGGCTTGCCGGAGGATTCCTCGTCAGGGGCAACGTGAAGGAAATCCCAGAGGGAACCCCGATATACGTCCAGACCGTGGGCGCCTTCCGGGCGTCCGGATTTCCGATTCCCGCAGGGCTAGAGAGCGTGGTTCGCGATCAGAACGCCGCTCCCGAAAGTCCCGTCTCTGCGGATGCGGAGCCGACGCCGGTGGAGCGCGGAGGAGAAGATCCCGCCCGCAGCAAATAGATGAACGCGATGTGGAACTGATCCGTGGAAGTGAGGGACAACGAACATGTCATGGAAAAAACGAACGATTGCAGCGCTTTTCGCCTTGAGTCTTCTCGGAGGATCCGCATCCGCGATTGACCTCGGCGATCTCATCGGGGTGGTCGGAGGCGGATTTCTCGTCGAGAATGTCGCCGGTCCGCTCGACGATTTCATCAACACGATGACGTTGAACAAGGGCGCCAAGGTGCAGGGGAAGACGAAGGTCGTTCCGATCGTCTCGCTCGGCTCGGGAACCCGAATCGGCGCCGTGCAGGTCGCCGGACCGAAGGGGACGGTGGACCAGTGCAAGGCCGTGGCGCAGCTCGAAGTGACCTTTATGGGAAGGATACGCGTGAAGATTCTCATCCCGATCGATTCGCTGAACCCGTTGCAGCGCTTCCGCCGCGTGCAGGGCGTCGGCGTATCCGCGATCATCGACTACAAGCTCTGATGCATCGCCGCGAAAAAACGGCCGAACGGGGATCGTGTTTTTCATGTTCTCTCTGAGGAAATGTATCGCACTTCTCTGCGTGTTGCTTCTTCCGCGCGGCGTCTTCGCCGCCGAGAGTCCGGTGGAAGAGGCGACGGCGATTCTTGAGCGATGGACGTCCTTCCATTGGGGGAGGGACTGCATCGTCTGGGTCGTGCATTATCCCGAGGAGCTTGTGACGCCGTGGGTGGAAGCCGAGGCCGCGCGGTCGGGAATGTCCCAGGAGGAGAAGGACGCGTATCGGCGGTCATTCGTCAAGGAGCTTCGCATCGCGGAGACGGAACCCTTTCTGATGACCGTGTATGCGTTCGGTCCGAAACCCCTTTCTCTCGCCCCGTTATCCGGTTCGGTGCTGCTTTCTCTCCCTGACGGGCAATCGATCGCCCCGACGTCGTACGAGAAAAAATTCGACGAACCGCTCTCCGGAGTCGTTCAGGGACTCGTCTTCTTTCCCAAGCAGCCCGACAAGCGTTTTGTCGTCACGGTCAAGGGGCTCGGCATTCGCGGGGAACAGGAATTCGTATTTGCGGCGCATGATTCGGAAAACGGGAGCGGAACGCCGCTCGCAGACACGATCGCGAAGGAGGACGTCGCTCCCGTCCCGAAGGCGCGGGACAAGGGCAAGCCGGAAACAGGCGGCTCCAGGGAAGGAATTGTCGTTTCGCTGCCGCCTGTCCCGAAGTCGGAAAAGAAGCAGCCGGTCGCTCCGGAACGCCCGCAACCTCCGGTTTCTCCCGTTCCGCCGGTTCCGCCCGTCCCGACGCCGGAACCGGCCGCAGATGTCCGGTCCGGCGATGTCGGCGCTCTCGCGGATTTTTTGCCCGGCCCGAAGGAACGAACATCCGGAGACGTCACTCCTCGCGGAGAACAGAAAGCGGACCGGACAAACCTCTACCGTTCGAAGGAAAAGGCCCTTGAAGCGTTTCTTGCACAGTGGGTGGCCGGAGACGCGGAGGGGATGCACGCGATTCTTTCCGAAGCTTCCCGAAAGACGGTCTCCGTGCAGGCGCTGAAGCGCGACACCATCGATTCGTCGATGCGATGGGCGCTCAAGGACGGGTACAAGGTGAAGTGGACGGACGGAAACAAGGCGAAGGTGATCGCCTCACAGAAGTTCATCCTCATGCGGACCCTGGTGAGCCGGATCATTACGTTGACGCAGGAAGGGCACAGCTGGAGTGTTGTCTGGTAGAATCACCAAATGGACGCTCGTCGCTTTGGGCGTCGCCGCCGTTGTCCTGTACGCCCGGGGGTTGGTCCACGATCTCTCGTTGCAGACGACCCTGGTGCGGAAGGGGCTCGCGCATCTTCCCGCCATGGTCGTGGAGCATATCGGCGTCGAACGCGAATTCTCGGGCGTCCTGTGGAAGGGCTCCGTGGATCGCGCGGAACGGGGCGAGTCGGGAATCCTCCTCTCGTCCATCGACCTGCTGGGGGAGTGGCCCGAAGGACGGCGCGTGAAATTCATTGCGCCCGAAGCGCGCTTCGAAGAGGCGTCCGAACTGGCGACGCTTGATCGTATCAGCGGCGCGGTCTGGTACGTCGCCGAATCGGCCGATTCGGCCGCCCGCCCGGAAACGGCCCGGGGGATCGTTGGCGACGAAATTCGCTTTGAAGCGAAGCGCGCCCAGTGGAAGAACGGATCCAGGGAAATTTTTTTCCCCGAAGGCATTGTGATCTTCTCCCCGAAAGGGTCTCTGCGCGGCCATTCCGCAAGCGCGTCTCTGGACGGGGAGTTCCGGATCGAGGGAGGAGCCATACTGACGTGGGACGACGCAGATCGCTTTTTACGCTGATGAACAATATGCGCAGACGGACATGCGATATCGCCGTATTCGGAGCGGCCGTCTCCGTGTTCGTCCTGGCGATGACGATGCTTCTGCTTCGGGGGGATTCCTGCGCGTTCGCCGAAGATCTCCTCAAACCCGGCGCGGAAGTCACCCTCGACGCCGAAAAAGTCACCTTCGACGAGGCGGGCGGGACCGCGACGGCGGAGGGCGGCGTGCTGCTCCGGTACGGAACCCTTCGAATCAGCGCCGAACATGTGGATGTCGACGCGGGGACGAATGTCGTCACCGCCCGATCGCTCCCCGGCAAGAAGATCGTTATCGTATCGCAGGGGAAGACGCTGGAGGGCGATCAGCTTCGATATAACCTCAAGACCCGCGAGGGGGTTCTCCTTAATGCGACTGCGTACGCCCCCGCAGGCGAAGGCGCTCTTTTCATCCGCGGAAAGAACGTCGAGGTCGCTCCTCCGGAGATCGCCGTCCAGAAGGGCTGGGTCTCGAAAGAGGCGGCGGCTTCCGCAATAAAGGACGGCGAAACCGTCGGAAAGTGGGAATCGGCTTCGTTCTCGACGTGTCCCCTGGATCATCCGCATTATCGGCTCGTAACGCGACGAGTGACCCTGATTCCCGGAAAAAAGGTCATCGCGAGAAATCCGCGAATTTACATCGGAGATACGTTGCTGTTTTCGTATCCCTTCGATTACATCGTTCGCCTGGACCGAAAGGAACGCGCCGTCGAAGCGACCTTCATGCCGCTTGTGGAGCGAACGTCCGACAAGGGGGTCGGCCTGGGGATCTCCGGTCCGATCGCATGGGATACCGGCAAGGTGACGATCGACGCGATGTACTGGGAGAAGATCGACGAGGAGTGGAAGCTCTCCCTGGAGCAGAATGTCGGTGAAACGCTCACGTTGTTCGCGACGACGTCCTACACGTGGGAAGAGACGACGAAAGAGAAGACGTATCGACCGACGTGGGGACTCTTCACGCGCTCCGGTGACTGGAAGGCGAAGCTCATCTGGTCCCAGCGGGAAGCCGTCGAGGTTGAAAAGAGCGTTGGCGTCACGTACAAGAGCGTCCTCTGGCGCGATCCCGAGTTCTCGATCGTCGGCCCGTGGTGGCAGGACAAGGCGCTGGACTGGTCCTGGTGGCGCGTCAAGGCGACCGCCGGGAGATACGAGGAAAATTCCGGAGGAACGACGATCCATGCCGAAAGAAAGGGCGCCGGCATTGAGCTGTACGGGGAGTCGGAGGGCGATATCCGCGCGTTTTGGAACGGGTCGTACTGGTACTATCGCTATGACGATCCGTACGACGCGCAGAAGATCGGAGAGGCGACGGTCGGGTTCCGTTACGGCCGGGGGACGGTCAGCTTCGGAACCGCCTATGTCCGGAGATGGGTGAGCGGCGAGTCTCCGATGTATTGGGATTCCTACGAGGAGCGCGAGGAAATCCACCAGCTCGTGGATGTGTCGCTTTCGTCGGCATGGGCCTTCTCCCTCCGCGGAGGGTACGACCTCGCGAATTCGACGATGGGCGAACTGGTGTATCGCCTGACGTACCGGAATAATTGCTGTATGGAGTGGGAATTCGTGTATCGGGATGACCGGAAAGGCGACGACGATTGGATGGGGTTGCGTTTGACCCTGACGGCCTTCCCCGGGAAGCCCGTCTCGTTTGGAAGCAAGAACCTGAATGATCCGTTCGATCGGCCGAAGGACGCCCCCGTCAGGGACGATGACTGAGAAAGGGGGCGCGACCTTCGGCGCCGAAACCGCTAGAGAACGGTGATATCGAGAATTCGAAGGTATCGGACTCCGCGCGGGACCTTGACCTGGACCTCGTCTCCGACAGCCTTGCCGTTGACGGACTGGCCGACGGGGCTGTGTATGGAGACCTTCTTGTTCTTGGGGTCCGCTTCTTCGGATCCGACCATGGTGTATACGAAAAGCTGTCTGTTCGTGATGTCCTCGATCGTAACGGTGGTCCCGACTGTTACCTTGCTGGCGTCGATGTTTGACGTATCGAGAATTTTCGCCTTGCTGAGCTGCGATTCGAGCCACAGGATTCTGCTTTCGAGCTTTGCCTGCTCGTCCTTCGCCGCGGCGTATTCCGCGTTTTCACTGACGTCGCCGAAAGAACGGGCTTCCTCGAGCTGGCGGGAAATCTCCGACCGCCCGTTGCTGCGAAGCTCAATCAGTTCGGATGTGAGCCTTTCGTATCCTGTCTTGGTCATTACGGTATCATTCTCTGTTCCGTTTCGCGCCACGATGCCGCCTCCCTTACTGGGCTGTTCGCATTGTGATATGGAATTCTAACAGACATTCATTCCAGAGGCAACATCGGCATTGGTGAATCGGATTCGCGCGCGCGGAGCGGAAGTTTTTGTTGTTGCGCCGGGCCGTTGTATAATCAACGCTCGGAAAAGACGGATGGAAATCCAAAGGATGGTGTGTGCGTGCGTAATTCAGAAAGCGCCAGGGAAAGAAAAAGAACTTCTTCTCACAGGAAAAACGGCCAGGACTCCCTTCGATTCATCTCGCTCGGCGGCTTGGGCGAAATCGGCAAGAATATGTACCTCATCGAATATGGCGAAGAGATCCTCATCATCGATTCCGGACTGAAATTCCCCGACGAGGAGATGCTCGGCATCGATTTCGTCATTCCCGATATCTCCTACCTTGTGGAGAACAAGCATCGCATCGTCGGCGCGATCATCACGCACGGGCACGAAGACCATACCGGCGCGCTCGCGTTCGTGCTGCCGAAGCTGGATATCCCGATCTTCGCGACGCGTCTGACGCTTGCGATGATCGCCCATAAACTCGAAGAGGCGGCTCCGACCTACAAGGTGAAGGCGACCGAGATCAAGGCGGGAGAGACGATCGCGCTCGGTTCGTTCTCGGTGCGCTTCATGGCGGTCTGCCACTCGATTCCCGACGGCGTCGGACTTGCCGTGAAGACGCCGCTCGGGACGATCGTGCATACGGGAGACTTCAAGCTGGATCCGACCCCGATCGACGGCCGTCTGACCGACTACGGCGGCTTCGCCGACGTCGGTCGCGAAGGGGTGCTTCTCATGTTGTCCGATTCGACGAACGTCGAACGGAAGGGGTTCACCCTGTCCGAACACGTCCTCAGCGGGACGCTCGAGAAAATTTTCCGCCTTCACCGAAACAGGCGGATCGTCGTGTCCTCGTTTGCGAGCAACCTTCACCGCGTCCAGCAGGTCGCCGACGTGGCCGCGCGGTTCAACAGGAAAATCGCCTTTATCGGCCGGAGCATGGTCGGAAACGTCGAACTCGCGAGAGAACTCGGCTACCTGAACATCGACGAGAAGATGCTCGTTCCGATGGATGAGATCGGGAAAATCGCTCCGAACCAGCTCGTCGTCATGACGACCGGGAGTCAGGGCGAGCCCTTTTCGGGGCTTGTCCTCATGAGCAAGGGGGAGCATCGGCAGATCACCCTCGGAGAGCGGGATCTCGTGGCCGTTTTCGCGACGCCGATTCCCGGCAACGAAAAGCTCGTCAGCAATACGATCAACCGGCTGTTCGCGCGCGGGTGCGAGGTGATGTACGAGAGCGACAGCGAAATCCACGTCTCGGGACACGCGTCGCGCGAAGAGTTGAAGCTCATGCTCAACCTCGTTCGACCGAAATATTTCGTCCCGATTCACGGCGAATACCGTCATCTCGTGCGGCACGCCCAGCTTGCCGAAGAGGTCGGGGTCCCCGCGCGGAATACGTTCGTCATGCAGATCGGCGACGTCCTCACGATCACGGAGAAGAAGGCGCAGGTCAAGGATCGCGTCCAGGCGGGCGGGATCCTCGTGGACGGAATCGCGTTCGGCGAACTCGAGGGCAGCATCCTGAAGGAGCGGCGCGAACTTGCGGAAGACGGCGTCATCGCTCTTTCGGCGACTCTGGATTCTTCGGGGATGCTCGCGGCGGATCCCGTCGTGGAGAGCCAGGGATTCCTGCACATGGAAGACGCCGAAACGCTGCGTTCGGAGATCGTGGCGGCAGTGCGGCAGGGCATCGCCGAGATGCGCGGGCTCGGATCCCTGGAGACGGAAGGATTGTGTCAGAAGATCCGGACGCGCGTTCGCGATGTCGTCCGGCGGTACAGCAAATCCCGCCCGGCGATCATGACGCTGATCTCGGCCGCCGGCGAGCAGCCGTCGTTCCCGCAGAAGGCGTCGCCCGCAAAGGGCAGGCGTCGCCGATGATCGAGTCCCTCGCGCTCGGGGCGCTTCAGGGAATTACGGAATTTCTTCCCGTGAGCAGTTCCGGCCATCTCGCGCTTCTTCAGATGCTTCTGGGCTTCAGGGAAGCCCCTCTGGCCTACGACGTCATTCTTCACGGCGCGACGATGTTGGCGACGCTTCTGTTTTTCCGGCGCGATATATGCGTTTTCACGGGAGAATGGATTTCCGGGTTTGTCCGTCCGGAGGGCCGCTCGACGCCCGGATGGCGCATCGGATGGTCCGTCGTCGCCGGAACGATCGTGACCGCATTGATCGGGCTCCCTTTGAAGCCGTTGGTCGTTCGCGCGCTGGCGTCTCCCGCGCTCGTCGGGGGAGGCCTCCTTGTGACGGCCGCTCTTTTGCTGGCGGCGGAAAGGTCGCGTTCCCGGAACGCGCGCGTCTCCCTTCGAAACGCGTTGTTCGTGGGGCTTGCGCAGGGAATCGCCGTGCTTCCGGGGATCTCCCGCTCCGGCGCGACGCTTGCGGCCGGATTGCGGAGCGGACTGGAACGGGATGAAGCGTTCCGGTTTTCGTTTCTTCTCTCACTGCCGGCGATTGCGGGCGCGGTCCTGCTTGAGCTGCGTCACGGACTCTCGATCGGCGATCTGCCCCAGGGCTGGATGTGGGGCGCCCTGGCGGCCTTTTTCACGGGGTACGCCGCACTCCGGTTCCTGCGCCGCATCGTCATCCGGGGGCAGTTGCGGGTTTTTTCGATCTATTGCGCGTGCATCGGGGCTCTGGCTCTCGGCGCATCGCTCGCGGGGTAGGCTGCGATGGCTTCTTCCGGTTCCCGATGGTGGTATGTTCTTCTTTTCGTCTTTATCGGAACGGTGCTCGGGCTGTACCTTCAGCGATTCCAAATGACCTCGGCCTTTTTCCGGGATATTCTCTCGGTGGGATTCAATATTCAGGATGTCGACCTCGGTCTTTTCTCTTTCGGTCTGAAATTCAGCTTCCGATGCAATCCGGGAACGATCGTCGGCGCGGCGGCGGGCTTATGGCTTTCCCGGTGATGATTCTCGCCTCGGGCAGTCCGAGGCGTCGGGAGCTTCTCGAGTCGCTCGGATGGGTCTTCGAGGTCCGCGTTCCGGATGTCCCGGAAGATCCCCTGCCGGGCGAGTCTCCTCGGGTTTTGTGCGGGCGTCTGGCCCGCATTAAGGGCGCGTCGGTCGCCGCGAATGCGCCGTCGGATACGCTCGTCCTGGCCGCCGATACGGTCGTGGATCTCGACGGGATGCTCATGGGAAAGCCGGCGAACCGCGAGGAGTCCTTCCGGATGATCTCGCTTCTGAACGGAAGGACGCATCGCGTCCATTCCGGCGTCGCCGTCTTCTGGAACGGCCGCATCGCGGACGCGGTCGTCACGTCGGAGGTTACGTTCCGGCGTCTGGGCGAAACGGACCTCCGCGCGTACGTCGATAGCGGAGAGGGGCTCGACAAGGCCGGGGCCTATGCGATCCAGGGATGGGGCGCGCTTCTCGTCGAATCCATACGGGGATGCTACTTCAATATCGTGGGACTTCCCCTGTCCCGAGTCAGTTCGCTTCTCGAAGAACTCGGCATTCCGGTTGTCAGTCAATGGAGGGTTGGTTCATGAAAGCTGTGATTCGCGAGGTGCGTTCCCGGTTATCTTTCAGCGGAACGGGCGTGTTGCTGGGAGTTGCCTTCCTCTTTTCCGTCGTCGCCCTCTGGCCGCGATGGAGAGCGGAGACGGAATACCGCGATGTCGCCATCGTCGCGGACTATTCGGACGTCGTCGGTCTTTCGGCGATGAGCGGAAGGTCGCGGGGAGAGGTATTCGATCTCCTCAGGAAAAGCGGCGTATCGGGACTGATGGTGTCCGAGAAGACGGGGCAGGAACTCTCGACGGGCGCGGCGCCGCTCCTTTTCGGCCCATCTTCCTCCCTTTCGCCTGAGATCCGGAAAGGCCTGAAAACGCCGGCTGCAACCGCCCGTCCCGAAAACGGTCCGGCTGTCTTTATCGACAAGGGGAAGGCCTATTCGCAGAAAGCCATGGCGTTTCTGGCGTCCCGTTTCCCGGGAACGGTCGTTTCCCCGGTTCCGGGAGGCGTATGCGGGTTGCTTTCGAGAAGCTGGGACCAGCTTTTCCTGTCGGGCGTCCTTCCGGACTACGAAGGTCTGGAGTTTGCGAAGGAACTCAATGTTCCCGTTCTCTACCGCGTCTGTCCCGCGCCTCCGTCGGACGGCGCGGGCGTCGTCAGCTCGCTTTCCGGAGTGTTGCGGGAGTATCCGAATATCCGGTGCCTCTCGCCGACGGGCGAGGTCGCGGTAGGCTATCCCGATTTCAAAGCGCTGGGCGAACTCGTCAAACAGTCGGGGACGACGCTGGCGATGGTCGAATTCTCCCGCCAGATAGGCGCGCCGCAGCTCTCGTGGTCGGCGTACCCATCGCTGCTTCCGTTGCACAGCGTGACGCACGAGGAGATCCTGTCCCGGAACATCGGGCGACGGGTGCTCGAGGAGCGCATGGTTCGCGCCGTCAAGGAACGTTCCGTCCGTCTCCTCGTCTTCAGGCCGTCGGCGATGAACTATTCTCCGTCGGTGCTCGATACGTTCGCGCGCGAGCTGAAAAGCCTTTCGGATTCCCTCTCGGAACGCTCCGTGAGGGTGCTCGGCCCTAACGGGTGGCCCGAACCCGTCCGACCCTGGAGAAACGGGCTTCTTGCCTCGATCGCGTGTTCCTTCGCGTTCGCGGCGGCGGCATTCCGGCTTTGGACCCGCTGGAGAACGGACGAAGCGACGACCGGGAACCGGTCCGTTTCCTCGCCCGTCTTGCTCCTTCTGGGAGGGGCGGCGCTCCTTACCGCGCTCCTCTCGTGGAACATCTCCTTCGTCGCCCGGCTGCTCGGCGCGCTCACTGCGGGACTGGTCGCCGCGGAGGCCTCGCTG
>CAYVKE010000021.1:0-10481 GCA_964451935.1 uncultured Synergistaceae bacterium | reverse complement strand
GGCGGAACAGCTCAAGTACGGGCTCATCATCATATCGAGCGTTCCGGTGCTGGTGCTGTATCCGTACATCAAAAAGCACTTTGTCAAGGGCGTCATGCTCGGATCCCTGAAGGGATTTCTTTTCGCCGTCGTGGGAGGGCTGGCGGTTGCGGCGCTTTTCAGCGAACCGACGTATATGCTCCGGCTGCGGAGCTTCTCGGGCGTCAAACTGACGTTGCTTTTGCCCCTGCTGATCGTCCTGCTGTACGACCTGAAAAAACGGGTTCATCCCGAGTCGCTCGGCCAGATCATCGAACGTCCCCCCGTCTGGGGAGAGCTGATGCTTTTGGGAATGCTCCTTCTCGGAGCCGCGATCATGGTCTTCCGGAGCGACAACGTACAGTTCGTTCCCGATTTCGAAGTGCATCTCCGCGACGCGTTGGAACGCTTCCTGGTCGCCCGCCCGAGAAACAAGGAGCTTTTCGTCGGCTATCCCGCGCTTTTCCTGTTCAGCCTGTGCATGAAGGACCAGCTCTGGCGACGGTACCGGGAGATCCTCAGGCTTGCGGTGACGCTTGCGTTTTCGTCGGTCGTGAACAGTTTCTGCCACTTTCATACCCCGATGTCGTTCATCCTTTTCCGGGAGTTCAACGGTTGGTGGTCCGGCGTCCTGATGGGCGTCGCGATCCTGTTCCTCTGCCGTCTCGTCGTGATCCCTCTCTGGACGAGATTCCGCGGGGCGCTCATGGGGTGAGCCGCCGGTTCGACGTCGCGCTTCTCGGATATTACGGTTTCGGGAACCTCGGGGACGATCTTCTTCTTGAGGCGTTTCTCGGCCTTTTGCGGGAAGCGGGAGTTCCCGAAGACCACGTGATCGTTTTCTCCGCAAAACCGGAGGAAACACGATCGTTGTGTTCCGTTCAGTCGGCGGACCGGTGGAGCCCGGCTTCGCTCTGGGCGACGCTGCGATGTTCGGAGACGCTGCTCTACGGCGGCGGAGGACTCTTTCAGGATGCGACGAGCGTCCGTTCCGCCGTCTATTATGCGTCCGTTGCGCATCTGGCCCGAATGGCGGGATGTGCGCCGTGGTCCTTCGGACAGTCTTTCGGCCCGTTTCGGACGAAGACGGGGGAGGCTCTTTCCCGGAGCGCCGTTCGGCGGATGTTGTTCCGGGGCGTCCGCGACGGGCGGTCGCTCGAGATTCTCAAAAGCTGGGGACTTTCGGGAACCCTGACGCCCGACGCCGTCTTTTCGCTTGCTTCCGAAGAGACCGGGAGCGGGAAACGGGGCGGAGTTCTTCTCGTCAATCTGCGCCCCTGGCCGGGAGATCTGACGGTCCGCGCCGCCGCGGAGGCCGGGCGGCTTTCGGAGGAAGCGGGAATTCCTCTTGTCGGCGTGGCGATGTCCGACGCGGACGAGATCTTGCTCCGCTCGCTCAGCGACGGCGGAACGCTTCCCTGCGCCGAGATCCGCAGGCCGGTCGGCCTGCGGGACGCCCGGCGGTTGTGGAGCGACGCCGCCGCTTCGTTCGGGATGCGGCTCCATTTCTGCGTCCTTTCGGCGCTTTTCGGCGTTTCGTGTACGGCGGTTCCGTACGACCCAAAGGTCGCCGGTTTCGCGCAGGATATTGGGATGCCGTGTTTTCCCGAAACGCGGACCGGCGGGCGGCGGCCGGAACGAACGGCGCGCGAACTCGGCGGAGAAGTCCGTTCGGTATTTTTGAGAGTCTGGAGTGGTCTACGTGACGGAAATATGTCGCATTCCCGAATCTGATCTTTTGCACCTCGAACAACGGGCCATCAACATTCGCAAGGACGTCGTCCGGATGATCGGGGTCGCGCGTTCCGGACACCTGGTGTCATCGCTTTCGATCGTGGATATCCTGACCTGGCTCTACTGGCGGGTCCTTCGGGTTTCGCCCGAAGACGAATCGTCCCCGACCCGCGACCGTTTCGTCCTGAGCAAGGGGCACGGGTGCCCGGCCCTGTACGCGACGCTCGCCGACCGCGGTTTTTTCCGGCGGGAAGAGCTGTGGAGCTATCGCCGCCTCGGCGCAATGCTTCAGGGGCACCCCGCGGCGAACAGAACCCCCGGCGTCGACGCCTCGTCCGGTTCGCTCGGCATGGGACTCGGCATCGCGGTCGGAATGGCGCTCGCGGGCCGCATGAGCGGTTCGCCGTATCGCGTCGCCTGCCTCGCCGGCGACGGCGAAATGCAGGAGGGGGCCATGTGGGAGGCCGCGATGGCCGCGGGCCATTTCCGCCTTTCGCGGATCCTTCTCGTGATCGACCGAAATCATGTGCAGATGGAGGGGAAGACGGAAGACATCATGGGACTCGAGCCTCTGGACGAAAAGCTGCGCGCCTTCGGATGGCGCGTCGCCCACGCCGACGGGCACAGTCCGCAAAGCCTCCAGCAAGCCCTCGCGGAGATCGATTCGTCCGACGCTCCGGGCGCCGTCATCGCGAAGACGATTCCGGGGCACGGCGTCTCCTTTCTCGAGAACGGCTCCTTTCGGGGGAAGGACGTCCTGAACAGACAGCGCGTGGAAATGGCGCTCCGGGAACTTGAAGCGCTCGAACAGGAGACGCTGCGCTCCCATTCCTCGGGGGAGGCAATCTCATGACGACCGAACGGATCAGCACGCGCGACGCGTACGGCGCGGCATTGCTTCTGCTCGGGGAGCACATCGAATCGCTTGTCGTCGTTGACGCCGATGTGGCTTCTTCCACCCGCGCCTCCGCGTTCGCGGCGAAATATCCGGAACGCTATATCAACCTCGGCGTTTCGGAACAGAACATGGTTCTCGTCGCCGCCGGACTGGCCCTGTGCGAGCGGACCGTGTACGCGGCGTCCTTCGCCTCGTTCCTCGTGGGCGGAGCGTACGAGCAGATCCGCAATGCGATCGCCCTTCCGTCGCTTCCGGTGCGTCTGGTTGGAACGCACGGAGGCGTCACCGTCGGAGAGGATGGAGCGACGCACCAGATGCTCGAGGATCTTGCGCTGATGCGGCTTCTGCCGGACGTCGCCGTCCTCTGTCCCTCGGATTACGCATCCGCGATCGTTCAGATCTGCAACGCGAACTCCTGGAAAGGCCCCGTCTATATCAGACTGGGACGGATGCCCATTCCTCCCGTCTACGAACCGTCCGACACGGATTTTCACGTGGGCGGCGCAAGATTGCTCCGCGAAGGGGATGGGGTGACGATCTGCGCGTGCGGGATCATGGTTCACGAAGCCCTGGAAGCTGCTACAATACTCTCGCAACAGAATATCGAAGCGGAAGTGATCGACTGCTACTCAATATCCCCGCTGCCTGCCGAAATCATTCTGAGTTCGGCGCATCGGACCGGTTGTTGCGTGATCGCTGAGGAACACTTCCGGAAGGGAGGGCTCGGAGAAGCCGTGACGCATCTTCTGTGCGAGCACTATCCCGTGCCTGTCCTGTCCGTCGCGGTGAAGGATCTTTTCGGACAGAGCGGCACTCCCGAAGAGTTGCAGGCGTACTACGGGCTGACCGCCGAGCGGATCGTGAGCGCCGCCTTTCAGGCGTGGACCCTGAGGCGTCGCAGCCCCGACGCGCTCTAGCGAGGCCGGACGTGGAGGTTCGCATCGCCGGAATCACGAAGATTTTCGCTCCGGACATTGTCGCGCTCGAGGATGTCTTCCTGACCGTCGAAAAGGGGGAATTCGTCTACCTGATCGGAACGACCGGGTCTGGAAAGACGACGCTACTCCGGCTCATAACACGCGAGATCGTTCCGACGCGGGGGCAGATTTCTGTAGGGAACCAGAACCTCCGGAAGATTCGCGCCTCCGAGCTGCCGTACTACAGGCGGAGCATCGGCGTCGTGTTCCAGGACTTCAAGCTCCTGCCGGATCTGACCGTCTTCGAAAACGTGGCCTTCGTCCTCGAAGCGATGGGCGTTCCCCCGAGAATCGTGCAGACCCGCGTCAACGAGGTGATCGATTTGGTCGGACTGTGGCGCCGCCGGTTCCTCAAGCCGATGCAGCTTTCGGGGGGCGAGCGGCAGCGGGTGGCGATCGCCCGCGCGATGGCGAATTCTCCGTCCATATTCCTGGCGGACGAACCGACGGGGAATCTCGATCTTCATACGTCCGAGGAAATCGTGCGGTTGCTCCTGTCCATCAATGCCGCCGGAACGACCGTCATCGTGGCCACGCACGACCAGTATCTCGTGGACGCGTATCGGCAGCGCGTCGTTGAACTCCACGACGGGCGGCTGAAGCGTGACGAGAAGAGAGGCCGGTACGTGATCGATGGGGAGCTTTAGGTATATTCTCAGGGATACGCTCAGACTGATTACGCGGCACTGGGGGCTCAGCATCCTCACGTTGCTGACGACGGTGACGGTTCTCTTTCTGCTCGGTCTGTCATCGCTCTTCGCCCTGAATCTCAGACACATGGTCAATCGCGTCGAGGGAGAACTCGTCGTTCAGGCGTATCTCAAGAACGGAAGCGACGCCGCCGGGCTTGCCGGACGCATCAGATCCGCGCCCTATGTCCGCGATGTTCGCGTCATTTCCCCGGAAGAGGCGCTCGACAGGCTTCGAGCGAAGCTGGGCAATCAGGCCAAGGCGGTGACGCTTCTCGGAGAGAATCCCCTCCCGTGGGGAATCGAGATTCAGGTGGAAAAGGCCTCGTTCGTTTCGATGCTCGTCCGGGATCTGGTCGCGCTCCCGTCCGTCGAAGAAGTCGTCTATTCGGGGCAGCTTGCGGACAAACTGTCCCGAATCTCCGTTCTGGCGACGCGCGTCTCGGGAGCCATCATGCTCCTCGGCGCGATCATCAGCTCTCTCGTGATCTTCAATACGATCCGAATCTCCCTGTATTCGAAGAGCGAGGAGATTCAGGTGATGCTTCTCGTCGGCGCGACGCGGACCTATATTGCTTTTCCCTTTGTGCTGCAAGGGCTGTTTCTTGGTACAATAGGCGCCGTTCTGGCGGTTGTCGCGCTTGCGTCGGGCTATGCCTACGCCGTGAGCGTCCTGAAAGCGACGCTTCCTTTTGTGATGATGCTTCAGAACCAGACATTTCTGTTGAAGTTCCACCTCATTCTCCTCGGAACCGGAATGACGCTCGGATGGATGTGCAGCTGGTTCGCGGTCAGCCGTTTCATCACGAAGGCGGCCCGGCCGTCGTGAGGCGGGTCGGAAAATGAGAAACGGGCGGATAGCGATTGTCCGTTTTTTGATGTTCCTGGCTTTCTTTCTTTCGACCGCCGGCGCGCAAGCCGCCGAGGAATCGGATCTCGACGCCAGGATATCACAGGAAGAAACGCGCATGCGCGCGCTGGAGTCCCAGATATCCAAACACCGGACGCTCGTTCAGGAGATGAACAAAAAGGAAAAGGGCGTTCTGACGCAACTCAGCGATCTCGACCAGCGCAAGCGGATGACGGAGCACAAGATCCGCATTCTCGAACTGAAAGAAAAGAAAGTTCAGGGTTCCATCGTCGGGCTGAAACGGACGATACGGGAGACGGAGGGGCGGATCGGCGATATTACGGCCATGCTCCGCGAGCGCGTCACCGCGATCTACAAGTACGGCGGGATCGCCGAGTTCAATCTGCTTCTTTCGTCCGCCTCCGCGCATGAGGCGATGGCGACGTCCGTTCTTCTGGGGAGAATCGCCCGACAGGACGAGCAGATGCTCGAAGAGTTGTTTCGAAAGAAGGCGCTTCTGGAATCATCGACAAAGGAACTTCAGATCCAGAAACAACAACTCGATTCGCATCAGCAGAATCTTTCGGGCGAGAGGGGCCGCTACAAGGCGAGCATTTCCGAGCATAATTCGCTGCTGGACAGGGTTCAGAAAGAACGCCAGGTCCACATGGCCGCGATGAAGGAGTTGGAGGACGCACAGAGGAAGATCGGCAGAACAATCACGTTGCTCATGAAAAAGAAGGCGGAAGAGGCCGCGAAGGCGCACCGGAAGCCCGACAGCTCCGTCATGATGGCCCGGGGAAGCCGTTTTGCGTGGCCGGTCCGGGGAGAAATATCCAGCACATTCGGATTGCGCGTCCACCCGACGTTCAAGACGAAAATAATGCACACGGGTATCGACATCCGGGCGGATCGGGGCGTTCCCGTTCGCGCGGCCGGTCCCGGAGAGGTTCTGTATTCCGGGTGGCTTCGGGGGTACGGGCAGGTCGTGATCATCGATCACGGCAACAGCCTGACGACGGTCTACGCGCACCTTTCGAGTTCCGTTGTGGAGGAAGGAATGCCGGTCAAAGAGGGGCAGACCATCGGGGCCGTCGGCTCCTCGGGAACAACGACGGGAACGCATTTGCACTTTGAAGTACGTGTCAACGGTGACGCGAGGGATCCCCTTGCGTATTTACGTCGATAGGAAGGCCAGGAGATCATGTTCTCACGGATTAAAGCTTCTATAGGTGGATTTGTGGTTGGTGCAGGCGTTGCGGCGTGTCTCTTTTATTCGGTGGCGATTCCCGGCGGGAAAGTCGCCCATGCGGACAACATGGACGATCTGTCGAGGGTGTCGCCGTTCAAGCCCCAGTCGCTGTGGCTCATGAAACAGGCCAGGGCGATTATCGAAACGTATCAGATTGACGCGGTCAGCAAGGACATCCCCGAGGACAAGATGCTGTACGGCGCCATCCGCGGGATGGTCGCCGCCTGGCAGGATCCGTACACCCGTTTCGTCGATCCGCCCCAGCTCAAGGAGGAGCAGATCGAAATGGAGGGGGAGTACGGCGGACTCGGCATTTACATCGGACAGCGCGACGGTCGGACGCTTGTCATCAGCCCCATAGAGGATACGCCGGCCGACCGCGCAGGACTCAAACCCCAGGACCAGATCGTCAAGGTCGGGGAGGAAGTGATCCTCGGCTGGGATTCCGAGCGCGTCGTCAAGATGCTTCGCGGGAAAGCCGGAACCAGCGTCACGATATGGATTCGCCGGGAGGACGTCGACAAGCTTTTGCGATTCGACATCGTCCGCGAAGTGATCAAGCTCAAATCCGTCCGGTCGGAAATGCTCGATAAGACGACCGGGTATTTGCGCCTGTCGCAGTTCCAGCAGAAATCGGCGGACGATCTCCGGGATGCCGTGATCTCGCTCCAGAAGAAGGGGGCCAAGGGAATGGTCTTTGATCTTCGGAACAACGGCGGCGGCCTTCTGAACGGCGCCGTGGAGATCTCCGATATGTTCCTGGACAATGGCCTGATCGTCGGAATGAAGGGACGCGTGGACAGGGCGAACGACGAGATTTTCGCAACTCCCGGCGTCCTGACCGCGATGCCTATGGTGGTGCTCATCAACGAAGGGAGCGCGAGCGCTTCGGAGATCGTCGCGGGGGCGCTGTCGGATCATGGCCGGGCGCTGCTTGTCGGCAAGAAGAGCTTCGGAAAGGGATCCGTGCAGACGCTGTTCAACATGTCGGACGGAAGCGGGATTTACGTCACGATCGCCCGGTACCATACGCCGTCCGGACTTGTCATCGATCATGTTGGGCTGACGCCGACCGTCCAGATCGACGGCGAACTGACGAAGGATCATTTGAAGGACAAGCAGCTGATCCGCGCGCGTGAGGAACTGAAAAAGCTCATGCGGGCCAATCTGCAGGTCTCCTCTGAAGGAGCGGATTCCGAGTCCGAATGAGATTCCGCAGCCGCAGGGCGATCATTCCGTTCTGGTTGCTGCTCGTCGCCGCTGCGTGGGCCGCAGGGTATTCCGTCGCCGTTTGGCGGAATGCGCGGATCGCGGATGTCGATATTCGGCCGGACCGGACGGTCCCGGAACATTCGGAGCGGCCGGCGAGTCCTGATGTTCCTCCGGTTGCGATTCCGGCGTCGCAGGACGCGCCGTCGCCCGGATCCCGGAGGGCGCCGTGCGTCGCAATCATCGTCGACGACATGGGATCGTCAATGCGTGTGGCGCGGGATCTGGCCGCCATGCCGTTGCCGTTGACATGGGCGGTCATTCCGGGACAGCCCAGAACCGAGAGCGTCGCCGCATTCGCCAGGGAAAAGGAAATTCCGATGTTGGTCCATATGCCCATGGAACCGGTCGGCAACGGATACGACAAGAATTTTCTCATCGGAGTGAATACCTCGGACGATGTCATACGGGAAGAGGTCCGGCGCGTATTTCTGTTGTATCCCTGGGCGATAGGGATGAATAATCATATGGGCTCCCGCGCTACAGCCGACAGGAATGTCATGAGGTCGCTCATGAAGGCCATGAAGCCGACGGGGAAGATCTTTGTCGACAGCAGGACGACCGCATCGTCTGTCGCCGTCGAGGAAGCCGCTGAAGCGGGCGTTCCCGCACTGGCGTCTTCGGTTTTCCTGGATCACGAAGCGACGCCCGAATACATGGAGAGACAGCGGGAAAGAATGTTTCGGCTTGCGAGGAAACACGGCCGGGTGATTGCGATCATTCATCCAAGGCCGAAAAGTCTGGAACTGCTCCGGCGACTGGCGGAAACGCCGTCTGGGGATGTTCGGTTCGTCACCCTGCCGGAACTGATTCACAACGGAAATGAACCGATGAGGAGGCTTGCGCCGTGAAGGGAAGGGTAGAAGTCATTATCGGAGCCCAGTGGGGCGATGAGGGAAAAGGACGGGTCGTCGATTGCCTTGGTTCCCGTGTGGATGTATTCGCGCGGTATCAGGGCGGCAGCAATGCGGGGCACACCGTGATCGTCGACGGAAAGAAATATGTGTTTCACCTCCTGCCCTCGGGAATGCTGTATCCCGGAAAGCTGTGCGTCATAGGAAACGGCGTCGTCGTCGATCCCGAACAGCTCCTCGCCGAGATCAAGGATCTTCAGTCGAAGGGCATGGACCGTGCGCGGCTCATCGTCAGCGGGTCCGCTCATGTTGTGATGCCGTATCACAAGATTATCGACAAGGCGCAGGAAGAGTTTCGGGGCAAGGGAAAGAAGATCGGGACGACCGGACGCGGCATCGGCCCCGCATACGTCGATAAATTCAGCCGTTGCGGGATTCGGATTGAGGATCTGTTCCATCCCGACGTCCTGAGGGAAAAGCTGGAATTTAACCTCGAAGACAAGAACAGGATGCTCACGAGATTGTACAATCTCGAGCCGCTTCCGTTTGACGAAATCTATACCCAGGCAGTGAATTGGGGAAAAGAACTGGCAGCCTATGCCGGAGACGTGTCCCGCATTCTCTACGAAGCGCTCGAGTCGGGAAAGACGGTGCTGTTTGAAGGGGCGCAGGGAACACTCCTTGATGTCGATCATGGAACGTATCCGTACGTCACGAGTTCGTCCCCCGTGGCCGCCGGCGGATGCGTGGGCCTCGGACTTGGTCCGAATGCGGTCAACAGGGTGATCGGGGTCGTCAAGGCATACAGCACTAGGGTCGGAGAAGGGCCCTTCCCGACGGAGGATACCGGCGACTTGGGGAACATGCTTCGGGAAAGGGGCGGCGAATACGGAGCGACGACCGGACGCCCAAGACGGTGCGGGTGGCTCGACATGGTCGGGCTGAAATACGCTGTCCGCGTCAACGGAATGACATCCATCGCCCTGACGAAACTGGATGTCTTGTCCGGTCTCGACGAAATATCCGTATGCGTCGCCTACGACGTTGAAGGCGGGAGGCTGGAGCATTTCACCGGAAACGCCGGCGTTCTCGCATGCGCGACGCCCGTCTTCGAGCGCTTTGAGGGCTGGAAGGAAGATATCGCTTCATGCAGGAGTTTCGATGATCTTCCGTCTGCCGCGCAGAACTACGTGCGCTATGTCGAGAAAGAGACGGGCGTCCCCGTTCAGCTGATAGGCGTCGGTCCCGGAAGGGACGAGACGATCGTCCGGGGGCTCTGAGGAGGAACGAATCATCCTTCCGACAGTCGGATTATGCTCCTCGAAAGATGCGGGCGACATTCGCGTTCTCGAGGAGCTTTTTTCTTCCGTACGCTGGGGATCCGGCGTCATTGAGCGCGAACTCGCAGATCCGGGATTGGGCGTCCTGTATCTGGGAGCGCGGCTTTCACACCATCTTGCGGGGTATGCAGTCCTGCGGGCCGAGTCCGACAGACTGCATCTTTTGAATCTTGTCGTTCATGAAAGATACCGGCGCCGGGGGATAGCTTCCTCGCTTCTTCTCGGCGCGTTCGAACTTGGAGGCTATCTTGGCTGTTCGAACATCCGTCTCGTAACGCAGGCGACGAATTCCGAGGCGATCGCCCTCTACGGAAAAATGGGCTTTTCCGACGTCAGAAGACGCGGACAGTACTACCGGGACGGTTCGGACGGCATCGAAATGGAGCGGAGTCTGAAAGAAGAAGCGCGGTGGTGGAAGAGCGCAAATGCTTCCGGAAGGCGCCGTTTGTTTTTCTGATATTTTCCTTACGCGGAGAAAACGGTGAAGCGCATCAAAACATACCGGTGACATACAGAAAAAAAACAGGCCCCCGCTGGAATCGCGGGAACCCTGTACGTACAATGGTGGGCGACACGGGGTTCGAACCTGTGACCTCTTCC
>CAYVKE010000020.1:0-34074 GCA_964451935.1 uncultured Synergistaceae bacterium | reverse complement strand
CGGCCTCCTGCGAGACCGGCCTCGAAGCGCTGAAGGACGCCATCGTCGCGGAAACGGCCGGAGCCGGAACGCTCGACGCCGGACTGAACGCCACAGCCCGGCAGGTCGGGGAGATCCGCAACGCGCTCGACTCGCTCTCGCGGACCGAAGAGGCGATCGAGGCGGGACTCACGCCCGACGTCGCGGCGAGCTGCCTTTCGGACGCGCTCCGCTCCCTCGACCGCCTTCTGGGGATCGCGAACGACGACGCCGTCCTCGATCGCGTCTTCAGGGACTTCTGTATCGGAAAGTAGCGCTACGCGACGGCGTTCCCTCCGGCCGCCGCGCGGCCGAGGATGAATTCGAGACACAGGCGCACGCCCCAGGCGGACGCCCCCTTGCCGTAGACGCCGAACTCATCCTTGTACATATCCACTCCGGCGATGTCGAGATGCGCCCACGGGATTCCCTCTCCGACGAAGGACTGGAGGAACATCGCCGCGCAGATCGCGCCGCCGTACCGCGAGCCCGAATTCAGGACGTCCGCGACGGGGGATTTGATGGCGTCGCGCAGCTTCTCGTCGTCCATCGGCAGGCGCCAGAGACGTTCGCCCGAGCGCTCTGCGGCCTTCCCGATCTCGCCCGCGAGCGCGTCGTCGCCCGAGAAGAGCCCCGCCCTGTAGTTGCCGAGCGCCACGGCGCACGACCCGGTCAGCGTCGCGATGTCGATGATCGCGTCGGGCGAAAGCTCGGAGGCGTAGCTCAGCGAGTCCGCGAGCGTCACGCGCCCCTCCGCGTCCGTGTTGTCGATCTCGATCGTCTTTCCGTTGCGCGCGCGAATGATGTCGTCGGGGCGGAACGCTCCGCCGTCCGGCATGTTTTCCGCCGCGCCGAAGATCCCGTGGACTTCGGCGGCCGGGGCGAGCTTCGCGACGCCGCGCATGACGCCGAGAACGTCGCACGCGCCGGTCTTGTCGCCCTTCATCGTCCGCATGGAGTCTCCGGTTTTGACATTGAGTCCGCCGCTGTCGTACGTGAGCCCCTTGCCGACGATCGCGATTTTCGGCGCCGTTTTCCCCGACTCTCCGGCTGACGGCCGGTAGATCAGGTGGACGAAACGCGGAGGCACGGCGGAGCCGCCGCCGACGGCGAGCAGTCCGTTCATGCGCTCCCGCGCAAGGCGCGACTCGTCCCAGACGCAGCACTCCAGGCCGAACTCGCGGGCAGTCGCCTCGGCGGTCTCGGCCATCGCTGCGGGCGTCACCGAATTTCCCGGTTCGTTGACGAGATCCCTCGCGAAGATCTGGCTCTCGGCGAAGACGACGCCCGTCGCGATTCCATCGCCGTTTCCGCGAAAGACCGCGACCTCCCGGACGGGCTGCGGACGTTCGTCGCCGTTTCGCGTGAGGTACTTCTCGAAGACGTATCCACCGAGAATCGCCCCCTCCGCGACGGCTTGGCTCGCCCGCTCGTCCGGATCCTCCGGCAGAACGAACGTCAGTTCGTCGATCTTCATCCCGCGCGCCCTGCGGACCGACTCCGCCGCACGGTCGCGGATCTCGTCGAGGTGCGGACCGGAGCCGAGGCACACGAGCAGCACGTTGCGAACCCGGGGCCGTTCGTTCCCGGGATCGGCCGACTTCTCCGGCAGCGGGATATACAGCGACTTCCCCTTCTTCGCAACAAACGACGCGTGGTCCATGTGAAGACGGATGCGCGTCTGCAACTCCTCGCCGAGCACGTCGCAACGCGGGGGCTGCCCCTCATTCACGAACAGCACGAGCAGCTTCGTCCCCCGTTCCGAGGGTTTTTCAGATACCGATGACACGTTCACGGAACCAATCACTCCTTTATGGGATCGAACAGGCGGGCGGATATTCCGTTCGCGGGATTCTTCGGCTATCATATCCGATTTTCGCGTCCGCGGACAACGGACGAACGAAAAAGAGCGGGGGGCCTCTTCGGCCCCCCGGGTTCGTTCCCTATTTCGGCTTCTCCGCGCCGGGCGCCGCTTCCTGCGCAGGTTCTTCGTCCTTCGGCGGCGCGATGTCGAGTTCGATCCGCTGGTTCCACTCCGCGTCCCCGCTCAGGAAGGCCGGGATGTTCAGGAGGTTCCCGCCGTCGTAGCGAACCACGAACGGGCGCTCAACGGTCGCCATGACGGTCTCCTCGTCGTCGGACAGAACATCCACTTTCAGGACGTGCTTTTTCCCCATGACGGTCATGATGTCCCTGTCGCCGCCCATGATCTCGAGCGGACGCCCCTTTCCGTCAAGGGTCACCTGAATATACTCCGGCGCCTCGTAGCTCTTTTCGCCGAGCGTGATGTTCCGGTTGTCGAAGATCAGCGTGTATCCCTTCCCCGACTGGTAGAGGAAGACCGAGAACGCGACGAGCGCGAGAACGATGAGCGCGTCGATGACGTATTGTCGCTTCATCTCAGGCGGCCCCCCTCAGGCTCCGGCGTGCGCGCTCCCGTTCCTTGTGGCGGCGCCACGAGTAGAGCACGAGCGCGATCGCGATGACGCCGTAGGAGATGAACACCCGGAAAAACTCCCCGAGCTGCGCCTCGCCGATGAGGTATTTTCCGGCCATCGGCGAAACGACGAACATCAGATGGAAGAGAACGACCCCGAGAAAGACGTTCGGAATCGTCGCCTTCGTGACGCTCGCTCCGCCGACGAGAAGCGAGGCAATGGCGAACATCCCCGCCTGTTCGTGGCTGTTGTAGGTGTTCATCGTTCCGATGTTCTGGAGGAAGATGATCTGCCCGTAGCACGCGAGGACCGTCGAGATGACGATGGAAATGATTCTCGTCCGCTCGACCGGGATCCCCGTGGAATCGGCGACCTCCTGATCCTGGCCGACGGCGCGCATGTCCTGCCCGAGCTTCGTCCGCGAGAACCACATGATGAACAGGCAGAACGCACCGATCAGGAGGAACGTCGCCGCGGGAATCGTGACGCCCATGATGTTGAAGGAAAAGAGGTCGTCGAGGCAGTGGCGGATTCCGGCGAGGTTCGTGACGTTCCGGATCCCGAAGCCGCGCGACAGCACGAGCGCCGGGTTCTTGATCGGGACGATGTTCCCGAACCCGTAGAGCACGATGAGCTGATAGACGCCGTTCATGAAGAAGCCGAGGATGAACGACGTCACCATCTCGCGCCCCTTGGCCTTGTTCAGGATCGCGCCGCACATCCAGCCGAGGAGGATCGCGAGCGGCGTGGAGATGATCATCGCGAGCAGCATCCCCTGAACGCCCATGACGTTCCAGTCGGTGATGAAGATCAGCCCGATTTCGCCGGCCATAGCGCCCAGAACCATCCCGAAGTTGAGCCCCATTCCCGCCATGATCGGGATCAGGAGCGACAGGACGAGGAACGAGTCGCGCGCGAGCCGCGCGACCATCTCCTGAACAAGATACTGCGTCGAAAACCGCGAGAGCGGAATCGCGAAGATGCTCAGGAGAACGAAGATAATCGGAACCGAATATTGAACAAGCAGGTGGGAGATACCGTCTCTACACGAGTTCTTCATCTTGACTTCACCTTCACGGCCCTCGTGAGCGCGTACAGAATCATTCCGTTTGACACCACGATGCGCACCACCTCGGACATGTCGGTCTGCACGATGCTGTTGATGACCGACGGAGTCATGGTCAGAATTCCCTGGAACAGGATGGTTCCGATGACCACGTTCAGAATCGTGGCCTTGTTGACGGAAGCGCCGCCGATGAGAATCGCCGCGACGGCCGGGAAGGCCATCGTGAACGGCCCCATATAGAGCTGGATGAACCCGAAACTCTGCTGGTAGACGATGATTCCGATCGCGCCGAGAACCGTCGAGAGGATGACCGAGATCGTGCGCATGCGGTCGACGTTCACGCCCGAGGCGCGTGCGTAATCGGGGTTGGATCCGACGGTCGTCATCGCCGTTCCGATCTTGGTCCGCATGAAGAGCCACATGAGGAAACACAGCAGTGCGAAGAAGAGGAACATTCCGGTCGGAAAATAGAAGTATTTCCCGTACTGGAAGGAGAGGAAGTCGCTGATCGCCCGGATCCAGTAGCCGTCGACGGAAATCGTCGTACGAAGTCCGGTTCCCGCGTAGCCCCACACCATGCTCGGGCTCTTGTAGGGCAGGAGCAGCCACATGATGCACATGAACGCGACCGACGAGAAACCGACATACGTCGCGATCATCATCTCGCCGCCCTTAACGCGGTTGAGCAGCAGACCATACGCCCAGCCGAACAGAACCGCTATCGGAACGGCGATGCACATCGCCGCCAGGACGCCGAGGATTCCCGTCAGCTCCAGCTCAATGCTCGTCACCGCGCCGAGCAGTCCCGCGATGATCCCGAGCGGCAGTCCGAAGTTCAGGCCGCAGCCCGCCTGGACCATCGGCACCATCGCGAGCACCATGACGCCGTTCATCCCGAAGCGCACGAGCGTATCGCTGATGGATGCGTCGACGCGGACCTGGACGAACGGAGCGATGACGAAAAGCCCCAGAAGGAACAACGCAATGATGATCCGCGGCCATCCGGCCGCTTCGATAAACGCTTTGATCCGCTCCATCACGCCGTCACCCTTTCCCGCGTCTTTTCGACCTTTCCGAGCATGAGCAGACCGAATTCCGTGGATGGAGCCGTCGCGGGCAGGATTCCGGCGACGCGCCCCTCGTCGACGATCGCGATGCGGTCGCAGATGGACCGCAGCTCCTCGAGTTCCGAGGAGATCATCACGATGGTCGCCCTGTTTTTCCGGTTGTATTCCCGCAGCGTGTCGAGAACGACCTTTTTCGCGCCGACGTCGATGCCGCGCGTCGGTTCGGCGACGAACAGCAGTTTCGGATCGAGCGCGAAGGCCTTTGCGAGGCAGATCTTCTGCTGGTTTCCGCCCGAAAGCTCCACCACGCGTTGCCGCTCCGAGACGCACTTGATCTCGAGCGCCTGAATGTAATGTTTCGCGCAGTCCCGAATCGCCGCCGCGTCGCGGATCCGGACCAGTCCTCCGAGAACCGGCCGCAGATACCGGTTCTGCACCTGAAGCGCCGTGAAGATGATATTCCACGCGATGGGCTCTTCGAGAAGCAAACCGACGCCCCTGCGGTCTTCCGAAACGGCGGCGATCCCAAGCGACAGCGGCGCCATCGGATCGTTCAGCGGAACGGGCGCTCCGTCGAACGTCACGGTTCCTCCGGAGGCGTACAGCCCCATGATCCCGTTGCCGATCCCGAGTTTGCCCTGGCCGGCGAGACCGCCGATTCCGAAGATTTCGCCTGTTCGGACCTCGAAATTCACGTCCCGGACGGTCTCTCCGGGCATATCGACCCAGAGATTCTCGACCCTGAGGATGATCTCGCCGGAAGTCCGGTCCGCGTCCTCCTGCGTCCGCTGCGACCGTCCCTGTATGGAGCGCCCGACCATGGCCGACGCGATCGCCATGAGGTCGGTCTTTTCCGGAACGAATTCCCGGACGACCTCGCCGTCCCGCAGGACGATGATCGTATCGCAGACGTCGAGGATTTCCTGCAATCTATGGGAGATGAAAATGATCGAAATGCCGAGATCGGCGAGTTTTTTCATGGATTTGAGGAGAATCGCCGCTTCCGTCTCGGTGAGGACGGCCGTGGGCTCGTCGAGAACCAGGAGACGCGTGCGCTCCTTGTCGATTTCCCGTGCGATTTCCGTAAACTGCTTGTGCCCGACGGGCATTTCGGAAACGCACATATCCGGATGAAGATCCACGTTCAGCGTGTCGATCGCCTTTTCGGCCCGTTTCCGGATATCGGCCCCGTCGAGGGTCCGCAGCCGTTCGCCGAATGCTTCGACAAGCATGTTGTACTTTGTGGATTCTCTGTTCAGGACGATGTTCTCCGCCGCCGTGAATCCCGGAATGAGAGAGAATTCCTGATGCACCATGCCGACTCCCGCTTCGAGCGCTTCGAACGGGCTGCTGAAGGAAACTTCCTTGCCGTCGATGTAGATCTTTCCCTCGTATCCGCCGGTTTCGTGAATGACCGGCATGCCGAAGAGGATATTCATGAGCGTGGATTTGCCCGCGCCGTTTTCGCCGACGAGTCCGAGGATCTCTCCCCTCTTCAGGGAAAAATTCACGTTTGCGAGAACCCTGTTCCCGAAGTAGGACTTCCCGACCCCTTCCATTCGGAGAAGCTCCTGATCTTCCATAAGACACCATCACCTCTTTGCGGGCCCGATCCGTCCCTCGCGGATTGGTCGAAGCCCTGTCTCGTATCGTGAACCGGTCCGATTGCATGCAAAGGGGGAGAGAGTCAACCCTCTCTCCCCCTCGTGAACGAAACGGGGCCGGCTATTTCACCTTGAAGTACTTCTCGGGCACCGTGAGCTTGGTCATTCCGAGGTAACCGAGTCCGAAGACATAGGTATCCTCGTACATGAGAAGGTGGTTCTTCTTCTTGACGCCCGTGGCGATGTCGGTATACAGACTGCCGTTCCACTTGGCGCCGGGGGTGAACTTTTCGTAGGCCGCGACGACGTCCTTCATCTTGAGCTTGAGATCCTTCGGGGTCTCTTTCCTCTCGATGAGAACCTTCGCAAGTTCGCCGAGCGCCACTGAGTTCGTGTAGCCGTAGGAGTACGCCCAAGTTCCCATGCGTTTGGCGCCGCCCTTGGCGACGACTGCGTCCTCGACCTTCTTCAGGATCTTCGGCCAGTCGCCCTTCACATCGGACAGTTCGATGCCGAGCGCTCCGGGATATCCCATGAGCGGGGAGGGAAGGTCGGCCTCGACGAAGTATCCGCCGAGTTCGGCGACTCTCTTGAGCAGCGGTTCGGTCTCCGCGTCGTTCGTGCAGAAGAACGCGGTCTTCTTGCCGTACTTGTCGAGCCACGCCGGAACCTTCTCGAGAATGAACTGCTGGGCGCCGGGGATGCCGATGTCGCTCGTGGGATCCGGAGCGGTCTCGAACGCGAACTTCAGGCCGAGATCCTTGCATGCGACTTCCATGATGTTCCGGCGGCGGGAGAGAAGCTCGTAGCTCATGTGACGCGGGAAGGAAATATGGACGAACGTATCGGCGCCCATCTTCTTCGCCGCGGCGATGATCAGATAGCCGCGCGCGATGTTGTCGGCGTTGATGACGACGTCGGCCACGGGTTCGATGGTGCCGGGATCCTCATGCGCTTCGCCGACCATGAGGAAGATGTCGGGGCGCTTCTCGCGGATCTTCTTGAAGGCCGGAGCCGTTCCGGGGATTCCCTGGTTGACGATGACGGCCTTCATCTTGGGATCGTCCGCCAATGCGGCGATCTGGGAGATCGTGGTTTCCATCTCCGTCATGAAATTGTCCGGATAGGTGATGTGCTGGATCATTCCGCCGTTCTTGACATCGCCGTACAGTTCGATGAGCTTTTCCGCGCCACGGAGATCGTCTTCCGACTGGGAAACCGTTCCCGTGCAGACGCCGATGTGGAACGGAGCTTCCGCGGCGAGCGCCGCGCCGGACAGCGTCAACGCAAGAGCCAGTGCCGTTACGAGTGCCAGTGCCTTCTTCATGAACCTGCCTCCCTTAATGAGATATGTGATGCGAACCATACGTCCAAAAGGGTATCCCATGCGTCGGAACATGTCAATGACAATATAAAAGGAAAGTTAATTTTATCGTTCGTTCTCTTCCGTAACCCCGGTTCCGGGACGTTCGAGATAGCCCTGCATGAGCTTCGCGACCCCGCTCGCGAGATCCTGGAGCCGCTCGGGAACGACGCCTTCGGCGAGAAGGGCCTGGTCGTACAGGAGACCGAGCAGCGAGTCTTTTTCCGATGCTTCCATGCCGCCGAGCCGTTCGTTCAGCTTCGTCACGAGCGGATGCGCCGCGTTGAGTTCGAGAATCCGTTTCGTCGGCGGCACGGCCTGCCCCATCTCGCGGAGCATGCGCTCCATCTGGGGCGAGAGCGCGTTCGGATCGGAGACCAGGCAGGACGGCGAGGAGGTGAGGCGCTCGGAGATCCGGACATCCCGCACGACGTCCGAAAGAGCCGTCTTCGCGGCGTCGATCAGCGGACGGAGCGCGGCTTCGTGTTCGGAGCGGGACGATTCGTCCTCCTTTTTTTCGCTTCCCGAAGGTTTGACACCCTCGCGGGACACGGAGAGCAGCTTTTTCTCCTTGTATTCGAACGTCATGGGCATGACGAGGTCGTCGACGGGGTCGCAGAGCAGCAGGACTTCCTTCCCCTCCGCGAGGAACGCTTCGAGGTGCGGGGAACTTCGGAGCACGTCGCAGTCGCGTCCCGTGAGATAGTAGATCCCCTCCTGGCCTTCGGGCATCCGGGAGATGTACTCGTCGAGCGTGGTCAGGCCGTCGTCCTTCGTGCTCCGCCAGAGACACAGGTCGAGGATCTGCTCCTTGACCTCAGGCTCCTGGACGACGCCCTCCTTGAGGACGGCCCCGAACTCCTTCCAGAACGAGGCGAACGCGTCCCTGTTCTCGTCGCGGAGCTTCTTCAGACTTGCGAACACGCGGCGGACAAGGCTCCGCCGCATGATTCGCAGCTTCGGATCGTTCTGCAGGATCTCGCGGGAGATGTTCAGCGGGAGATCCTCGGAGTCGATGACGCCGTGAAGGAAGCGCAGGAATCCGGGGACGATATCCGTACATCCGCTCATGATGAAGATCCGTTTGATGTACAGGCTGACGCCGCTCTCCCGTTCCCTGAAGAACAGGTCGCCCGGCGCCTTCGAGGGGATGAAGACGAGTCCGCGGAATTCCGTGGCGCCTTCCGCGGAGAAGAGAATCCGGCGCAGCGGCGGGTTCGTGTCGTGCGACAGATGCCGGTAGAACTCCGAGTACTCTTCGTCGGACACTTCGGACTCGGGGCGCGTCCAGATGGCCTTCATCGAATTCAGAACGACGTCCTCCGCGACGGTTTTGCCGTCCTTTTCGGACGTGACGGACATCTCGATCGGGTAGGAGACGAAATCGGAGTATTTCCGTACGATCTCGCGGATCTTCCATTCGGAGACGTAATCCTCCATCCCGGTCTCCTCGTTTTCCGGCTTGAGATGAAGCTCGACCGTCGTCCCGCACCCGCCGGGAAGCGCGCCGAACGCCCCGGGGGCTTCCGCCCGTTCGATCGTGTACGTTCCGTCCCCGGTCGACTCGAACCTCCAGACATCGGACGTCCCCGCGCGTCGCGTGACGAGGACGACCCGATCCGCAACCATGAAGCTCGAATAGAACCCGACGCCGAACCGGCCGATCAGCATTTCCGCCACGTTCTGTTCCGGCTGCGCCTTCACGCGTTCGAGAAATTCGCGCGTTCCGGACCGCGCGATCGTCCCGAGAAATTCGACGATCTCCTCGCGCGTCATGCCGATGCCGTTGTCCGAAATCGAAAGGACCCGGTTCTTCTCGTCGCGGTCGATCCGGATCTTCGGCTCATGTCCGGCCGCAACGTCGGGGTTGCGGATCGCTTCGAGCCGAAGCTTGTCGAGCGCGTCCGACGCGTTCGATATCAGTTCCCGCAGGAAGATCTCCCGATGGGAATAGACCGAGTAAATCATCATTTCGAGAATCTGTTTCGCTTCCGTCTGAAACTGGAGCCGTTCCGTCTTTGCATCACAATCCGTCACGTTCCCTACTCCCCTTTCGAAGCACGTTTCGATGCACAAAAAGGCGGCAGACCGCACACCCTCGTCGGTGCGGCCTGCCCCCGTCCTTCCCCTTATGCGGAGCGCGTCTGCTACTGCGCTTTGTTGATGTTCTGCGCGAAGCGCGTGTCAAGCTCCTTCCGACAATTGATGACTCCGGACACGTACCGGGGAGCGTTCCCCCCGACGTACCGTTTGAGAGCCTTCTGGACGTCGCCGCCCGATGACCTGAGATAGCACGAAAAAATATACGTGCCCGCCAGAATGTTCTTCTTGGGATCGTAGATGTCCGTCCGCGAATCGATGCCGGAGAACGATGAGGTCAGACCGGTCCTGTGGGCCTTCCAGTTGATCTGCATGAGCCCGTGACTCGTTCGGGAACGAACATTGCTCTGCGCTCCCGACTCTTTGACGATGATTGCGGAGATCATGAAGGGATCGACGCCGAATTCATCCGAGGCGTCCATAATGAAATTCGCCCAAACCGCAGCTTTCGCCGCATCCAGCTCGGCGTTGCTCTTCAGGAGCTGTTCGGCGATGACGCCTTTTTTGATTCTTCGGGCGTCGACATGACTCTTCTTCGAGGGTTTTGTCCGGGGCGCCTGTGCCTGAAGCCTGTCGAGACGCTCTCCTTCCGCGCGAGCCTGCGCCGCGAAGCACAGGATGAGCGCGAACGCCGCAATGATTACGAATGCCAACGGAGAACCGAATACCCTACGGTCCATAGATCCGCCTCCTTTACTCGTCTACGCCAAAAGCACCTCAGGGGGAGGGTCTGTTTCTCACGGACGAGATTATAGCGACCGAACGCGAGTTTGGCAAATCGCATACAATGAACCAAAACGCCTACTTCTTGACAACCTTACGAAGAAAGGCTTTCATGAAAAAGGCGGACCCGGCGCTATATGCGTGGTGTCCGCCTTTCACAAGATACACCGAACGATTACGCTTCGGAAACGAGCGGCTGTTTTCGCCGCGCCCGCCACCCGCGGAACCGCCAGATCAGCGAATACACCGGGGGAATGACGAAGAGCGCAAGGCTCCCCCCCGCCACGATGCCGCCGATCGAGACGACGGCCATCGGCGCGCGGTACGCGCCTCCCGCGCCGAGCCCGAGGGCCAGCGGAAGCATGGCGATGACCGAGGTCAGATCCGCCATGATGATGGGGCGCAGACGCACCGTGCAGGCCTCGAGAATCGCCTCGGTCGGATCCTTTCCCTCTTTGCGCACCATTTCCGCATAGTCGAGAATCACGAGCGCGTTGTTGACCACCATGCCGACGAGCATGATGAACCCGAGGATCCCGTAAATCGACGTATTCGTGTTCGTGATGAATTGCAGCGGAATCACGCCGATGGCCGCGAGCGGAACCGTCAGCATGATGATCAGCGCGTAAAAATACGACTCGATGATCGCCGCGATCATGAGGAAGGTCAGGATGATCGCCATGACGAAGGCGATTCCCAGATAGAAGAAGTTCTCCCGCATGTCCTCGACTTCGCCGCCGAATTTCAGCTTGTACCCTTTCGGAACTTCGATGCCCGCGAGCTTCTTCTGGATCTCCGCGAAAACCTCCCCCACGGACCGCCCCGAGACGTCCGCCGTGACGGTGACGGAACGCATCCGGTCCGTACGCAGGATCCGCGTCGGTCCGAGACCGTAGGTCATGTCCGATACGGACTTGAGCGGAACGTACGCGCCGCGCGCCGGAACGGGAAGATCCGGCGCCTGAAAGACCGTCTCCACCTTCGCGGGTTCGAGCCTCGCCAGGATATCGTATTCCTTCCCTCCCGACCGGAAGACGCCGGCCTTCTTTCCGGTGATGTACCCCCGCGTCGCCACGGCCACATCGTCGACTGTCAATCCGAGCTGTCCGAGACGCCACCGGTTGGGTTCGACGCGAAGCTCCGTTCGTCCCAGACGCCAGTCCACATCGGCATCCACGGCCCCTTTCGTCTCGCGGACGAGCGACAGCATTTTCAGGGCGATCGTGTTCAACGTTTCGATGTCGTCGCCGATGATCGAGACTTCGATGGGTTTTCCGGGGCCTCCGCCGCCCTCGGTCGCCGATACGGTGGACGTGAGATCCGGGATTCCGGCGAGATACGGGCGGAGCATGTCGGCGATGTCGAACGTCGTGGGGCGCCCCTTCTCCTTCGTCATGAACAGCCGCACGCGGCCTCGGTTGACCCCCGAACTCGTCCGGTTTCCGCCGACGAGGACTTCGACCGTCTCGACCCCCGGCAACGCTTTCGCAAACGCCTCCACCCGGCTCGTCACCCGGCGCGTGTATTCCAGCGACGCGGTCGTCGGAAGCTCCAGATCGACCTTCACGACCCCTTCGTCCACTCTCGGGGTGAATTCGACGCCGAGCTTCGGCCAGAGGGCGACGGAGCCCGCGAACAGCATTCCGAACAGCGCGAACGTCAGCCACGGGCGCCGCAGACATTTCGTCACCAGCATGTGGTGCAACTCCTCGAAGCCCGCGTACAGCCAGATCCACCACCCCGTCAGCAGCCGCGTCACGCGTCCCGGAGGGCCGTACGGCGTCCGGGCGGCCATCATCGGCGTGAAGGTCAGGGCCGTCCAGAGCGAGAAGATCGTCGAGAAGACCACCGTAAGCGCGAAGTCGCGGAGAAACTGCCCCGCGATCCCCTGCGTGAAGGCCACCGGAATGAAGACGCCGAGGTTCGTCGACGTCGTCGAGAGCACCGAGAGCGCGATCTCTCCGGTTCCCTTCTCTGCGGCCTCGATCGGCCCGTAGCCCATGTCGCGGTACCGGAAGACGTTTTCGAATACGAGGATCGCGTTGTTCACGAGGACGCCGATCGAGATCGCGAGCCCCAGCGTGCTCATCATGTTCATCGTTATGTCGGAGGCGTACATCAGGATGAACGTCGCGATGACGGCCGTGGGCATTGCGAGCGCGACGACCAGCGTCACGGACATATTCTGCAGGAACAGGTAGAGCACGAGTCCGCAGAGCAGGATTCCCTGTCCCATGTTCGAGAAGACGTTCCAGATGGCGTCCTTGATGAAGGTTGAGTTGTCGTTCGTGATGACGATCTGAAAGCCTTCGGGGAGAAATTCCTTGATCTTCTCAAGCTCTTTTCTGATTTCCGCGCTCAGGGAGACGATGTTGCTGTTGGGACTCGCGATGCACTCGACGAAGATCGCCTTGCGCCCCTGATACGTGGCGTATCCCCGCTCCTCCTCGGTCGTGTCGACGACGCGGGCGAAATCCGAAATCCGGATCGATACGCCGTCCTTCCGATAGAGCCGTATCTCGCCGAGCTGCGCCGGATCGTCGACCTGTCCGATGACGCGGACCGTCAGCTCCCGGTCGCCCTTCGCGATATGGCCGGACGGGTCGTTGAAGTTGTTCACGGACAGAGCCCGGATGACCTCGCCGAGCGTCACGCCGAAGTGGGCGAGTTTCGCGGGATCGATATAGACGTTGATCTCGCGCTTCCTTCCGCCGAGGATGTCGGCCTTCGCAAGCCCCTGGAGCTGCGTCAGACGACGCTGGATCCGGTCTTCGACAACATCGTAGGCGAGTTCCGGCGGCAGGTTGGACGTCACCGCGATGGTGATGAACGGATCCGCGTTGATATCGACCTTCTCGGTCACCGGCTCCTTCGCGTCTTCCGGAAGCTGCGAGGCGATGGCCTTGACGCGGTTCGACACGTCGAGGACGGCCTGAGAGATATTGATGTCGTACTTGAACTCCGCCACGACGAAGGAAGCCCCTTCGACGGAGTAGCTCTTGATCTGCTTGATTCCCTCCACCTGCGCGACGGCGTCCTCGATCGGCTTGCTCACGAGCGACTCGATCTCCGAAGGACCGGCGCCCTCGTAGATGGTGCTGACTACGACGATCGGGATGTCGACCTTCGGTATGAGCGCGACGCCGAGGCTCAGGTAGCTGTATATTCCGACGACCACCGCGAGCAGAATCGTCACGGTCGTGAATACCGGACGACGGATGAACATTCGAAGGACTCCCATGGCGTCGCCCCTCTAGTTCGACTTCGGCGAATCCGGGGATATCGCCCCCGAACTCCCCGGCGCTTTCGGAGCGACCGGGCCCGTCTGCGCGCCTCCGATATCCTCGGAAGCCTCCCGGATCCAGATCTTCGCGCCGTCGTACACGCTGTCCAGTCCTTCCTTGACGAGAATGTCGCCCCGGAAGAGTTTGGAGCGGACCTCGACGATTCCGCCCTGCCCGTCTCCGAGGGTGACCACGCGCCGCACGGCCCTGTCTCCCGAGACGACGAAAACCAGCGTGGAATCCCCTTCGCGTCGCAGGACCTCGTACGGGATCGAGATGACGCCGTCCCGCGAGTCCACCTGAAGCTCCACCTCGACGAACGTTCCGGGCAGGAGGTTCACCCCCGGCTGAAGCGAGACGATGCATCGGTGCATTCCCGTGGCCGCAGTCGCCTGCGGGTCAAGCCGCTTCACATTTCCCGGGAAGGTCAGCCCCTGGAGGTGAACCCGTGCGGACGCCCCCGGGCGAACCCGAAGGATATCGGCGGGCGCGAGCGCGACGTCGACTTCGAGATTCGACAGATCCGCCACCTTCAACAACTGCCGTCCGGCATCGGCAATCTCGCCGACTTCCGCGTCCCGGGCCACGACGACGCCCGTCAGCTTGGACCGCACGGTCGTTCGGGAAAGCCGCGCATGAACATCCGTCAACAGGGACTTCTTCTGTTGCAGGGCGACGTACGCCTTTTCGACTTCCTGCTTCGACACGCCTCCCGCCGAATGCAGGCTTCTTTTCCGATCGTACTCCTTGAGCGCGTCCTGATAGTCGGCGGTCAGCGCCGAAAGATGCGTCCCCTCCAGCTCCCGGGACAGCTCGACGAGGACGTCCCCCGCCTTCACGCGATCCCCCACCTGGACGGAGACGCCCGTGATGTACTCCCGGACGAACGACGTCACCTGCTGCGTCGTCGCCGACTGAACCTGTCCGTAGAACGTCTTCCAGAGATCCCATCGCCCCTCTTCGACCGTATAGGTCATGACGGGGATTCCCTTTTCGGCGCGTATGTCCGCCGAACTCGGACCGCCGGAGCGGGCCGCCTGCGGGAAAGCGAGACGATACCCCACGAAAAGGAATACCGCTCCGAAGAGGACGATCCAGAACCCCCGGCTGAGAAAGCGGGACCAGAACCCCCGCTGCGCCGGAGATATCGGTTCCTGCGTCATTTTTTCGTTCCTCCGTTATTTTCCGCCGGCGTAGGTGTTCGAATAGCCGGCGACATATTGCCCTATCGCCTTCCGAAGGCTCACAAGGGCGAAGTACATATCCTTGATCGCGTTCAGGTGTTCCGTCCGGACCTTCCGGTTTTCGACCTGCGCGTTCAGCAGGTCGATCTGGGCGCCCATGCCTTCCTTATACATGAGCTGCGTGATCTTGAGTTCCTCGTCGGAGCGGGCCACCTGCTGGCGTTTGCTGAGTTCCACGGCGACGGCGCTCTTCCATTCGTTTTCCGCCAGGGCGAGTTCTTTCGTCACTTCGTTGCGCTTCGAGCGGAGCGAGGCGTTGGCGGCTTCAAGGGTCTTTTCCTTTTCCCGCACGTTCGCTTTCGTGGCCCCTCCATCCGAAACCGGAACGCCGACCGTCAGCGAGAAGATCGCCTCTTGCTCCGGCGGCGTCGACTTCGCGGAATCCGTGAGAAAGACATACCCGACGCTGCCGTCCAGAGTCGGAGACATACCCTTCGCGGCAAGCGAGCGGAGAACCTTCGCCCGCTCGACGGAGAGCGTCCCCGCTCGGACATCCGGACGCGCCGCCCACGCGGTCTCGAAGTCCGCCGAAACCGTCCTGTCGGGGACGATCAGCTCCGCCCGGACGGGGACCGCCTCCTCGCCTCCGGCAAGCGCGGCGAGCCGTGAGAGCGCGTCCGTATAGAGCGCTTCGGCCTCGACGAGGAAGCTCCGGCTTTCTTCCACCTTCGCGGACGCCCGGATGACATCCAGCTTCGGCACGAGCTGATTGGCGTACTTCTCTTCGGTGACCCTGAGATCCTCGAGACGCTGCGTCAGCGTATCTTTCTGGAGTTGGACATTCGAGCGGGCGAGTACGGCGCTCCAGTAGGTCTGCTCGGCCTGCGCCAGAAGCGAGTTGACCGTCGCGACATGCTCCGAGGCGGCGATTTCGTAGCCGAGCACGAGTTGTCGCTCCTGGGCGCCGTAGATTCCCGAAATGTCGAACCGGTGGGTGATCGTTGCGGAGAGCGTGTAGTCGCCCCCGGCATCACCCGTGATGTGGGATGCGTTTCCCTTGAGTCCGGCGGCGGGCCGCTGCGACGCAAGCGCCGACCTGACGGAAAAGTACTTCGCCTCGACCAGCCGCAGCGAGGCGCGGATATCTTCGTTCGACCGCAGCACCAGCGCCAGGTACCCTTTCACGTCGACGTCTCCCGCCGAAGCCCGCCCGACCGCCCCCGGCGACAACAACAGCAACAGCATCACGCACACAAAAAATCTCTTCATGCATCGTCACCTCTCCCCGGATTCCGGAAAAAACGTCCCATCCTGCACGCTCTCCGCGCTTCCCGCGATACGACGAATATACGCCTTCCCGCTACGGGAAGGTCAACATCGCACACACTCCTTCGTTCGGAAAGCGATAAGCGGCCTAGAGTATTAGTGTGAACTCCCGCACTGTCAAGGGAAATATGCATTTCGATTTCATTTTTTTACAAATTCCGCACGCATGTCATGCCATAAAAAAAGGGACGACCCTTCGGGGTCGTCCCTTATCTCGTCGTCTGATTTGCGGACTGGGCGGGCGCGCTACACCTTCTGGACGTTGGAAGCCTGAGGCCCCTTGGCGCCCTGAGTGATCTCGAACGAAACCTTCTGTCCTTCCGCAAGCGTCTTGAACCCGTCGCCCATGATGGCGCTGTAGTGAACAAAGACGTCCTTGCCCTCGTCGGTCGTGATAAAGCCGTAGCCCTTGGCCTCGTTAAACCATTTCACTGTTCCTTGGGTCATAAATAGAGAGCCTCCCTAAATAAATTAAATACACCGGATACTATCCGGCGCTATTACAATATATGATGGATGCGGAACTGTCAAGCAATTTCGCACCCATTTTCACATCCGACAAATTTCTTTGACACCGCTCCATCCGAGCCCCTATACTGACGCTACAATTTCTTCCGCGCGCCCGTTCCGGGACGGGGCGGCGCGCTATGGAGCCAAAGGACGGACAGAATGTGATACAGGTCAATGATATCACCCTCCGCTTCGGAGAACGCCTGCTTTTCGACCGCCTTTCGATGAGTGTTCCGGACGGGGCGCGCGTCGGCCTCGTCGGGTTGAACGGGTCGGGAAAAACCACGCTCCTTCGCATCCTGTCGGGCGGCATGGAGCCGGACGACGGGTCGGTCGTGATTCCCGGACGGCATCGTCTGGGATACCTTCCCCAGGATCTCGTGGAACTCCGGGACATCCCGCTGCTTGCCCTGTTGCGGGAACGCGCCGGAGTCGCGGACGCCGAGCGGGAGCTGGAGCGCCTTTCGCAGGAGATTTCCGGCGGCGGGCCCCGCCTGCCCGACCTCCTGCGGAGGGCCAGCGGCGGTTCGAGGCGCTGGAAGGCTATGCGTTCGATTCGCTGGCGGGAAAAGTGCTTACGGGGCTCGGGTTCCGCGACGCCGACAGGACCCGCCGCTGCGGCGAATTTTCAGGCGGCTGGAAGATGCGTATTCTGCTGGCGTCCATCCTGCTCGGCGCGCCGGACATCCTGCTGCTTGACGAACCGACGAACCACCTGGATACGGAGAGCATGGAATGGCTGGAAGGCTGGCTTTCCGGCTTTCGCGGGACCATGATCGCCGTGGCGCACGACCGGCGCTTTCTGGAACGGATGTGCACCCACGTCGCGGAGTTGGAAAACCGTTCCGTCACGCTCTATCGCGGCAGCTATTCCGAGTACCTCCGGGAACGGGAACAGCGGCGGGAGGAAGCCCTCCGGAACAGGGAACGCCAGGAGGCCTTCATCGAGAAGACCGAAGCGTTCATCGAACGGTTCCGGTACAAGGCGACGAAGGCCGCGCAGGTCCAGAGCCGCATCAAGACGCTCGAAAAAATCGAGATCGTGGAGATCGACGGCCCCAAAAAAACCGTCAATATCCGTTTTCCGGAGTGTCCGAGGAGCGGACATGAGGTCGTCCGCGTCACCGACGTCGGCAAGAGCTACGGCGGCGTGAGCGTGTTCCGCGGCGTTTCCTTCTCGATCAACCGGGGGGAAAAGATCGCCCTCGTCGGGGTCAACGGAGCGGGGAAGTCCACGCTGTCGCGGCTCATCGCCCGGCAGGAGGCCCCGACTGCCGGAGAGGTGCGCCACGGGCACAACGTCAAGGTCGCCTTCTTCTCCCAGGAGAGCACGCAAAACCTCGACTACCGGCGGACCGTATGGCAGGAAGCCCTCGACGCGGGGGGACCGCTGCTCGAAGGGCCGCGACGGACGCTGCTCGGCGCGTTTCTCTTTTCGGGCGACGACATCCATAAACCGGTGTCCGTCCTTTCGGGCGGAGAGAAGTCGCGACTCGCGCTGTTCAAGATCCTGCTCCGGGATTCGAACCTTCTCATCCTCGACGAGCCGACGAACCATCTTGACATGACGACGCGGGAGCTATTCCAGGAAGCCCTTCTGGAGTATTCCGGCACGCTCGTCATCGTTTCCCACGACCGGTTCTTCCTGGACTCGCTCGCTACCCGGATCATCGAAATCAGGAACGGCGGCGTCCGGGACTACCCGGGAAACTACTCCTATTTCGTCGAAAAACGGACCGCCCTGGACGCGCAGGCGCAGGATCAGGGATCCGGCGTCTCTCCGGCCGGCGGCATGACGGCGAACGACCGGACGAAGAAACGTTCCGAAGCCGAACGCCGCAACGAACGATACCGGCGAAAGCGAATCGTCATGGAGACGCTGACGCCTCTCGAGACGGAAATTGCGGCGCTCGAACGGGAGCGATCGGAGACCGACGAGCTGCTCTGCACTCCGGACGTTCTGGCCGATTCCCGCCGCGTGCAGGAACTCATGCTCCTGCGAAGCAAGGCGTCGGCCCGGCTCGACGAGCTTCTGCCGAAATGGGAGTCTCTGATGCTCGAAATCGAGCAGATCGACGGGGAGGATTCGTGACCCCGCCGCGAACCGGAACGGAACAACGATGAGGAGGAATGTCAGGATGCATTGTGGGAAACGCTTCGCCATGCCCGCCCTGTGCGCGGCGGTTATCGCGTTGTGCTGCGGAACGCCCGCTTTCGCGACTCCGGTTTCCGGAGACGCGGGAGCGCTGCTGATGGACTTTTTCGCGAAAAAGTTCACGCCCGACGAGATGGTTATGGTCCTCGACGATCTTCCCGATCCGTCGGGTTCCGTCCGGGACATGTATCTCGACATCAAGGGCTGCTCCATCGGCGGCGTCCGGGTCGCGTCGCTCAAAGTCCGGGGCATGGGCGTCGAACTGACGCCGGTTTCGGAATGGGCGAAGGGGAACGTCGACGTGAAACGCATGCTCCACGCGGTGGCCGATTGCCGGATCACCGCGGACGACATCAACCGGAATCTTCTGGGCAAGGACTTCGGGGATGACGACCACTGGCACGGCATCCAGCTATCGATCGGAAAGGACGGGGTGTACGCGCGGGGGTACTATCAGGTCCGCGTGCTGTTCACGCTCGACGTCCTCATCGAAATCACGAGCCGCTTCCGGATCGTCGACGCGCAGCAGATCTGGCTCTCGGACTACACGCTCGCCGTCAACCGCGTCGGCGTGCCGGATTTCATCACGGACAAAGCCGTTTCGCAGATCCAGCCGATTCTCGATCTCTCGAAATTCGTCTTCCCGCTTCGGCTGCACGCGATCGAATACGAGGCGGGGGCCGTCCGGATCCGGAGCAGGGTTCTCCCAGAGCCCATACAGGGCGTGACGTACACTTACAAGAAGGCGGCCGTCACTCCTCAATAACGACGAGCATCCCGGGGGCGACGCGGCGACGCAGATCTGAGACATCCTCGTTCCGCATCCGGATGCACCCTTCGGACACCTTTCCGCCGATGGACAGGGGATCGTGCGTTCCGTGAATCCCGATCCCCTGCCACCCGGTCTTGAGCCGGATGAACCAGGGACCGTACGCGCCTTTGATCTGTCCCTTGCCGTCGCCGAAGTCGTGGGTCCAGGAGGAGGCGTCCTGGATCCTTTCTATGGAAAAACGTCCCTCGGGCGTGCGGTTGTCTCCCGAGCGCGTCTTCTTGCCGCCGTTTCTGCCGACCGCTATGGGGTAGGACTGTTCCACGTCGTTCCCACGGTAGAGAATCAGCGTGAATCGGCTCTTGACGATGCGGACCCATCGCTGGTCCCGTTCCACCGGACCGGCGGGCGGGGGCAGATCCCGCTGGGGAACGCCCGCGACGGGAGTCGGCCGGGCCGGCCCCACCGGCGACGCCAGAGGCTCCGTGGGGCGGGTCGGAGGTTGCGGACGATGCATGGAACGATACGCCCACACGCCCGCCGCGACGGCGAGGAGCAGGACGAGACCGAGAACGAAATACGCGAGCTTTCCCGTACGAATGGACTATCCCTCCGCAGCCGGTGCGTGTGATTTTGAAACAGCATGCAGTGTATCGGCCGTAACCTTTGGGTGTCAAGCGTAATTTCCGGCGGACTCCGGAGACGCCCTTTTTCCCGAAAACACATCATGACGCAGGTTCCCTGCGTTTTTCTCCCGTCAGTCTTCCCAGGGTCTGTAGCCCTCCTCCTGTTCGATGCGCGCGGCTTCGGCCTCCGACACCTTCGGCCTTCGAAGCCAGCTCTTCTTTTTCAGCTCGATCATCGCATCGTCCGCCTCCCTGATCCCGTGAAGCGACGCCCTGAAATACAGCCGGTAGGCCTTGACGAAGTTCTGCCGCACCGCGCGGCCCTCTTCGTACATCCGTCCCAGGTTATAGAGCGCGTTCGGGTGCCCCTGTTTCACGGCCTTTCGGTACCACTCGATCGCCAGATTGTCGTCCCGGGGCGCGCCGCGGCCGGTTGCGTACATCCGGCCAAGATTGAACTGCTCGTCGGCGTTTCCATTTTCCGCCTCTTCGAGGCGCGACTCCGGGGACGCCGGATCGCCGGGGGCCGTGTCCGGCGTTTCGGCGTCCCCGGGCTCCGGCGCTCCGTTCTCCGTTTCGTCCGGATCGATGCGAGCGAGCGGATCTTCCCGCTGCGCAGCGGGAAGATCCGAAGCGGCCGCATCCAGGCAGGATTGCGCGTGCGGATGCCCCTGCTCCGCGGCCCGGGAGAGCCATTCGGCGGCCTTCACGGAATCCTGCGGCGCGATGACGCCCTCCAGAAACATCCGTCCGAACCTGAATTGCGCTTCGGGAGTCACCGGAACGGCGAAATGCGCCGCAAACTGCGCGCACTGCTCTCCGGCGCTCTTTTCGGCGTTCTTTTCCATCTCGGCGGCGCGCCCGAAATCGCCGTTGTATTCGAGCCATTTTTGAACGAATCCTCTGCCCACGACGAACAGGGCGTCGTTCCACGCCTCGTCCCCTTCGAGAAAGGCGTTCGCCAGTTCTTCGGGCGTCCGGCATTCCTTTCCGCGAAAAAAGAAGGTCCTCCCGGGAAGTGACATTTGCGTTTCCCCCTCATCGGTCCGCATCGTCGGATGAAGCGGCGCGCTCCGCCGAACCACTGCGATACGCCGCGAAAGAAGTCTATCACGAACGCCACCCGAGCGAACCTCGGCGTCCGCGAGAAGGACACGAACGCATCGAACACCTTCCGGCAAGGCGCCGAAGGGAATGCGTTTCGTGTATACATCGAAAAGGGACACAATTTCCTCTTGCCCTTCCGCCCCCAGGGTCGTACACTATGCTCGCTTTTCATCATGGTCCCCATACAGAGGAGGAATATCGGAGTGGAACACCCCCCGTCCTACAGTTTCGACCTTGAGCGTTTCATGCCAAGGGAACGGTTTGAAGCCATCAAAGCATTCGCCGCGGATAAAGAGACACCCTTTCTCGTCATCGACCTCAAACGGGTCGCACAGCACTACGACCAGCTCAAGTCAGGACTCCCCTTCGCAAAAGTGTATTACGCCGTCAAGGCGAATCCGAATCCCGAAGTTCTGAAGCTGCTCATCGACAAGGGAAGCTGTTTCGATATCGCGTCGATTTACGAACTTGATTTGATGCTCGGACTGGGGGTTTCCCCCGATCGTCTCAGTTACGGCAACACGATCAAGAAGGCCGAACATATCGCCTACGCGTACGAAAAGGGGATCAGGCTCTATGCGACGGATTCCGAGAGCGATCTGAACAAGATCGCGACGCACGCGCCGGGATCGAAGGTCTTCTTCCGGATCCTGATGGACGGCAGCGGCGCGGATTGGCCGCTTTCGAGAAAGTTCGGCGCCCATCCGGACACGATCTACAACCTCATCCTCGACACTCCGGCGCTCGGCCTCGATCCGTACGGCGTCTCCTTCCACGTCGGCTCGCAGCAGCGGGACATCGGCCAGTGGGATAACGCCATCGCGACGGTTCGCTACCTTTTCGAAGCGGTCCGCGAAAAGGGCGTTCCGCTCCGGATGATCAACCTGGGCGGCGGCTTCCCCGCGAAATATCTGTCCCCGACATCGGAGACAAATGTCTACACGTCGGAAGTCACCCGCTTTCTCAGCGAGGATTTCCCCGAGGGAATTCCCGACATCATCATCGAGCCCGGACGATCCATGACGGGCGATTCGGGGCTCCTCGTCAGCGAGGTCGTCCTGATCTCCAAGAAGGCGGAGGCGAACCAGTACCGTTGGGTGTACCTCGACGTCGGCAAGTTCGGGGGCCTGATCGAAACACTCGACGAATCGATCAAATACCCGATCTACGTCGAACGCACGGGAGAGACCCAGGAAGTCATTCTCGCGGGACCGACCTGCGACAGCATGGACATCCTCTACGAGACCGAGAAATACAAGCTTCCGCTCTCGCTGCAGGAGAAGGATCGCGTGTACTTCTTCTCGACCGGGGCGTACACGCAGAGCTATTCGTCGATCTGCTTCAACGGGTTCCCGCCCCTCCGGGCGTACGTTTTCGACAGGGATTGACGTCGGGCGAGCCGGAGCACCGGGAGGAACGGGCCGTGGAGACGAGGCCGAAACGACGCAGCGAGCTGTGGTTCACCGAGGAGCAGACGCGGGACATGCGCCTGTCGCTTCGCGTCGACGGAACGCTGCTTCATGCGCAGACGCCCTATCAGGAACTCGCCGTTCTCGACACGCCCGAGTACGGTCGAATGATCGTCCTTGACGGGGCGATCCAGATCACCGAGCGGGATGAGTTCTGCTATTCGGAGATGATGGCGCACGTTCCCCTGTGCGCCCATCCCGCCCCCGCCTCCGTTCTGATCGTGGGAGGGGGCGACGGGGCCGTCCTCCGGGAGGTTCTGCGCCACCCGTACGTCGCGCGGGCGGTCCTGGTGGATATCGACGAGCAGGTCGTCGAGGCGTCCCGGCGGTTCCTGCCGTCCGTCGCCGCGTCGATGGACGATCCCCGCGCCGAAGTCCGGTGTACGGACGCGATCGAATATATCCGGAACGCGCATGGCGAGTTCGACGTCGCGATCGTGGACAGCACGGACCCCGTAGATTTCGCGGCAGGTCTCTTCGAGGCGCCCTTCTACCGGGATCTCCGGCAGGCGCTGCGCGAGGACGGAATGGTCATCGCGCAGACGGAATCGCCCTTTTCGGACGCTTCTGTCGTCAAGGGAGCCTACGACGCGCTCCGGCGCGTCTTTCCCGAGGTGCGCCTCTGCTGGGGCGCGATGCCGACATACCCGACGGGAATGTGGACCTACACGGTCGGGTCGTCTTCGTATGATCCGTCCGTTCCCGTGCGTTCCTGTCCGCCCGGGACGCGCTACTACACGCCGGATGTTCACAGGGCCGCGTTCGCCCTTCCGGCGTTTCTTTCGGAATTGATCCGATAATATCCTGTCGGGAACACCCCGGCGTACAGGGAACGAGTTGGAGGGAACAGGAAGCATGAGAGTATTGGTCGCCCTTGGCGGCAACGCGATTTTGCAGCCCGGGCAGCGGGGCGTCGCTGCGGAGCAGCGGGAAAACGTTCAGAGAACCGTCGACCAGATCGTCCGCATGATTCGGGCGTCGCATGAGGTCGTCATCACCCACGGGAACGGCCCGCAGGTCGGCGCCATCATGATCCAGAACGAACTGGGAAGCGCAAAGGTTCCGGCCATGCCGATGGATTTCTGCGGCGCCGAAAGCCAGGGGCTCATCGGCTACATGTTCTGCCAGAGCCTGGAAAACACCATGCGCCGCGAGGGAATCGAGGGACGCGAGCCGGTGTGTCTCGTCACCCGGGTGGAAGTGAACCCCGACGACCCGGCGTTCTCGCACCCCACGAAGCCCGTCGGCCCATTCTCCACGGAGGAGACGGCGCGCAGGCGCATGGCGGAAACCGGCGAACACTGGATCGAGGACGCGGGACGGGGCTGGCGGAGAGTCGTCGCGTCGCCCGACCCTACGGGAATCGTCGAACGGAATGTCATCAACACGCTCGTGTCCCAGGGGTTCGTCGTCGTCGCGTCCGGCGGCGGCGGCATTCCGGTCGTGCGCCGTCCGGACGGTTCGCTCGAAGGCGTCGAGGCGGTCATCGACAAGGATCTCGCCGGAGAACGGCTCGCCGCCGAGGTCAAGGCGGATGTCTTCATGATCCTCACGGACGTCCCGGCCGTCTCGGTGAACTACCGGCAACCCGGGGAGCGCCGGCTCCACAAAGTCACGGCGGACGAAGTCGAAGCCTTCGAACGGGAAGGGCACTTCAAGGCGGGATCGATGGGGCCGAAAGTCAAAGCCGCGCTCCGATTCGTCCGAAACGGCGGGAAACGGGCCATCGTCGCGAGCCTGAACGACGCCCTCGAAGCCCTCGAAGGCGCATCCGGAACGCAGATCGTCCCGTAAGTTCCGTCAAATCAGGCGGAGGAAGGCGCTTTCGCGTCTTCCTCCGCTTTTTTTCTACCGCGAGAACGAATTCCGCCAGATCTCCTCGAAACGGCCGATGTGTTCCGGTCCCGGAACGCGCAGGCGGACAAACTGTTCGCTGTGCTCGCTGAGTCCTTCGAAGCACACCCCGGGCTCCGTCCGGATCCCCGCTTCCATCAGCCGCTCGTACAGGCTTCCCGGACGCCGGTCGTGAAGCAGCATGATCGGCGAGCGGAGGTCCGTCGGGGCGACCGACATGTCCGGCGAGGCGGCGACGCAGTCCAGAACGCGGCGTTTCATTGCGGACACCGTGTCGCGCGTGCGGCGCGGATAGTCGGCATCTTTCAGGACCTCGGGAAGAACCGCAAGCGCGACGGAGTTCAGCGGGAAGGGATCCTCGACGATCCGCAGAAGCGCCATGGCCTTCGGGTCGCGGATGACCCCGTACCCCGCACGCAGACCCGCGAGCCCCCATCCCTTCGAAAAGCTGCGGACGCAGATGATCGCGTCGTGCGACAGGGTGATCGCGGACTGTTCCGGAGGGATGTAGTCGCCGTAGGCTTCGTCCGAGATCAGCAGGGCCCCCTTTTCGGCGCAGCGGTCGGCGAGGCGCGTCATGGCGTCCAGCGGGGCTGTCCAGCCGGTGGGGTTATGGGGCCGGTCGAAATAGACGAGGGACGTCTCGTCCGTCACGAGTTCCGCAAGACGCGCAGGATCGGGGGTGAAGCCGGGCGCTTCGAGCGGCGTCGCCGACACGTCGGAGCCCGAAGTCCGGAACGCAAGCAATCCCGACGTAAACTGCGGGGCCATTCCCAGAACGCGCGCGCCCGGACCGCAGAGGCTCCGCGCGATGGTCGTCAGCACGCCGATCGAGCCGCACCCGAGGATCAGCTGCGACGGTTCGACGGCGTCCTTCCAGAACGAACAGATTCCCGCGATGACGGCTTCCTTGCCGTCAGGATAGGCGTCCACGCCGACGCCGCCGCGTTCGATCACGGCGCGGGCGGATGCCGGCGTTCCGAGGGGATTGCACCCAAGCGCGCAATCGACGAGAACGGGACGGCTCTCCTTGAGGTTGGCGTACTCGGGGCCATACTCCCTGAGCAGCCAGGCCGGCGCCCATTGGAACCATGTCATGACGAAACACTCCTTTCCGAATGCATCCTGATACTATAGTGTCAGGCCGGGAAAAAGAAAAGGCGGACCGGAAAACCGGTCCGCCTCACAAACCCTGTATGACCTCGTCCGTCTTCGGGACGTCCGTTGGGGATACAAAAGGCCGCTCGCGCCTCTCTCTAGTTGTGGATTACGAGAATCCTGTTTCTTCCGTCGCTGGGCATCCGGGCGATGCAACTGCCTGTTTCCGGATTCGCGGGGCGGAAGCTGCCGTCGGGCATGCGCCAGTGCGGCATTCCATCGAGAGAGACGAGCTTGATCGTTTCTGTTCCTGTCATACATTCACCTCCTTCGGATTTTCTCCAAAAGAGGATTATACGCCTGACCTTTCGGTTTGTCACGCACTATTTTCTCCCGACGAACATCCGGTCGCGGGCATGAACCCGAAACGGCCCCCGGGCATTGACGCAACGACGGGGCGGGGCTTTCACCCCGCCCCGTTTCGGAACGTTTCAACGAAAATTTTTCTGCGCCGCAGCCTCTACTTCACATCCATATCCGCCGCAAGGATGGACTTGTCCGACCTGGGCTCGAAAACGACATTCGCCTTCTTGCCGTAGAGATCCTGCTGGAAGTAGAGCGGCACGACGCCGCAGTCCCCGACGATGAGAGCGGCCGCTTCTTCGAGAAGCCCGGCCCGTTTGGCGGGATCGGCCGTCGCGTCGGCCGCGTCGAGGAGCTTGTCAAACTCGGGATTCGCGTAGTGGCCGCGGTTGGACCCGCCCTTGGCCGGGTTCTTGCCTCTCGTGTAGAAGAGGACGTTGCCCAACTCGCCGACGTCAATCGGCTCGGACCACCCCGTCATGACGAGGCTGGACTTGTCGCCCGGACGCACGAAATCGAAGAAGACGGACTTCGGGTGAAGGCGAAGCTCGATCTGGATTCCGACCTTCGTGAGCTGGCTCGCGAGCGCCTGGGCGACCTGCCCGTCATTGACATACCGGCCGTTGGGCGCGTCGAGATACACCTTGAATCCGTCGGGATATCCGGCCTCGGCGAGAAGTTTCTTCGCCTCCGCGGGATCGAAGACCGGCGCGGGGATCTTCTTCGTATGGCCGCGCCGCCCCTCGAGGACGAGCTGGTTCGTCGCGTACGCGTTTCCGTTCATGATCATCTTGACGATCGCATCCCGGTTGATGGCGAGGGAAAGCGCCTTGCGGACGCGGATATCGTTGAAGGGGTTCTTGTCGAGTCCGATGACGCCCGCGCCCTTCGGCCTGTTCGCATCCACGTGCAGATAGATGAGGCGTTCGCTCGGACGGTCGACGACGATGAATCCGCTCGTGCCCTTCACCTTGTCCACGTCCCGGACAGGGACATCCTCGACGATGTCGACTTCTCCGGTGAGGAGCGCCGCCGTTCGGGTCGCCGCGTTGCTGATGGGACGCATCGTCACCTTTTTGATCTTCGGCGCGCCGCCCCAGTACGCTTCATTCGCCTTCATGGAGATGTGGTCTTCCTTGATCCACTCCTGGAAGACGTACGGGCCGGTTCCGACGGGGGCCTGATTGAACTTCTCCGCGCCGACCTTCGTCCGGTAGGCTTTCGGAAGAATCCGCAGCGGAGCAAGGGATTCGAGAAGAACCGCCGTCGGAACGGAGGTGATGATCTTGACCGTGTGCGGATCGACAATCTGAACTTCCTTGATCGAGGCCGTGAAGTTCTTCAGAAGCGACGTTCGGCACACCTCAATCGTGTACGCCACGTCATCGGCCGTGAAGTCGCTGCCGTCGTGGAATTTCACGCCCTTGCGAAGGTTGAACGTCCAGGTGAGGTTATCGTCGCCGACCGACCAGGAGGTCGCGAGCGCGGGCGTCGGAAGGCCAAGCGCGTCGCTGTTCAGGAGGCCGTCGTACATGTATCGCCCCATCGTGTTCGTTATCGTCTCGTCCTGCTGCGACGGATCCATGAAAAGCGCATCCGACGCGAGTCCGATGACAATGCTCTTCTCCGCCGCAAACGCCGCCGGCACCATACATACCGAGAGCACGCACGCCGCAAGTATTGCCGCCAATCTTCTGTTCATCGTCCCTGTTCCCCCCTTGTTTTTTTTGGTGCGAACTACAGCCTTCAGGCTGTTAGTTTCCCGTGAGGTGACACGCGACGATCCGGCCGGAATGTTCCCGAAGCTCGGGACGCGTCGTCGTACATATCTCCCGCCTTTGCGGGCAGCGATTCGCGAACGGACACCCGAGCGGCAGGGTGATGGGGCTCGGAACGTCGCCCTTCAGCGGTTCGGCCGCGACGATCCGATCGAGCGTCGGCGCGGCGGCCAGCAATGCCTTCGTGTACGGATGCATCGGATTTCCGAAAATCGCGTCGCAATCCCCCTGTTCGACGATGAACCCCAGGTACATGATTCCCACCCGCTCTGTGACGTGGCGAACGACGGAGAGATCGTGCGCGATAAAAAGATACGAAAGGTTGAATTCATCGCGAAGGTCCATCATCAGGTTCAGGACCTGCGCCTGAATGGACACGTCGAGCGCCGAAACGGGTTCGTCCGCGACGATGAATGCGGGGTTGACGGACAGCGCCCGCGCGATCCCGATCCGCTGCCGCTGTCCCCCCGAGAACTGATGGGGGTAGCGGTCCGCCTGCTCCGGCCGGAACCCGACGATGTCGAGAAGGCGGAACATCTTTTCGTGGGCCTCGTCCCTTCCGGAGGCGATTCCGTGGAAGATCATCGGCTCCATGATGATGTCCTTTATCCGCTGCCGCGGATTCAGCGACGCGTACGGATCCTGGAAGATCATCTGCATCTTTTTGCGAACCGGCATCATCTCCGACGCGCAGAACTTCGAAATGTCCTCGCCGTCGAAGACGATCGATCCCGATTTCGGCTCCAGAAGCCGGACGATGGTCCTCGCCGTCGTCGATTTGCCGCAGCCGGATTCCCCGACGAGGCTGAACACTTCGCCGCGCCGGACCGCGAAGGAGACGCCGTTGACCGCGTGAACGACCTTCTGCGGCTTCCCGGCAAGCCTGTCGAATATACCGCAGGGCTGCTCGAAACTCTGCACGAGCCCGGAGACTTCAAGAAGGAATTTCGGTTCGCGGGATCCGGGACGATCAGTCATTTCCGGCCGTCCTTTCCTCCGCGAAGACGGGGTTGTGACAGGCCGCCCGGCGTCCGGCGGAAAGCTCCCGCATCGCGGGAGCCTCTTCGCGGCAGCGTTCCGTCGCGCAGGTGCAGCGCGGCGCGAACGAGCACCCCTTCGGCAGATCGAACAGATGCGGCGCCATCCCGGGGATCTGCGGCAGGCGGCGCGTCCGGACGCCCGTCATCCTGGGGATCGACCCGAGCAACCCCCTCGCATAGGGGTGACGCGGGGCGCGGATCAATTCCGCCGTCGGGGCCTCTTCGACGATCTTTCCGCAGTACATGACGACGACCCTGTGGGTCATCTCGGAGACGACCGCAAGGTCGTGCGTGACGAGAATCAGCGCGGAGCCGAACTTCTTCACGAGATTTTCCATGAGCTTCAGGATCTGCGCCTGGACAGTCACGTCGAGCGCCGTCGTCGGCTCGTCGGCAATGATGAGTTTCGGGTTCGCGGCGAGCGCGATCGCGATGACGACGCGTTGCCGCATCCCTCCGGAGAACTGGTGCGGATAGCAGTCCAGACGATCTTCGGGTGTGGGAATGCCGACCTCGTTCAGCAGCTCGAGGATCCGGTCCCTGCGTCCTGCTGACGAGAGGTCGGTATGCAGGGCGAGCATTTCGTCGATCTGCCGGCCTATGGTCTGAAGCGGATTGAGGGAGGTCATGGGATCCTGGAATATCATCGAAATTTCCTTCCCCCGTATCCGGCGCATCTCCTCTTCGCTCTTTTTCAGGAGGTCCTCCCCCCGGAACAGGACCTCTCCGCCGGCGATCCGTCCGGGAGGATCGATCAGACCGAGCAGCGAGAATCCGGTTACGGACTTCCCGCCTCCCGATTCCCCGACGATTCCGAGGATTTCTCCCGCCTTCAGCGTAAAATCGACGCCGTCCACGGCTTTCACGGTCCCGCGGAAGAGTTCGAAGCAGGTTCTCAGGTTTTTGACTTCAAGAAGGTATTCGGACATCGCAGCCTCCTACTTCAGGCGCGGATTGAACTCGTCACGCAGAAAATCCCCGAGGAGATTGATCCCGAAGACGAGAAGCATGATAAACACCCCGGGAAAGACCGAGGACCACCAGAGCCCGCTGAAAAGGACATCGTACCCGTTCTTGACCAGGAGGCCGAGAGACGGCTCCGTAACGGGGACCCCGACCCCGAGGTAGCTCAGCGTCGCCTCCGTCAGGATCACGGTTCCGACGTGAATCGTCGCGATGACGATCAGCGGCGTCAGGACGTTGGGCAGGACGTGACGCACGATGATCGGAAACGGGGAGAGCCCGATCAGCTTCGCCGCATCGACGTATTCCTTGTTTCGCTCGACGAGGACCGAGCCCCGCACGGTGCGCGCGTACAACACCCACCCCACGATCGTCAGGGCGACGATGAGTTTGCCGAGGCCGCGGCCGAACGCCGCCATGATGAACAGCGCCACGAGCATCGCCGGAAAGGAAAGCTGGATATCCACGACGCGCATCAGGATGCTGTCCATTCGTCCGCCGAAGTAGCCCGCGACCAGCCCGAAAAACGTGCCGATCACGCACGAAAGCAGGACCACAGCGACGCCGATGAACAGGGATATCCGGCTGCCGTACACGATCGCGCTCAGGATGTCGCGCCCCTGTTCGTCCGTTCCGAGAACGAACGCGGAATCGCCTCCATCCATCCATAGAGGCGGCTTGTACGCGTCCATGAGGTCCAGGCTCGCGATGTCGTAGGGGTTTTGCGGCGTACAGGCGGGGCCGATCAGGACCACGATCAGGAAAAAGATCACGATCAGCAGCCCAGCGACGGCGCCCGGGCTTCGCACGAAATTGTGGAAGAATTCGCTTCGGAAGAAGGCGTTCATCTTTTTTCCCATCCCCGTCACCTGAGGTCGACGCGCGGATCGATCAGCGTATAGACGATATCGACCGCGAAATTGATCAGGACGAACATCGCGGCGACGATCATGAGATAGGCGACGATGACGGGCCGGTCCGAGGTGTTGATCGAATCGACCAGCAGCTTGCCCATGCCGGGCCACGCGAAGATCGTCTCCGTGACCGTCGCGAACGCGATCAGGCTTCCGACCTGCAGGCCGAACACCGTGACGACGGGAACGAGCGCGTTCTTGAGCGCGTGGGAGAAGAGCAGGCTGCTCCACGAGACGCCCTTCGCCCGCGCGAACTTGATGAAGTCCTGCCGCATGACCTCCATGATCTGCGCCCGTATCAGGCGTATCAGCATCGCCAGCGTCCCGAGCGCAAGCGTGACCGCAGGCAGAATGATGTGCCGGAATCCGTCCCACGTGAGAAAGGCGAAGGGAACGCCGAAGAGGACGCCGGTCGTCCCGCGTCCCGATGAAGGGAGCAATCCCTTCCCGACGGCGAAATAGAAGATGAACAGAATGCCGACCCAGAAGGACGGGAGCGATATCCCGAGAAGGGATCCCCCCATGATCGCGCGGCTGACGGGGCTGTTCGGCCGCGCCCCCGCGAAGACGCCGCAGGGCAGGGCGACGGCGAGGGAGATGAGGATCGAGAGAAAGACGAGTTCCAGCGTCGCGGGCATGCGTTCGACGATCAGCGCGAGCGCGGGACGCTTGAACATGTACGATACCCCGAGATCGCCGCGCAGCAGGTTTCCGAGAAAGACGGAATACTGCTCCCACAGGGGCCGGTCAAGGCCGAGGGCGATTCGCGCCTCCGCTATCTGGGCGTCCGTCGCCGTCGGCGGGACGATCATGAGGACGGGGTCTCCGGTGAAGCTCATGACGCAAAAGACGATGACGGAGACCACGAAGAGCACGACGAACATCTGAAAAATCCGTTTCAAAAGGTATTTCAGCATTCAGCGGGTCTCCGTTTCACAGGAAATCAGCACTGGTTCGGGCGAACCTTTTCATCGAATTCCTTCCGCATCCGCGCACGGAGGTCGTCATCCGTCAGGACGTCCAGGCCCGTCATCGCGAGTCCCTTCGCGGCCAGAAGAACCACGTCGTCCGCCCTCGGGCCCGCCGCGGCGTTGCGGAAGGATTCGTGGTGCGCAATGACCGAGCCGTGCTCCGCTATAGCGAGGTATTCGTGGATCGCGGGCACGACCAGCGAGACGTTGCCGATATCGGAAGAGCCGACTTGCGCGGAATAGTCCGGGTAGTTCATGACCTCGCCCAGAGACTCCATGTTCGCCTTGAAAGCCTCGCCGAGCGTCATGCTCGGGTAGCGCTCCGCGTAGACGTCCGCGCCGAAGACCTTGTACCCGGCGCCCGTCAGCAGCGCCGCCGATTGCGCGACCCGTTCGAGATCGCGGAAGATCCCGAGAAGCGTCTTTTTCTTTCCGGCGCGCACCGTGAACGAGGCCTTCGCGTAATCGGGAACGATGTTGGACGCCGTCCCTCCGTGCGTGATGATACCATTGATCTTGCTCTCGTTGGTCCACGTGTGGCTCAGGGAGTCGATTCCATTGAAGAGGGCGATGAGCGACGCCAGCGCGTTGACGCCGTCTCCGGGGCTCGACGAGTGCGCGGCTTTGCCGAAGAACTCGACGTCGACAGACTGCGCCGCAAGCCCGTGACGCGCGATCAGGTTCCTGTCCGACGGATGGACCATCAGGGCGCACGCGAATCCGTCGAAGACGCCCGCATCCGCCATCGGGATCTTCCCGCCTCCCGTTTCCTCGGCGGGCGTCCCGAAGACGACGACCTCTCCCGGAACGTCGTTCGCATCCATGGCCTTCGCCAACGCGATCGCAGCCCCAACGGCGCCCGACGCGATGATGTTGTGACCGCAGCCGTGGCCGACGCCTTCCAGTGCGTCATATTCGGACAGAAAGGCGATCTTCGGCCCGTTCGGGTTCTTCGAAGGATGCGCCGCCCGGAACGCCGTCGGCATCCCGCAAAACGGAATCTCCACCGTGAATCCGTACTTCTCGAGAAGCTCCTTCTGCCACCCGGCCGCCTTGTGCTCCTGCATTCCCGTTTCGGGATTCTCATGTATGGCGTGGCTCAATGCGAGAAGTTCCTCTTTCAGTTCTTCAACGACATCCGCAATCTGTTTCTTGATGGACACTCTTCCGCACTTCCTCCCGATTGTATGGGACAAACGCCGCACGACCTGTCCCGCTGCAAAGCGCCGCCGAAAAACTCTCCCGGTTGTTCATCCGGAGAGAGGATCGGCTCCGTGCGCCGCAGAACATGGTACTTCATCCCGGCGATGCGGTCGAGGGCCTCCTGTGTATACAACGCTTCCGGCGACGCCGTACGCGCTTCTCCGCGCCGTCCGAAAAAAGGTATAATCGACGAAAAGAGGGAGGCGATTCAACCATGTTCCGACGATTGATCCGCAGCGCCCTGGTGTTCTGCTTTCTTTTCGCTTTCGGCGGGGGGAGCGCGGAAGCGTCCGCCTACCGGGCGTACCTCCGGAATTGCCTGTCCTTCAGCGCCGCAGCCGGCGTGACGGGGTTCTATCTGCTCCCGAGGGATATACAGGCGATCGTCAGCACGGCGGACGTCCTCGAAGATCTCGTCCAGGCCTATTACGAATGCGATACGTATATGGACGCCTGGCTCGACCCGAATTACTTCCAGACGAAGGTCCGGGGCGAACCGCGTTTCATCCTCACACTGAAGGATGAACGCGGTTGGGGCACGATCACGAATCACCTTCTCGCGTCGCTCCGCATCTACGACACAAGCCGGGACCGGTTCGTCCACTATCTGAACGCCTGGAGCAGCTGGTCCGTGAGCGACATCCGCCTCGTCATCGAGGTGGAGGACGGCGGAATCTACGACATGGACGGCGTCGTCAACGGCTCCGTCGACATTGGGCTGGCCGTCGGGGCCGGGATCGTGGACGACTACGAGCCGTGCTCCTCGGCGTTCGGCGGCGGCGGATGTTCGTCCGCAGGGACGACGCCGCTCTGGAGCCTGCTCGCGCTCCTGCCCCTCATCCTCACGCGATCGGTTTTCCGTAGAGGATGACCATTCCGCGGGAGCGGTGGCGAAGCTTGTAACCGACGCATCCTTCGGCGAGGATGTCATGCGTCGCCCGGATGTCGTGGAGGAGTACTTCCCTGTGGCTCCACGTCGCGACGGCCATCGGGACGTCGAGTCGCTTCGCCAGGATGAAACGCAGGGTTCCGCCGTATTTTCTCTTGAGATCTTCGATGCAGAACCCGCAATCGAGAACAT
>CAYVKE010000019.1:0-34394 GCA_964451935.1 uncultured Synergistaceae bacterium | reverse complement strand
TGGACTTGCCCGCGCTCGGGTAGCCGACCAGGCCGATGTCTGCCAGCACCTTGAGTTCGAGGTCGACGATGCGCTCCTCGCCCTCCTCGCCGAGCAGCGCGAAGCCGGGCGCCTTGCGGGCTGCCGAGGCAAGCGCGGCATTGCCGAGCCCACCCTTGCCGCCGCTGACCACCACCACCTCGTCAACATATCCCGACGCGAGAAAATCCTCGATATCCCCGACGAAGCCGTCTCCGCCGAAATTTGCGCTGTGTGTCTCCATGGCGGCGGAATCGTTGTCGAGAGAAAAAACGCATTCATACCCGCCGCAAAAGCGGATATCCGTAAACCCGAGGGTCATCCCGCCCGCTCCCGCGAACAGGTCGATCAGTCGAATCATATCGCCGCTATTTTTCATGCGCTTATTTTATACGCAGCGGGGGCATTTTTCACGTCCCCGCGGAATGGTCGCTCCTTGCAAACCTCCCGTCACGATCGTATCCATGTTTTCGAGTATACATAAACCCTCCTGGATCTATGCTAGAATTGCTCCCATTCGGGTTTCACCTTGTATCCAATCCGGAGCCCGACAGGGGGAAAGACTGTGGGAATGATGTCGGTTACGACGCACGTCCGGCCGGATGATCTGGCCATCGTCGCGGAGGCGAGGGGATACGGCCTCGTCATGGACCAGTCGAAGAAGAACGGCGGACGGGAAGACACGATGAAGCCCATGGAGGTCGTTCTCGCCGCGCTCGGCGGGTGCATCTCCATGGTGGCCCGGGGACAGGCGCCCCTCAAGGGGATCGATTTGCAGGATATCGCCCTCGCCATAGAGGGGGAGTACGCGGCCGAAGGCTTTCATGCCATCCGCATCCGTGCGGAGGTTGCGTCGTCGTCCCCGAAGGAAGAGGTCGAGGAGTTTCTCCGCTATGTGGAGAGCATCTGCCCGGTCAGCAATTCGCTGAAGGCGAATGTCGGGATCGAGGTGGTGATGCGTCCGAAAAACCTCCGGGACTAGGGCCCGTCGCATTTATCTTTCCGGAACACACAAGATCCCCAACGACAGGAGGAATTTTCTTTGAGTTTTCTGCAGACGTTTGGCCTGACCAACGCCGGCGATATCAATACCGCACTGCTCATGCTCGTTCTGATCGCGTACGCCATAGGCGATGTCTTCTCCTACAAGACGAAGGCGATTTTCTCGATGATCTTCGTCACGGGATTCGTGTTTCTGTTCGGGTTCTGGATCGGATTCCCGAAGAACATCTTCCAGACGACCGGAACGTTCGCGTACGCCGCGGTCAGCCTTCCGCTCATTCTCGTCCACATGGGAACGCTCATGAAGCTTCGCGACATCAAGCAGGAGTGGAAGACCGTCATCATCGCATTCTCCGCGCTCGTGTGCCTTTCCGTCGGCCTCTACTTCATCGCCGGCCCGATCCTCGGCAAGGTGATGGCGCTGACGGCGGCCGGCCCGATCTCCGGCGGCATCGTCGCGACGATCATCGTCTCGGAGGCCGCCAAGAAGGTCGGCCTCGAGAGCCTCGCCGTGTTCGCCACGCTGCTGCTCGTCCTGCAGAATTTCGTCGGCCTGCCCATCGCCTCGATGTGTCTGAAGTCCGAAACGCGGCGCCTGCTCGACAAGTTCCGGAAGGGCGAACTCGAGGGAGCGGGCGCGGCCGGTGAGAAGAGCGACCCGGAAAAACCGTCGCTCCGGCTGTTCCCGGCCTTCCCGAAGGCGATCCAGACGCCCTTCGTGCTGCTTGCGAAGACCGCGATCGCGAGCTGGCTCGCGCTGCTTGTCGCGCAGCACTACAACGCGATGGTTCTCGGCGCCGGGATGCCCTACCTCCAGATCCACAAGTTCGTGATGGCGCTCATCGTCGGCATCCTGCTCTACGAGACCGGCTTCCTCGAACACAAGATCCTCGACAAGGCCAACGCTGCGGGCTACGCGATGTTCTTCTGTCTCATCTTCGTGTTCGTGAGCCTCCCGCAGGCCACGCCGGAACTCGTCCGCTCGCTGGTCTACCCGGTGGTCGTCGCGTTCGGCGTCTCCCTTGTCGGAATCGTCGGGGCCGCGTTCGTGATGTCGAAGATCCTCGGCGTCACGTGGGCCCTGGCCACGGCCATCGGCGTGACGTGCCTGTTCGGCTTCCCGGGAACCTTCATCGTCACGGACGAGGTGACCACGGCCGGCTGCGCCAATCCGGAGGAGAAGGAGTACTGCATGAGCCGCCTTCTTCCGAAGATGCTCGTCGGCGGGTTCACGACGGTGACCATCGGATCGGTCATCCTCGCCGGATACCTCGGACAGATCATCGAGGCGGTCGGGAAGTAAACCGTTCCTTCGCCGAAAAACGCGCCGCCCTTCCGGATCGTTCCGGGGGCGGCGTTCTTTTTGAAGGGCGCCGGCGGAATGTGTGACGGCGCGGACTTTCCGAAAATACGGCGAAATTTTCAGACGCGTACGATGATGTATAATCTGAAAAATTTCACCCCCGCCCTCCGGGTGCGACGCGAGGAATCGACCATGCCCCAGTCTTCCGCATCGAACGAGACGAAAAACGGCGTCGTCGTCCGGTCCATCCGGAACGGCCTCGTCACGGCCATTCCGGTCGTCATGATCGGGTCCTTCGCGCTTGTCCTCAAATTCCTGCCTGTTCCCGCGTACCAGAATTTCCTCGCGACCTTCTGGTCGGGCATCCTTCCGGATCTCTTCACGTCCGTCAACAACGCCACATTCGGGATGCTGTCGGTGTATATGACCGTGTTCATCAGCATGAGCCGCGCGCAGCTCCGGTCCGGGGCGGAAGAGTACCCCTGCGGCCTCCCCGTCGTCTCCCTGGCGGCCTTCGCCATCCTGAGCGGGTTTTCGCAGGGGAATATCGCCATCGACGTTCTGGGCGTCAAGGGGATGTTCACGGCGATCGTCGCGTCGACGCTTTCCCCTTGGCTGATGGGGTTCTGGATGCGATGGGGCCGTTCGTCGTCCCGAATCTACTCCGAGGGGGCCGACACCGATTTCAACAGCGCCGTCTCGGTCGTCGTCCCCGCGCTTCTCACGGTCGGGACGGTCGCGCTGTTCAACTACGCCCTCGTCGCGACGTTCCGGGTCTCCGGCTTCCACGAACTCTTCGTCAACGCCGCGGGGCGCATCTTCTCCGGCATCGGGGACTCGCTGCACATCGGCCTCGCGTTCGTCTTCCTGTCGAGCCTCATGTGGTTTTTCGGCATTCACGGAAGCAACGTCCTCGAGGGGGTCTCCCAGAGAATCCTCGAACCCGGCCTGGCGATCAACATCGCGCTCGCGGGGAGCGGACAGCCCCCGACGGAGATCATCTCGAAGACCTTCATCGACGTCTTCGTTCTGATGGGCGGCTGCGGCAGCGCGATGTGCCTTCTCGTCTCCCTGTTCCTGTTCAGCCGGAACTCCGGCGTCAAAACCCTCTCCCGGATCGCCGCGATCCCCATGCTGTTCAACATCAACGAACTCATGATTTTCGGACTGCCGGTCGTCTACAACCGATACCTGTTTCTTCCGTTCATGCTCACCCCCTTACTCGCAACCCTGACGTCCTACGCGGCCATGGCGACGGGCCTGGTTCCGGTTCCGTGCCATCAGGTGCAGTGGACGACGCCCATCCTTCTGGGGGGCTACGTCGCGACGGGCTCCGTCGCCGGGAGCCTGCTGCAACTGTTCAATCTCGTCCTGGGCGTTTTCGTGTACCAACCGTTCATACGGCTCTACGACGGGGAGAAGCTCCGGAACGCCGGCGAAAATCTCAAAAGCCTGGTCGCCGTTCTGAAGCGGAGCGAGGAGAGCCGCACCCCGGTCAATCTGATGGAACTCGGCGGGCATTCCGGACTCTGCGCGAAGATGCTCGCGTCCGACCTGAAGGGCGCGATGGAACACGGCGAGCTGACGCTCCACCATCAGCCCCAGTTCGACAGCGAAGGACGGTGCATCGGTTCGGAGGCGCTGCTTCGCTGGAACCACCGGACGTTCGGGATGATCTACCCTCCGCTGGTCATCCGCCTGGCGGAGGATATCGGCGTCCTGTACGAGCTGGAGAAATATATCCTCGCCACGGCGGCCGGAAACGCGGCGCGACTTCGGCGAACCGCCGGGCGGCGGATCAAGACGTGCGTCAATATCACGGCGGCCGCCTTCTACGAGCCTTCGTTCGAGGCGTTCCTGCAGGGGCTTCTCGACGGCGGCGCGGTGGAGCCCGGGGATTTGTGGCTCGAACTGACGGAGCAGAAAGCGCTGCTCTTCGACCACGAGACCGAGGAGAAGAGCCGGCGCATCCGCGCGATGGGCTTCCCGCTGGTCATCGACGACTTTTCCATGGGACACACGTCGATCCGCTATCTTCAGAGCAACGAGTTCGACATGGTGAAGCTGGACGGCTCCTTTGTCCGCGGGATGAACGACAACCCGCGGAGCTGCGAGATCGTCACGTCGATCGTCTCCCTCTCCCGCGCCCTCAATTTCACCGTGATGGGCGAATACGTCGAGACGAAGGAGCAGCAGGAACTTCTGGAAAAGCTCGGATGCACGCACTACCAGGGCTATCTGTACGGCCCCGCGGTCCCCTTCGAGGACTTCCTCCGGAAAATAACGCCCGACTGATCCCGTTCCCCGCGACCCGAAAAACGCCGTTCATCCCCTCACCCGCGGCTCTCGCCGCGGCGCCCTTCGATGTTCGTCGCTCGCGCCCGAACCCCGGCGCCGAATCCTTTTCCGCAGAGTTCCGAATTTTTGTCCCGGCTTTGGAGGGTTGTCAAATAGCATGTCTGCGTAGTAGTCTATTAGCTTGTGAAAGGGGGGCGAGCCGGATGCCTGTTTTTGCGCAATTCGATATAACGGGAAAGATAGCGGTCGTCACGGGGACGTCGCGTGGCCTCGGCAAGGGGTACGCGGAGGGGCTGGCGCGGGCCGGGGCGGTCGTGATGTGCTGCGGCGTGAGCCGCGACGGGACGGAGGCGACCGTGAAGGCCATCCGCGACGCGGGCGGGGAGGCCGAGGCGCACGTCCTCGATGTCTCGAAGCCGCGCGACGCGCAGGCGCTCTTCGAGGACATCGCCGCGCGCCGCGGACGGATCGACATCCTGGTCAACAACGCGGGGACCGAGGACGTAAGCGCGTTCGCGGACGTGACGGAGGCGCAGTACGACGCGATCATGGGCGTGAACCTCCGCGGGACGTTCTTCACGGCGCAGGCGGCCGCGCGGATCATGATGCGCCAACGCGCCGGGAAGATCCTCAACGTCGGGTCGCTCGGAAGCGCGATCGGCCTCGCGGAGTCGTCCGTCTACTGCGGCTCGAAGTGCGGCGTCGTCGGCGTCACGCGGACGATGGCCATCGAACTCGCGAAGTACAACATCCAGGTCAACGCGATCGGGCCCGGGTACTTCCGGACGCCGATGACGGAGCCCTTCTTTCAGGATCCCGTCCACCGGAAGTGGATCGAGGAGCGGATTCCGGCGGGGCGCGTCGGGACGGCGGAGGACCTCATCGGAACGGTCATCTTCCTGTGCAGCGCCGCGTCGGACTACCTGACGGGGCAGATCGTCTACGTCGACGGCGGCTGGCTCGCGAGCTGAGGAAAGGGGAACGGACATGATCGTATTCAAGGAAGCGGAAAAGAATCCGAACGAGGAAAAATCCTCCGTCGAGCAGGTCGTCCGGGACATTCTGGCGGCCGTCCGGGCCGGAGGGGACGCCGCTGTCCTCGACTACACGGAAAGGTTTGACGGGTATCGCCCGGCGACGCTGCGCGTTTCGCCCGACGCCGTGAAGGCCGCGTACTCGAAGGTGGAGCCCGAAACGGTCGCGAACCTGAAGTTCGCTGCCGACCGGATCCGCGGCTTCGCGGAACGCCAGCTCGCGTGCATGAAGGAGCTGCGATGGGAGATAACGCCGGGCGTGACGCTCGGGCATCGGCTGATCCCGGTCGCGTCGTGCGGCTGCTACGTCCCGGCCGGGCGGTATCCGCTGCCGTCGTCGGCGCTGATGTCGGCGATTCCGGCGAAGGTCGCGGGTGTGAAACGCATCGCGGCGTGTTCGCCCGCGAGCCGGGGACAGGACGGCATCCACCCGGCGGTTCTCGTCGCGATGGATCTCGCCGGGGTGGACGAAGTCTACTGCATGGGCGGCGCGCAGGCCATAGCGGCGTACGCGTTCGGAACGGCTTCCGTGAAGGGCGTGGACATCATCGTCGGCCCCGGAAACAAGTACGTCACCGAGGCGAAGCGTCAGGCGGGCGGTTCGGTCGGGATCGACATGCTCGCGGGACCGAGCGAGGTCGTCATCATCGCCGACGAAACGGCGAACCCGGCCTGGGTCGCGGCGGACGCGCTCGCGCGCTGCGAACACGACCCGAACTCCTGGACGGTCATCGTGACGACGAGCCGGAGCCTGGCGGAGAAGGCGTCGGCGGAGATCGAGTCGCAGCTCGCGACGCTCCCGACGGCGGAGATCGCCGGACGGAGCTGGAGGGACAACGGCCGGATCCTGATCGTCGACTCCGAGGGTGAGGCAGTCTCCGTGACGGACGACATCGCGCCGGAGCACCTCCAGGTCATGACGGCCGACAGCGCGGCCACGGCCGCGAAGCTCACGAACTTCGGGTCGCTCTTCATCGGGCATGACGCGCCCGTCGCGTTCGGCGACTACGTCTCGGGCCCGAACCACATCCTGCCCACGCAGCGGTGCGCCCGCTTCTCGAACGGCGTCTTCGCCGGGACGTTCCTCAAGGTCAGCTCCTTCCAGGAGATCACGGCCGAAGGGGCGAAATATCTTTCCGGCCCGTGCGCGCATCTGGCCGGAGTCGAAGGGCTCTTCGGACACCGGCGCTCCGCGCAGCTGCGCGGCTGACGAAAACGGGGCCGCCCTTCCGCAAGAAACGGGCGGCTCGCGTGCCGCCGGAACACGGCGAATCGACAGGGGAGGCTCCCGATGACGGCTCCTGCAACGGAAACGAAGAACGCGCCCGGCGGCGTCCGGGCCGGCGAATCGGCCCTGCTGCTGCGGGGCGTCGCGAAAATCTATCCCGGAACAGTCGCGCTCGACGATGTCGCGCTCGACGTTCGCTACGGCGAAGTCCACGGCCTGATGGGCAAGAACGGCGCCGGGAAGTCGACGCTCGTCGGCGTTCTCGCGGGGCTGATCGAGCCGACATCCGGGACGATCAGCCTGGGCGGGCGGGAATACCCGCGCCTGACGCGCATTCAGGCGAAGCGCGAGGGCGTCGCGATCGTGACGCAGGAGCCGGAGATCATCCTCGACATCACGGTTGCGGAGAACCTCTTCCTGGGCGATCTTCCGACGCGCGGCGGCTTCGTCGACCGGGCCCGAATGTTTGACAGAGCCCGGGAGCTGCTCGACCGCTTCGGGCTCGATATCGGCGCCGAGTTCCGCGCGGGGGACCTGTCCCTGAGCGAGCGCCAGCTGCTTCTCATCATCAAGGCCTGTTACGTCGAGGACGCATCGGTCGTCATCCTCGACGAGTCCTCGGCGCCGCTGACGCGAAAGGACGCGCAGATCCTGCGCCGGATCGTCGACGACCTGCGCGCCGCGGGCAAGGCGATCGTGTACATCTCGCACAGCGTCGACGAACTGCTCGACGTCTGCGACCGCCTGACGGTCCTCCGCGACGGCCGGACCGTCGCGACGAGGCGCGCGTCGGAACTCGATCGCCGGACGCTCTCCGAACTCATCGTCGGGGACGGATTCACGGCCTGCCGGACGCGGAGCGACGAGTCGGCGATCTTGGGCGATGCGCTGCTCGAGGTCGAGAACCTCACGCGCTGGGGGACGTTCGAGGACGTCTCGTTCTCGCTCCGCCGGGGCGAGATCCTGGGGATCGCCGGACTGCGCGGCAGCGGCCGGACGGAGATCCTGAAGGCGATCGCGGGCGTCGAACCCGCCGACGCGGGGACGATCGCGCTTCGCGGGCGGGAATGCTCGTTCAGGCGTCCGAGCGAGGCGCTGAAACAGGGCGTCGCCTACCTTCCCGAGGAGCGGGAGGCGGAGGGGCTGATCGGGCTCTTCAGCATACGGGACAACCTCATTCTCAACAGCCTCGCGCAGTTCGCGCGCGGCGGCTTCATCCGGGGGGGCGAGTGCGATCGACGGGCGGCGGAGACGTTCGGCGCCGTGCAGATCAGGGCCTTTTCGCTCGAACAGGCCGTCGAGGAGCTGTCCGGCGGCAACAGGCAGAAGGTGGTCATCGGCAGGATCATGACGGCCGGGCCGGACGTGTACCTTCTCGACGAGCCGACGCGCGGCGTGGACATCGGCGCGAAGAAGGGGATCCTCTCGCTGATCTGCGAGAAGATCCGGGGCAGCGCGGGCGTCATCATCACGTCGCCGGGGCTCGACGATCTCATCGACATCTGCGACAGGATCCTGGTCCTTCGCGGCGGCCGCATCGCGAAGAGCGTCGCGCGGGCCGATTTCGACGAAAAGGCGCTCTTCATGGACATACAGGGGTTCGGACAATGACGTCGCGAGGTGGAAACGAATGTCGAACGATCTGAAAATCAAGCTGGCGCTTCTGGACAACATCATCTGGATCATGCTCCTGTTCTTCTTCGCGGTCTGCGCGGCCTTCGTGCCCGCGTTCGCGTCCTGGAACAACATCGTCAACATCCTGTACCACACGACGATCATGAGCATGCTCGTCCTCGCACAGGGCTTCGTGCTGATGAGCGGCAGGCTCGACCTCTCGATCGACGCGATCCTGGCCTTCGCGCCCGGGCTCGTGATCCTCGCGGGGACGAAGTGGCTCCCGGGAACGACCCTCTCGAACCCGTACGTCGCAATTGCGCTCACGCTCGCTGTCGGCGCGCTGATCGGGCTGTTCAACGGCGTGTGCGTCTCGCGGCTCGGGATGAACGCCTTCATGCAGACGCTTTCCGTCTCGATCATCCTGCGCGGACTCACCCTCTTCCTGATCCCGCTCGCGATCTTTCCGCTCGATCCCGTCTACTCGTTCATCGGCAAGGCGCGTTTCGCGGCGGTCGGGAACATGCCTGCGGCGATCTTCGTCACGTTCGGCGTCTACCTGTTCTTTCACATCGTCCTGAAACACACGGTCTTCGGCCGGAACTACCTCGCGACGGGCGGCAACGAGCGCGCGAGCTACGTCGCGGGCGTCGACACGCAGCGGATGATCGTCATGGGCTTCGTCATCGCCGGAGTGCTCTCGGCCGTCGCGGGGCTGCTGACCGCCGGGCGGCAGGACTCCGTCTCGAACACGATGGGGTCGGGAATGACGATGCTCGCGTTCGCTGGGGCGCTCCTGGGCGGCACGTCCATGAGCGGCGGCAAGGGGTCGGCGTTCGGAATGCTCGGCGGCGCGATCCTTCTCGGGATGTTCTCGAACGCGCTGAACCTTCTGGGCGTCCAGGTCACGCTCGTCCACGCGGCGCAGGGGACGCTGATCTTCGTCGCGATCCTGATCGACCGCTTCCGGGTCCAGCTTCGCGGCTCCCTGCTCCGAAAGGAACAACTGAAAAAACTGCATCACGCCGGCGGCGCGCAATAGGCCGGTCGAATCTGTCCGGGGGTGGTCGGGTCGAAAACATTCCGCAGAAATCCGCGCCGATATGGGAGATCCCCGTGAGCGAAGCGAACGCCACGGGGTGTGCGACAACGAAAGGGAGGTCATGCGTGTGAAAAAGATCCGGAAATCCGTCTCCGTCCTGTTCCTTGCGGGACTCGTCCTGTCCCTCGTCTGCGGCGGCGCCTTCGCGGCAGACAAGAAGTTCACCGTCGGAATGATCATCAAGGAGCCCACGGCTCCGTTCATCCAGGCGTTCGTCAAGGGCGCGGAGACGAAGGCGAAGGAACTCGGCATTGAGCTTCTCGTCCGCGACGGCCAGGCCGACACGATGAAGATCATGGAGATCATCGACACGTTCCTCACGCAGAAGATCGACGCCTTCATCCTCGGCGGCGCGGTGGACCTGCGGTCGCTCGTGCCCGGGATCAAGCGGCTCAACGAGGCCAAGATCCCCGTGGCCGCCATCGACACGTCGCCCGAGGGCGGCAAAGTCGACTTCTTCCTCTCGTTCGACCTCGAGAAGTCGAGCGCGAAGGCCGCGAAGGCCTTCATCGAGGGGATCAAGGCCCGGAACGGCGGAAAGGTTCCCGAGGGCGTCGTCATCGAGATCATCGGCGACGAGGCGGACATGTTCACGCACGCGTGCTCGAAGGGCTTCGCGGACGTCATGAAGGAATACCCGCAGCTGACGGTCGCGCGCGGCGAGGGGAAATGGAACAACACCGACTCGCACGCGAAGGCGTCCGACATGCTGACGCGCTACGGCAAAAAGGTCCTCGGGATCTACGTCCAGACGCCGGACATCATGGGGGCGGGCGTCGTCTCCGCGATCGAGGCGGCGGGCTTCCAGGCGAAGGACTACGGAATCTGCGGCATCTGCATCGGCCCCGAGGGCATCGACCTCATCAAGAAGGGCAAGGTCCTGGCGATCGTCGAGCAGCCGGCGTACGACTCCGCGCTTCTCGCCGTCCAGTACCTCTACGACATGACGCACGGAAAGCCGGTCCCGAAGATCGGCGACACGATCACCGCGAAGGACGCGCTCTGGTCGCCCGCCGAAGTCATCAAAAACCCGTGGGCCGAAGAGGGCGCGTTCGTCGTGCTTCAGGGTCCGCTCGTCCCGCAGGAAGTCGGCGCCGACGATCCGCGTCTCTGGGAGAACATGCTGTTCGGCAAATAGACGTTCGTTCTTCATTCGGGGCTGTCCGCAGGGACGGCCCCTTTTTCATCATTACGGGAGGTGGCGGCGAATGCTGCGGATGATGATCGCGCCGGGGCGGTACGTCCAGGGCGCGGGGGCGGTTCGGGAACTCGGGAAATATCTGGCGCTGCTCGGAGGGCGCCGGGCGCTGGTCGTCGCGGACCCGGTCGGCGCGTGTGTCGTCGGCGACGATGTCCGGACGAGTCTGTCGGGGGCGGGCGTCGAATTCCGCATCGAGGACTTCCGCGGGGAGTGCTGCGAGCGGGAGATCGTGCGAATGCGCGACGCGGGGCGGGCGTTCGGGATGGATATTGTCGTCGGCCTCGGCGGCGGCAAGGCGATCGACGTCGCCAAGGCCGTCGCGCATCACGAGGGGCGTCCGCTCGCGGTGCTGCCGACGATCGCGGCGACCGACGCGCCGTGCAGCGCGCTGTCCGTGATCTACACGCCCGAAGGGATCTTCGAGTCGTTCCTCGTGCTGTCGCGGAACCCGGACCTCGTCCTCGTCGATACGGCGGTCATCGCGAAGGCCCCGGTGCGGCTCTTCGTCTCCGGGATGGGCGACGCGCTGTCGACCTGGCTCGAAGCCGACACGAGCTTCCGCACGGGCTCGGCGGGGATGCAGGGAACCGCATCGACGCTTGCGGCGCAGGCGCTCGCGCGGCTGTGCTACGACACGATCCTCGAAAACGGACGTCCGGCGAAGCTCGCGGTGGAGCACGGCGTCGCGACCGAAGCGGTCGAGCGCGTCGTCGAGGCGAACACGCTCCTTTCGGGCATCGGCTTCGAGAGCGGCGGTCTGGCGGCCGCGCACTCGTTCCACGACGGCGTCACGGCGCTCGAGGAGACGCACCGCTTCTATCACGGCGAGAAGGTCGCCTTCGGCGTGATCGTCCAGCTCGTGCTGGAGAACCGCCCCGCGGCGCTCGTCGACGAAATCCTGGACTTCTGCATCGACGTCGGGCTTCCCGTCACGCTCGCGGACATCGGCGTGACCGACGTAACGGAAGCGAAGATCCGCCGCGTCGCCGAAGTCACCGCCGGGCCGGAGGAGACCATCCACAGCGAGCCGTTCCCCGTGACGCCCGATATCGTCTATTCGGCGATCCTGGCGGCCGACGCGCTCGGGACGGACGCGAAGAAACGGACCCGCGGCCGGACGTAACCTCTCCCCGGTTTTGGTTCGCGCCTTCCGCCGCGACGCGACGCATCCGTCCGTACGGACAGATTTTTCCTTCGTGCGGACGGATGCGTCGTGTTCTTTACCGGGGGTCTATTGACGTTTTCGGAACTAGCATGCTAGTATGGTACAAATAACTCTATACAATTTATCGGCGATACATCTTCAGCCCGGGAGACGGGAAAACCGCGTCCCGGAGTTCCTCAGGCGAGGGGGCGATCTCCGGCATCGTCGAGCGAAAGCGTTTCGTATCTTCCGAACGGATCTCAACCCGGTCGGTTTGCGTGCGGCGGTCCCTTTGGACGCCTGCGTCCGGCTCAATCACCGATATCGCATTGTCCGCGGACGATGGGGAAACGACGGATCATGACACATCTACTTCGGGAGGAATGGACATGAGAAAAAGTGCTTTCGTAGTGCTGTCGGCAGCGCTGCTGTCGGTTTTCTGCGCGGGCGCGTTCGCCCAGGGCAAGCCCGCCGATTTCGTCGAGGGCGACGGCAAGGTCTATGAACTCATGGTCTCGACCCAGCTCGCCGACGCCAGCCCCTTCTGCCAGGGGTTCTACGCGATCGCGAAGCGGGTTTCGGAACGGACGGGCGGAAAGATGACCGTCAAGGTCTTCCCGAGCGCCCAGCTCGGCAGCGACGAAGACGTCATCGAACAGGCCGTCCAGGGCGTCAACGTGGCGGTCGTCACCGACGCCGGTCGCATGGCGAACTACGTCCGCGACATCGGCATCGTCGGAATGGCGTACTTCACGAACAATTACGACGAACTCCTGAAGGTCCAGCAGACGAATTTCTGGAAGAACTGCGTCGCGAAGCTGGCCTCCGAGAACGGCATCCGCGTGCTCTCCTTCAACTGGTTCGACGGCGCCCGCCACTTCCTCACGAACAAGCCCGTCAAGAAGCCCGAAGACCTCAAGGGCGTCCGGATCCGCACCCCCGGCGCTCCGTCGTGGTCCCGCTCGGTCGCCGCTCTCGGCGCCACGCCCGTGACCATGGGATGGACCGACGTCTACAACGCCGTGCAGCAGAAGGCGATCGACGGCTGCGAGGCGCAGCACTCCGCGAGCTTCAGCCTCCGCGTCTATGAAGTCCTCAAGTACATCAACAAGACGGCGCACTTCCAGCTCCTCAACGGAATGATCGTCGGCGAGAAGTGGTTCAAAACGCTTCCGGCCTCCTATCAGGCGCTTCTTCTCGAGGAGTTCGAGAAACAGGGCAAGATCACGGCGGCCGAGATCATCGCGAAGAGCGACGTCTACGAGAAACAGATGGTCGAAAAGGGCATGCAGGTTGTCGAAGTCGACCTGCCGGCGTTCATGAAGGCCTCCGACGCGGCGTACGACGAACTCAAGTACGCCGACCTGCGAAAGGCCATCTACAAGGAGATCGGCAAGAAATAGTGCCCGTTCGGGAAAGAACCGGGATTCGTCCCGGAGACATTCGGCAACCGTCCATTGCGGCGGTTGCCGAATGCTTTCCCCGGACGGCGGCAAAAGGAGGTCGCGCCCAATAATGTCTGATATTGTGAAAAATGCCTATTCGTTTATCTGCAAACTCGAGGAGCATTTGATCTCGTTCATCCTGTGCGCGTTGACAGTCCTTATTTTCATTTCGGCCATCGGGAGGTTCGTGGGGTATCCGATCAACTGGGCCGTGGACATCTCCCTGCTGCTGTTCGCATGGGGCGCCTTTCTCGGCGCGGACGTCGGCATCCGGGAAAACCGGATCATCAACGTCGATTTCCTGACGGCGAAGATGCCGCTCAAGACCCAGAGAACGCTCGCCATTCTCTGGTCCGTGTGCATCATTCTCTTTCTGGCCGTGATCATCGTCTACGGAATTCCCCTGTGCATCAGCAACGCGAAGCGGCAGTTCCAGAACATCACGATGAGCTACTCCTGGGTGACGGCGGCCGTCCCCGTGAGCGCCTTCCTGATGATCGTCTCCTCGGGCGTCAAGCTCTACCGGCAGATCACGAACTTCCCCTCCACCGTCCACGGCGGCGGAAGGGACATCGTGTAGCCGGAAGGGGGAAATAGAATGCTTCTGTTGGTCGGCGTCTTTCTCGTATTGCTCCTCCTCGGGATGCCCGTCGCCTTCGCGATCGGACTGGCCGGGTTCATGTTCATCCTGTCGACCCCGAACATCCCGATATCGATCACGGTCCAGCGCATCGTCGCGCAGACGCAGAGCTTCACGCTGCTCGCAATTCCGCTGTTCATCTTCGCGGGGAACCTCATGAACGCGACCGGAATCACCTCCCGGCTCGTGAAGCTCTCCCGGATTCTCGTTGGGCATCTTCCGGGAAGCCTCGCGCAGGTGAGCGTCATGCTCAGCACGCTGATGGGGGGCGTCTCCGGCTCGGCGAACGCCGACGCCGTCATGGAAAGCCGGATCCTCGGCCCCGAGATGATCAAGCAGGGGTACTCGCGCGGCTACGGGGCGGCCGTCAACGGCCTGACCTCGATGATCACCTGCACGATCCCGCCGAGCATGGGATTCATCATCTACGGGTCGGTGGGAGAGGTGTCCATCGGACGCCTCTTCGTCGGCGGGGTGCTCCCGGGCTTCCTGATGATGGCCATGTTCATGGCGACGGTCCATATCACCGCCAAACGGGCCGGGTACCTGCCGGTCAACGACAGGCCGCCGAGCGTCCCGGAAGTCCTCGTCGCCCTGAAGGACAACATCTACGCGCTGCTGTTCCCGTTCCTGCTCATCATCGGAATCCGCTTCGGGCTCTTCACGCCGTCCGAGGCGGGCGCGTTCGCGTGCATGTACGCGCTTTTCGTGGGCGTGTTCATCTACAGGGAGATCACGTGGAAGGTCTTCATGGAGTGCGTCCGGCAGAGCGCCGTCGATATCGGCGTCCTCATGCTGATCCTGACGCTTTCGGGGACGTTCGGCTACGCGATCGTCTACGGGCGCGTGCCCCAGAGCATCGCCGCCTTTCTGATCGGGATCACGTCGAATCCGTATTTGCTGATGCTCGTGATCATCGCGCTGCTGATCCTCGCGGGGATGTTCGTCGAGACGACCGTCTGCGCCCTGCTCCTGACCCCGGTCTTCATTCCGGTGATCACCAAGCTCGGCATCGACCCTGTGCACTTCGGCGTCATCATGATGACGACGCTGACCTCCGGAATCATGACGCCCCCCGTCGGCGTCGCGCTCTATTCGACATCGGAGATCATGGGGTGCACGCCGGAAGAGACGGTCCGGGAGGCGATTCCGTTCTACATCACGCTTTTTACGCTCGTCGTCATCCTGGTCTTTTTCCCGCAGATCGTCCTCTTCCTGCCGAATCTGGTCTTCGGATAGGAAGGTTCGCAGCGGACGCAAGCGGCCGGGATTGACGGACGCAGGCCGCAGCACGACAATGAAACGCACCCGCCGTAATCTGCGGCGGGTGCGTGTTTATTCTTTCGGAAATGGGGTCGAAATCCGTGAAAAATGTCGAAATGAGCGTGGAAGGTGCGATACTGACGATAAAGGTGGACCTGTCGCAGACGTTCGGAAAATCGTCGAGCGGCAAGTCGACGATCATCGCGTCGACGGAGGGCAACCAGTCCGTACCGGGGCGCGAATCCGTCAAAATCGGGCTGAACGTCTACACGAAGTAGCCGCCCGCCAGCTCCAGCGCGCAGCGCAGCAGGACGTTCGCGCCGTCGGCCAGGTCCTCCGGCCGCGTGCGTTCCTCCGGGCAGTGGCTCCGGCCGCCGATCGAGGGGACGAAGATCATCGCCGTCGGGCATACGCGGCTCATGTACTTCGCGTCGTGCCCCGCGCCGCTCGGCATCGGGATGTTCGACAACCCAAGCTCCTGCACGGTCCGCTCGACGAGCGCGACCATCGACGGCGCGAAGCGCAGCGGCGGCGTGTCGGTATTCTGCTCCAGGTCGAAGGAGAGGCCGTGTTTCCCGGCGACGCGGCGGACCATCTCCTCGACGGCGCGCTTGCCGCGTTCGAAGAGGTCCTCGTCGACCTGGCGGAAGTCGATCGTAAACGCCGCCTCCGAAGGGATGACGTTGACGACGTCGGGAGACACGCGAAGGCGTCCCATCGTCGTGAGCGCGCCGTTTCCCATCTCTTCGGCGAACGTCCGCAGTCCGCAGCAGAGTTCCGCCGCGGCGAGCAGCGCGTCCTTGCGGTATTCAAGCGGCGTCGTGCCCGCGTGGTTGGCTTCGCCCGAGAACCGGCCGCGCCACCAGGCGATCCCCTGGATTCCCTGGACGACGCCGGCCTGAACCTTCCGACGGTCGAGCACAGGGCCTTGCTCGACGTGGAGTTCGAGGTAGGCCGAGGCCTCGATCCGCCCCGCGCCGACGTACCCGATCCGCTTCAGTTCCTCCCCGACGGAGACGCCCTCGTCGTCCGTCGTTCGATAGACTTGTTCGAGACCGAGATCGCCGGATACGTACATGCTGCCCATCATCGTCGGCTGGAAGCGAGCGCCTTCCTCGTTCGTGAAGGCCGTGACCGCGACCGGCGTCTCCGTTTCCACGCCGTGGTCGTTCAGCGTGCGGATGACTTCGAGTCCCGAGAGGACGCCGTAGACGCCGTCATACGGGCCCGCGTCGCGGACCGTGTCGAGGTGCGACCCCATCATGACGGGTTTCGCGCTCCCGTTTCGTCCGGGACGAACGCCGCAGATGTTGCCGACCGGATCGATGACGACGTCGAGCTTCGCGTCGCGGAGCCATCTCACGAAGAGATCCCTTCCGGCCCGGTCCCCGTCGTCCAGCGCGAGGCGGGTCCGTCCCGCGTCGCCCGGCAGTCTCCCGATTTCGCCCATTTCTTCAAGCGAGCGGAGCAGCCGCTCCGCATCGATCCGCACTGTCTTCATGAAACGCCTCCGTTTCCTTCGCCGATCGCGCCGCAGAAGCCGTTACTCCGCGCGATGCTCCCCGGTATGCTGTTTCCGGAACTTCTCCTCGTACGCGATATAGATTTCGTGGTAGTGCTCGACCATCCTGCGGACGGTCACGTCGCACTGCATCTCCCACAGGCCGCTTGCGAGGGCCTCGTGCTCCCGGATGACAGCTTCCGGGCGTCGTTGTTCGTGGAGGGAGTAGATTGCGATCCGTGTCACCTCGTCGCTGATCTTCTTCCAGATTTCGTCGAGGCGGCGGTTGTTCATATAGGCGATGATCGCGGTATGGAATTTCATGTCTTCCTTGATGAAGGCGACGGAGTCGTCCGTGTGGTTTTTCATGTTGCTGATCAGCGGGATGAGCATCCCCGCGAGGAAGCGGGGCTCCCCGGACGAGAAGATGCTCCGGATCGCGAACAGCTCGACCATCTCCCGGAGCATGAACACCTCCCGGACGTCGTCCATTCCGATGCCGCGAACGACGATTTTCCGCTTTTCCTGAACGAGAATCCATCCGTCCTGCCCCAGCCGCTTGAGCGCTTCGCGCACCGGAGTCCGGCTCGTGCCGAGGGCTTCCGCGAGGGAACGCTCCTGGACGACGCTCTCCGGAGGCAGCCGGAGTTCGACAATCTGCGTCTTGATTTCGTCATAGACTCGGTCTGCGAGATTCCGCCGTTCTTCATCGTCGCGTGACATCATTTTTTTTTCGATGCATCTCCTGGCGTGGATTCCCCGCGGCGTCGCATGCCGGGGGCGCAGCGGACGGATCGATTCGCGAAATCCGGGGAAACGTCGGCTACAGGCAGGGACGGTGGAAGCGGTTCATTGTATTGTAACAAAAAGTCGCGAGGCCGACCCTCTCCAGCGTCTTGATCTATTATGCACAAGGTATGCCAAAAATCAACATGGTATGCCTTGACTTTTTATGGTATACCGAGATATCATATAGTTCGTGCTACCGGAATAGTCAGGCAAAAGAAGTGCGTTCCATCAATTTTGGTCCGTTTTTCCCGTTCGGACAAAGAGGAGGGATTGGATGCTGCGTGTAGGAATCGCTCAGATCGATATCTCCATCGGAAACCGCGAGGCGAACCGGCAGAAAGTGGTCGACTGGATGAAGCGGCATTACGTGAAGAGTCCCGAAGAGACCGTCATCGTTCTCCCGGAAATCTGGGACGTCGGGTACGCCCTCGAGGACGCCGGGCGGCTCGCGGATCCGGAAGGCGCGTCTGCGGCCGAATTTCTCGGGCATCTGGCGAAGGAGTACGGAACCTGGTTCGCCGGGGGATCGGTGCTTGCGGGGACGAAGACCGGAGCGGCCAACCGCGCCCAGGTCATCGATCCGCAGGGGAGGTTGGTCGCGCAGTACGACAAGATCCACCTGATTCCGCTGATGGACGAGCAGAAGTATCTGGAAGCCGGAAATTCGGATTGCATCTTCCCCATCGGCGATACGACGGCCGGATGCGTGATCTGCTACGACATCCGCTTCTGCGAGTGGTTGCGCCTCTACGCGCTCCGGGGGACGAAGGTCCTCTTCGTGTCCGCGGAATGGCCCAAGATCCGCATCGACCACTGGAAGGCGCTTCTCAGGGCGCGCGCGATCGAGAACATGATGTACGTCGTCGCCTGCAACCGCGTGGGAACGTCGAAGGACACGCTCTTCGGCGGATCGTCGATGATCCTCGATCCCTGGGGGACGACGCTCTTCGAGGCCGGAGAGGGCGAGGAAGGGCATTTCGCCGTCATCGATCCCTCGAAGGTCGACGAGATCCGCAATCACCTGCAGGTCTTCCGCATGCGGAGGCCGGAACTCTACCGGGAGTGACGCGTCCGGCCCTGCGCCGGAATTCCTGATTCCACTCTGACGTTTTTGGAGGTACTGTTCGAACATGGCGAAGCACAAGGTGTTTATGACAGACAAGATTTGGCCCGATATCGAAGTCGAGAAGAAGATCCTGCAAAGCATCGACGCGGAGCTGACGATCTCGAAGGGCGGCACGCCCGAGGAGATCTGTCGCGAGGGGAAGGATTGCGACGCGGTGATGGTCCTCTTCACGCCCATGAAGAAAGAATTTCTCGGGATATTCGACCACTGCGGCCTCCTGGTCCGGATGGGGATCGGGACGAATACGGTGGACCTTCCGTTCGCGACCGAGCGCGGCATCATGGTCTGCAACGTTCCGGACTACTGCCAGGAGGAGGTCGCCGATCACGCGATGGCGCTTTTCCTGGAAATCACCCGGAAGGTCGGGATGCTCGACCGGCAGGTCAAGTCGGGCGGGTGGGACATGTCGATCGCGGACCCGGTTCCGCGCCTGCAGGGAAAAGTCTTCGGACTCCTGGGGTGCGGCGGCATCGGACGCATGACGGGACGCCGCGCGGCGTCGTTCGGGATGCGTCTCGCCGGATACGATCCGTATCAGCCGGAAGATGTCTTTATAGACGAACGGATCAAGCGGTACGATAATCTTCAGAAGTTTCTCTCGGAGGTCGACGTCGTCTCGCTCCACGTTCCGCTGACGCCCGAGACGGCGGATATCATCGACAGGGACGCGCTGAATCTCATGAAGCCGACGGCGTACCTGATCAACTCGTCCCGGGGGCCCCTCGTCGTCGAAGAGGACCTCTACGAGGCGCTGGCGGCGAAGCGGATCGCAGGGGCGGCGCTGGATGTCCTCCGCGTGGAGCCGCCGAAGGAGACAACGCGGTTTGCGGATCTTTCGAACATCGTGATCACGCCCCATGCGGGGTGGAATTCCGAGGACGCGATTCCCGAGCTTCGCGTGAAGGCGGCGCAGGAGGTCGTGCGTTTCTTCACCGAAGGGCGTCCGAAGCATCTGGTCAACAGGGAAATCCTGGAAAAGACGGCGGTTCGGTAGGCTTCATCATAGAGACAACAGGGGAGGTTTGAAGAAATGAAGGGCAAAAAGCACCTCGGTACGGCGTTGTGTGTTGCGGTTGCTGCGGCTGCGCTTCTCGGCGCCGCGTCCGTCTCCTTCGCGGCGGACGTGTTGAAGCTCAAGATCGGTCATGTCGTCACGGAGACCGGCGGCGAACATCTGGGTTCTGTGAAGTTCGCCGAACTGCTCGACAAGAAGTCCGGCGGCAAGATCCAGCTTCAGATATTCCCCAACGGACAGATCGGCGGAAACCGCGAGATGATCGAGTCCATGCAGGTCGGCGCCCTCGACATGGCGCTTCCGGCGCTTCCCGCCCTGGGCGGATTCACCGACAAGACCAAGGTCTTCGATCTCTTCTACCTCTTCGACGACAACAAGCAGGCCGAGAAGATCCTCGACGGCCCCGTCGGACAGGAAGTCGCGAAGGCCGTCGAAGCCGCGAACATCAAGATCATCTCCTGGTGGACGCAGGGCTTCCGCGAGACGACCGCGAACCGGGAGATCCGGAAACCCGCCGATCTGAAGGGACTCAAGATCCGCGTCATGGAGAACCCGCTTCACATCGAGGCGTGGAACACGCTCGGCGCGAGCGCGATCCCGATGGCGTTCTCCGAAGTTCTGACGAGCCTCCAGCAGGGCGTTCTCGACGCGCAGGAGAATCCCTACCAGAACATCGTGAACTCGGGGTTCCACACGGTCCAGAAGTACATCATCGAAACGCATCACCTGTACGGGCCCCTTCCGGTCGTCGTGTCGAAGGTCGTCTGGGACAAGCTCGCGCCGGAGCAGCAGAAGATCATCCTCGAAGCGGCCGAGGAAACCAAGGTCTGGCAGCGCGCGAAGCAGGACGAGATCAACAACAAGCTCAAGGCCGACATCCAGAAGACGGGAAAGAACGTCATCATCGAACTCACGCCGGAGCAGAAGAATGAATTCCGCCAGAAGCTCGCGCCGCTGTACAAGAAGTACGCCCCGCAGATGAACGGCATCGTCGAGAAGATCTACAAGGAACTCGGCAGGACCATCGACTATTAACCTCCACGAATAAAAAATACGTCGTTCGACGGACGAATGCCGGAAGGGACATCTTTCCGGCATTCGTCGAATTTCACAGTACGGAGGCGTTCCCATGGGAAAGAAATTGCTCCGGATCCTGGACAGGTGGGAAGAGTACGTCCTGTTCGTCGTGATGATCTTCATGCTCGTCACGCTCCTCGTCCAGGTGGTGTGTCGGTACGTGTTTTCCTTCAGCTTTTCCTGGGCCGAGCAGGCGGCGCGCATCGGCTTCGTCTGGCTGACGATGGTCGGCATCAGCCTGGCGGCGAAGAAGGGAATTCATCTCAAGGTCGATATCCTCACGCAGGTCGGTTCTCCCGCAGTCGCCCGCGCGATCAACGTCTTTTCCGACGTCTGCACGATGGCGTTCGGCGTCTACATGGGCTGGCTCATCTTCAGGACCGTCATGATGCAGGTCAAGCTGCACCAGGTGTTTTCCGGAATACCGTGGCTTCCCACCTGGACGATGTACGTCGCCGGGACGCTCGGAATGTTCGGGCTCACGTTCCGGACGATTCAGCGTCTCGTCCTGGCGTCGCGCGAAAAAAAACGCCTGAGAGGAGATGAGGCGGCATGATCGCGCTTCTGCTCGTTTCCCTGTTCGTCCTGCTGCTTCTTTCCGTTCCGGTCGCGATCGCGATGGCGTTCGCGTGCGCGCTGGTGTTCTGGTTCTTCTTCCCGGGGAGCCCGATGATCCAGCTCCTCGCCCAGGCCATGATCAGTACGGCCGATTCGTTCCCGCTCATGGCGATCCCGTTTTTCATGCTTGTCGGGACGCTGATGTCCCGATCCGGACTCGCCGAGGAGATCATCAACGTCGGAGACGCGATCACGGGCAGCACGCCCGGAGGGCTCGGCGCGTCGACAGTCGTGGCCTGCATGATCTTCGCGGCGATCTCGGGCTCCGGTCCGGCCGTCGTCGCCGCGCTCGGCGTCATCCTGATTCCGGCGATGGTCAAGCGCGGGTACGATCCGGGGTACGCGGGATCGCTCGTCGCGGCCGGCGCGACGATCGGCCCGGTCATCCCGCCGAGCATTCCGATGATCATCTACAGCGTCATCGCCGGGACGTCGGTGGTCGGCATGTTCGCGGGCGGCGTTTTCCCCGGTATTCTGATGGGGCTCCTCCTGATGCTTTTCAACTACTTCATTTCGAAGAAGCGCGGGTACAGGGGCCGGGAGCGCAAGGGCGGACTCCGGTGGGTCCTGGGGCAGTGCTGGAATGCGAAGTGGGCGCTCTTCCTCCCGTTCATCATCCTCGGAGGAATCTACGGCGGCGTCTTCACGCCGACCGAAGCGGCGGTCGTCGGGTGCTTCTACGCGCTCGTCGTGGGGCATTTCGTCTACCATCAGCTCTCGTTCGCGAAGCTGTTCGACGCCTGCGTCGAAGCCGGCGTGCTCTCCTGCCTCTCGATGTTCATTCTCGGCGGCGCGACGACCTTCGGGCGTCTGCTGACCATGGAGCGGATCCCGCAGACGCTTGCGGAGGCGATGCTTTCGTTCACGAGCAACCCTATCGTTCTCATGGCGCTCATCATGGGCTTCCTGCTGATTACGGGAATGTTCATCGATACGACGTCCAACGTCGTGCTCTTCACGCCGCTCTTCCTTCCGATCGTCACGTCGGTTGGGTACAGCCCGGTTCTCTTCGGCGTCGTCATGACGATGAACCTGTGCCTCGGAATGATCACGCCCCCGGTCGGGGTCAACCTGTACGTCGCCCAGGGGATTTCGCAGGCGCCGTTCGAGAGGCTGATTAAAGAGGCGCTTCCGCTGATGCTGGCCCTGTTGCTGGCGATCGTTCTGACGATCATGTTCCCGGAGCTGGTCCTGTTCCTTCCGCGGCTCATGGGAATCAACGTCTGACGGATTCTCCAGGCAGGAAGCGGACGCGCGGGCGGAGGAATACGGAAAACCCTCGTTCTGACGGATTCCGGATCATCGGGGAAATCACCCCCGGGGATCCGGAATTTTTTTTTTTCGGGATGAGCAATTCCGTTCAAGAAGTCCCGCTTTGAAGCGGCGTATGATACTGCCGAAGAACGTTTCGAGGGGGGAGGAGTTCACGGATGAAAAAGGTTCTGAAGAGCGTGCTCGAAGCCATAGGGGAAACGCCGCTTGTGGATCTGTCCCGGTTCGTCGCCTCGCGGAAGCTTGAGGGGCGGATTTTCGCGAAGCTCGAATATCTGAACCCGGGCTTCAGCAAGAAGGACCGGATCGGGCTCCGGATGATCGAAGAGGCCGAGGCGTCCGGAGCGCTGCGGCCGGGGCAGACGGTCGTGGAACTGACGAGCGGCAATACGGGGACGGGGCTTTCCATCGTGTGCGGCGTCAAGGGATACCCCTTCGTCGCCGTGATGTCGAAGGGAAATTCGCCGGAACGCGCGCGGATGATGGCCGCGCTCGGGGCCGAGGTCGTTCTCGTGGACCAGGCGCCCGGGTCGACGGTCGGGCAGGTGTCGGGCGAGGATCTGGCTCGCGTCGAGCGGCGGGCGCAGGAACTCGTGCGCGAGCGGAACGCCTTCCGCGCCGACCAGTTCCGCAATCCGGGCAACGTCCGCGCGCACGAACTGCATACGGGCGAGGAGATCTGGGAGCAGTCGGGCGGCGCCGTGGACGTCTTCGCGGACTTCGCCGGGACGGCCGGGTCGTTCGTCGGGTGCGCGAACGCCCTTCGCCGGCATCGTGCGGACATCGCCTGCTGGCTCGTCGAGCCGGAGGGCGCGCCGTACGTCGCCGAAGGCCGCGTGAAGAACCCCAATCACCGGATCCAGGGCGGCGGCTATTCGATGGATTTGCCTTTCCTCGACGGCTGCCGCGTGGACGGCTTCCTGAAGATCTCCGACGCGGAGGCCATGCGGACGGCGCGCGACCTCGCGCGGCTCGAAGGGATCTTCGGCGGGTTTTCAGGCGGCGCGAACGTCGCGGCGGCCGCACGGCTGCTCGAAGATCCGGCGCGCGGAAAGACCGCGGCGGTCCTGATCTGCGATTCCGGCCTCAAATACATGAGCACCGACCTGTACTGATTCAGGCCGGGGGATCCGCCTCATGCGGGCGGATCCCCCGGCCGCAGACGCTTCATGTGGGAAGATGCTACTGCTGCTCCTCGTCTTCCTGCTGCGCGAGCCGGCCGAGGACGGAAAGCGTCGAGATTCCGTTGTCCGTCGTGTTCGCCTTGAGGTCGTTTTCGCTCAGGGCCTTGAGAAGCTGGTCCGACGCCGTCTCGACCTGAGTTCCGCACTTGCCGCAGACGGTTGCGTTCGACGCGAGCGTCGCGCCGCAGTTGGCGCAGGTGCTCGTCGCTCCGTCGGAAATGCCTCCCGCGCCGCCCGACGCCTGCGTGGCGGCGGTGTTGGCCGTCTTCGAGGATTCGGAAGAACCCGACGCGCTTGATGCGTTCGACGCTTCCTGTTCTTTCGTCGTTTTCGCCGCGTCCTCGGCTTCCGTGTTGATCCGAAGCGCGTATTTCATCGCTGACTGGCCTGCGATGCTCTGGAGTTCCATTGTCATGTCCCGTGCCTCCTTGTCGTCCGGCGGTTCTATGCGCCGAGCGCCTCGTCGATTTTGTTCGTCAGGCTCGCTATGAGCGCCTGCATCGACGAAGCCCCTTCCATATCGGGCGGCTCCGGAGGCGTCTGTCCGTCCTTCGGGCCGTAGGTCCCGTTGGAAACCGCGAAATCCCCGTTCTCCTCGGGCGGTTTGGGTTGAAGCGCGGATAGATCCCCCGTCTCCGCAACCGTCCCAAGGTCATCGGCGAGATTGTTCAGCATCTTCTCTTCCATTCCGGTCGCGTTCGACGCCTTTTCCCGGACATCCTTCGCGAGTTCCGCAACCGTCTCCTTAAAGGCCTCCGGATCTTTTTCCTTCAGCTCCTTGAGCTTGTTCAGGAGTTCGGCGAACGGGGAAATCTTCACCTCGTCCCCCTGCTCTCCCGCGACGGAATCGCTTTTCTGCGTCGTCGTTCCGGTGATGTTCTGAATCTGCATGGCTTCTGTCGTGTTCATCGTCGCCATTTCGGAAATCCGCATGACCGTCTCTCCCTTCGAAGTATACTCCAGACCCGCTGACAGTGTGCGTCGGACCGCTTCCTCCTTTCGGGACGCAACGCATGATCTCTCATTACGTATTCGGCGAAGGAAGGAAATGGGATCGTCAAGGATACGGCCTGTCCGGCTAAGAAATGCAAAGAATCGCAAACGGCCGGGGTCCCGTCCCGGCGCTCTTGCTATACTTCACGGGAGAACACGGATGTTCATGGGGAGGCGAACCGGATGCGGCGAATTCTCGCGATCGACGACGATGTGGAGTTGTGCGAACTGCTGTCCGCCTTTTTTTCGGGGGAGGGCTTCGATTTCCACGCCGTTCACGACGGGCCGGCGGGCATTCACGAGGCGCTTTCCGGAAATTACGACGCGGTGATCCTCGACGTCATGCTGCCGGGGTGCAACGGATTCGAGGTGCTGCGCGAGATCCGCAGCAAGAGCAGAATGCCCGTCCTGATGCTGACGGCCAAGGGGGAGCATGTGGACCGGATCGTGGGGCTCGAGATGGGCGCCGACGATTACGTTCCCAAGCCGTTCAACACGCGGGAACTCGCGGCGCGCGTCCGGGCGGTCCTGCGGCGGACCGAGACGAGCGCCGCCGACGGCGGGACCGTGGAGATCGGGGATCTGCTGCTCGACACGAAATCCCGCTCCGTATCGATCGCGGGCAAGCCGGTGGAGTTGACGGGAACGGAGTTCCGGATGCTGGAACTTCTCATGATGTCTGCGGGCGAGTTGCTGTCGCTCGACCGGATTTCGCGCGAGGTGCTCGGGCGACGGCATTCGCCGTTCGACCGAAGCATCGGCGTCCACGTGAGCAACCTGCGCCGGAAGATCGGAACGTACCCCGACGAGTCGGACCGAATCAGAAACGTACGCGGCGAGGGGTACGTCTTCGTCTATCCGGACCGTCTCGATTCCGTGAAGGAACAGGAGCCGGAATGAAGCGGCTGTCGCTGTTCTGGAAGGTCTACCTGGGCTTTCTCCTCGCGCTCTTCCTCCCGCTGCTGATCAACGAGGTCATCTTCACGCTGGAAAAGGACCGCCGCGAGCCCCCTCCGCACCGGAACATCGACAGGCTCGTCGAATGGGCCGCCGCGCATCTGGCCCGGGAAGCCGGGGATCTTCTGGAACGCGGCGAAACGGCCGGGCTTTCGGCCCTTCTGGCGCAGGCGGGCGCGATGAGCGGCGCCGAGTTTTCCGTTGTCCGCCGTGGGGGAAGCGGGCCTTCCTCCGGGCCGGACGAACCTCCCGCGAGAGACGTCGTTTCCGTGATCGCGCCCTTCGTCGTCTCGGGCGACGCATATCATCTGTCCGCGCGGTTTTTCCCCTTTCGCGGGAAGCCGCCCTTCCCGCCGCGGCATCCGTGGATGTTCCTCATCCCGATGGGCGTCGGGGCGATCCTGTGTTTCGTCCTCGTACGGCACATCGTGGCGCCGATCCTCGGTCTTCGGGAGGCGACGCTGCGTCTGGGGCAGGGAAACCTCGCCGCGCGCGCGGGAGGCTCCGTCACCGGGCGGGGCGACGAGATCGCCGATCTCGGAAAGGCCTTCGACCGAATGGCCGAACGCATCGAAGAGCTGATCACCTCGCAGCGCCGGCTCATGGGCGACATATCGCACGAACTTCGTTCGCCGCTCCAGCGGCTGGACGTCGCCCTGACGCTCGCACGGAAGGGGTGCTCGCCGGAGGCCGCAGGTTTTCTGGATCGCGCCGACAGGGAAGCCGGGCGGATGGGCGATATGGTCGGACAGATTCTCAAGCTCACCGAAGCGGAGCTGAACCCGCCGGATACGCTTCAGTCCGTCGTGGACATTCCGGCGCTTCTGGCGGACGTGGCGGAGGACGCGCGGTTCGAGGGCGGGCGCGAGGGCAAGGGGATTGCGCTCGGGGCGATTCCCGATACGCCCGGGATTCGCGGGGACGAAAACGCGCTCCGGAGCGCCGTCGAAAACGTCGTCCGCAACGCGCTGCGCGCGACGCCCCCGGGGACGTCCGTCGAAATAGGGGCGGAACGGAAGCCTGAGGGAATCGTCATCTCCGTCCGGGATCACGGTCCCGGATTGCCCGAAGGGGAACTCACGCGGATCTTTCGCCCGTTCTACCGCGTCGATGCGGCCCGCGACCGCGAGAGCGGCGGCGTCGGGCTCGGGCTTGCGATCGCGGAGCGCGCCGTACGCTGTCACGGCGGAACGATCGCGGCCCGCAACGCGTCCGACGGGCTTCTCGTGGAGATCACGCTGCCCGTCGGCGGAGCGTTCGCGTCTTCGCCCGATCCGGATCGCGCCCGAGAGCGGGCCGGATCGCGCGCGGACGCCGCGCGTTCCTGAGGCGCGGGCGCTACTCCCGTTGCTGGTGCTGTTCGATATGGAGGTCCCGGAGAAGCAGCGATATCTTCAGCGTGAAAATATCCGAGGGGTCCTTCGGATCGAACGAACCGAGTTCGCCGATCTTCTCCAGCCGGTACGACAGGGTGTTCCGGTGAACGCCGAGCCGCCGCGCGACCTCGCCGGGGCCTGAAGGGGAGCGGAGCCACTCCCGGAGCGTTTCTTCGAGTTCCGGACTCCATTGCGGCGCGTCGAACAGCTTTGAAAGGTTCTTTTCCGCGTATTCCTTTGCGGCCTCCTTGTTGAGGGACAGAAGGAGATCCTCAAGTTCGAAATCGCCGATGTCGAAGATCGGCGTGTTCCGCCTGAGCTTTCTGCCGATGTTGACGGCGCGCCATGCGCTCCGGAAGGAACGTTTGAACTCCTCCGGAGCGAAGGCGGGGAACCCGATTCCGATCGACGCCGAATACCCCTTCTCGCGGAGCGTCGTCTCGGCCGAGGCCGCCTTCTCGTGAACCCGCTTCTTCGTCGCGACGGCGTTTGCGGGGCCGGGGATCGTCATGAGGATGAGGTATTTGTCCGATCCGGTGTTCGACACGATATCCTGGGATTCGTTGAAGATGTTCCGCAGCAGCTTCAGGATGTAGGACTTGATCGTCTGGATCCGAAGCTCCGCATCGTGGGCGTACTCCTCCTCGGAACGGACGTTGTCCACGACCCTGCCGAACTGGACGATGTCCACGAGAAGCACGATCCGCGGGATGGAAAGATCGTACCCCAGCCCCTTCCCCTGCGAGAGCAGGACGGTCTCGTTCATATCCTTCGGATCGAAGGATATGGCCTGGTTCATGAGGTTCGAAACCGCGCTCTCCCGGAGATGCGACGTCTCCTGAAGCGCCTTTTCGCGAAGGAAAAGCTCCGCCTCCTTCTGGACGAGATGCCCGTACTTCCGCACTTCGTCCGGACTTCCCGCGATGCCGACCGTTCCGACGATCTCGTTCCCGAGCCGTATGGGAAGGCAGACGCCTGGGCGGACGCCGAGTTCGGCGGCCTTCTGGTCGTCGATGCTCTCCGCCATGCCGCGCCGGATGACGACGATCGAATGGGCGTGCATCTTCCCGGTGCGGTCCGGATGATTCGAGCCGATGATGGTTCCCCGGTCGTCCGTTATCAGCGTATCGAAGCCGATGATCGAGTGCGTCGTCTCCGCGATGACCTGCGCGTAACTCTCCAGGATATTCATGAGGACCTCTCGTGTTTTCAATAATGGGCATTGTCCGTAAAACGAAAAACGCCGCGCCGTCGAACCCCGAAAATTATTGCGCCGTATGGAAATGGAAAATTGCCTAACCCTTGTGCAATGTGTGACCCGGAACCCGGAAGCGTCCTCCGGTCTCTTCCCCGCGCGCCCGTCGGATTCGGAAGGCGATTGAATACAGTCTCCGTAAGGCATTCCGGCGACGATGCCGCCGAACATCCGTCTCCGGCAGAAGGGTAGCATTTCCTGCGGGGGAACACAAGGATCCGGTTGCGGCTGTTTTTGTGCTCTATGTATTGTGCGTATGCACAAAAAAGAACCGGAATACGCCTCGAAAGTTCTGCCGTTTTTCCAGTGATTTCGCCCTCCGTCTTCCGTATAATCATAAAGCGTGAAAAATTCGCAGATTTGATTTTTATGAACAAAAGGGCGTTCTTTCGCGGCGAAACGATCGTTTGTGTGCGGGCGTATGCGCGGAGTCCAGAAGAAGCATGCGCGACGGATTCGGAGTCGTGCGACACGTAAGGCCTTGCGGGTCGCATCCGGGGTTTCGGAACATGATAGCTTATGGGAGGGAATACATTTGAAGCTCGAACTTCGTCAGGCGTTTGTCCGGGACGTTCAGTGGGGCGAAAAGACGCGGCTGAAAGAAGGGGTGCTGTTCATCGACAAGGCCGAAGCGCTGTCTCTTCTGGCCGAAGAAAAGCGGTTCACGCGCCTCGATATGGATCTCGCGAGACCCGGAGAGAGCGTGCGCATCATTCCCGTGAAGGATGTCATCGAACCGCGATGCAAGCTCGAAGGCAAGGGCGAGTGCTTCCCCGGTTTCATCGGAGGATCGGAAACGGTCGGAAACGGCGCGACGCTGGTCCTGAAGGGGGCTGCGGTCATCACCGTGGGCCCGATCGTGAGCATTCAGGAAGGGCTCGTCGATATGTCCGGGCCCGGGACGGAGTACAACCCCTACGGGGCGACGTGCAACGTCTGCCTTCTCGTAGAGCCCGCAGCGGGCGTCGAGAAGAAGGAATACGAGACCGCGCTCCGCGAGGCGGGGATCCGTCTCGCGTGGTACATCGCGGACAAGTGCCGCGATGCGGCGATCGACCGGACGGATGTGTACGAAATGGCGGACAGCGTGGAAGGCAAGGCGGCCGAATGCGGCTCCGACCTGCCCCGGTTCGTCTACGTCTGCCAGGCGATCAGCCAGGGATTGCTTCACGACACGTTCCTCTACGGGGTGGACGTGAAGCAGATCCTGCCGACGCTCGTCCAGCCGCAGGAAATCATGGACGGCGCGATGATCTCGGCCAACTGCGTCTCCGCGTGCGACAAGCAGAACACGTTCCACCACCAGAACAATCCCGTTGTCATGGAACTCTGCGCGCGGCACGGCAAGGATCTGAACTTCCTCGGCGTCATCGTGACCACCGAGATGATGACCCTCGTCGGGAAGATCCGTTCGTCGGAATACACGGTGAAGCTCGCGCAGATGCTCGGGGCGCAGGTCGCCATCATCACCGAGGAGGGGTGCGGAAACCCCGATACGGACATCTGCATGAACGCGAAAAATCTGGAACTAGCGGGAATCAAGACGGTCGTCATCGGCAACGAAGTCGCGGGGCAGAACGGCGCGAGCCAGGGCCTGGCGGACGTGACGCCCGAAATGAACGCGTACGTGTCCTGCGGCAACATCAACGAACTCGTCGAGCTGCCTCCGATGAAAAAGATCATCGGGGATATCCGGGCCATCGCGAACGTTTCCGGCGGGGACGAAAAATCGATCCGGAGCGACGGAAGCATCGTATGCGAGATCCAGTCCATCATCGGTTCGACGAACGAACTGGGGTGCTCGAAGATCGGGTGCGAGTGGATCTGATCTCTCTCCGTCCCGCCCGACGTCCGGGCGCGGCGGGAATCGTGTTCGGAAAGAGCGTAACGGCGACAAGGAGGACTGAAAGAGCATGAAGAAACGCGTTGTTTTGTACATCAACCAGTTTTTCGCCGGAATGGGCGGGGAAGAGAGCGCCCATATTCCGTCGGAGTCGAGAGACACGATCCTCGGACCGGGGGCGGCCTTCAAACAGGCCTTCGGAGACGAGTGCGAGATCGTCGGAACCGTCATCTGCGGAGACAGCTACTACGGGGAGCATATCGAGCAGGCGCGGGAAGAGTGCCTGAAGCGCATTCAGGCTTTCAAGCCCGATTGTCTCGTCGCGGGACCGGCGTTCAACGCGGGCCGCTACGGCGTGGCGTGCGGCGACATCTGCACGGCGGCGCAGCGGGAGCTGAACATTACGGCCGTGACCGGGTGGTATTCGGAGAACCCCGGACGGGAACTCTACGGCGCGAACGTCTACGCGGTTCCGACGGTCGACAGCGCGCGCGGGATGAAGGACGCCGTCGCGAAGATGGCGCGCCTTGCGCTCCGGCTCATGAGCGGCGAGCCGATGGGGCCGGCCCGGGAGGAAGGCTACTTCCACCGGGGAATCCGGAAGAATTTCTTCCACGAAAAAACCGGCGCGCAGCGGGGCGTCGACCTCGCGCTGCAGAAGTTCCGCGGCGAGGCGTTCCAGACGGAACTCGAGATGCCCGTGTTCAAAAAGATCCCCCCCGCGGCTCCCGTGAAGGACATCCGGACCGCGAAGATCGCGATCTGCTCGTCGGGCGGCATCGTCCCGAAGGGCAACCCCGACCATATCCGCGTCTCGTCCGCGATGAACTGGGGAAAGTACGACATCTCGAAGCTTGACGACCTTACGCCGGAGAACTACGAGTCCATCCACGGCGGCTACGACCGGACGTGGGCGCTCGAGGATCCCGACAGGGTGCTTCCGCTCGACGAGATGCGGAAACTGGAGCGCGAGGGCGCCTTCGGCAAACTCTACGAATACGCCTGCACGACGACCGGAACGGCGACCTCCGTCGCCAACGCGGAGAGTTTCGGCCGCGAAATCGGAGAGCTGCTGAAGAAAGACGGCGTCGACGCGGCCATACTGACATCGACCTGAGGAACCTGCACCCGATGCGGCGCATCGATGGTCCGTGAAATAGAAAAGACCGCAGGAATCCCCGTTGTTCACATCGCCACAATCGTTCCGATCATGCTGACGGTCGGTTCGAACAGGATCATTCCCGGAATCGCGATTCCCCACCCGCTCGGCAAGCCCGGCAACGACGAAGAAGACCACGCAGCGCGCCGGAAGCTGTGCGAACGAGCGCTCAAAGCCATCACAACCAAGATCGACAAACAGACCGTATTCAAGGAATAGCGTTCTCCGCGACCGGGCGGAGAACGCCCCTGTCGTCGCGGAGCGAAAAGAGGAAGGGAGGACCCGTCCATGCTGATCGTCACGAACAATCCGAAAGTCGCGGAACGCTGCGGGAACATCCGGTACGTGGAGGGGTCTCCCCTTGATGTCATGAACGAGGTGTGCGCCCTGCTCGGCCAAGGGTTCCGGCTGATGGCGGCGCCCCTTGCGGGAAACCTCGTGATGCTGCGGAATCCGTATCGTTCGGTCGTCATGGAGGAAGACCCCGACGGGACGGCGTATTCCGGCGATCTCTCGGTTCTCGCCGATGCGTACCGGAGGGTCGCCGAGGCCGAAGGCCGCGGGATTCCGGAGGATACACGGGACGATTACGCGTTCATGGACGCCATGTTCGCGGACGAGGCGCTCGCCGAGGTTCGATGAAATTGTCGGAACGCGCCGACGTCCGTTGAAGGAGTTCAACCCGTCCGCGCCGGACGGCGGCAGTCATCAACAGGCGATATCATTTCAATTCTATGGGAGGTCTTTTGTATGCGGCAAAAGATAGCGATTCTCGGAGGAGGAAACGCGGGGCAGTCCTCTGCGGCGGAACTCAGCCTTCTTGGGTTCGAGTGCCGTCTGTACCAGGACCCGAAATTCGTCGATGATATGAAGGGCGTCTACGAGACGAAGAAGATCCGGCTCGGGCGCGACGTCAAGGGCGGATGCAGGGCGGAGGGCGTCGCGACGGTGAGCATGGTCACGTCCGACATGGCGAAAGCGGTCAAGGGCGTCGACGTCATCCTGTGCCACCTTCCCGCGTTCGCCCATGCGGCGGTCGCCGCGGAACTCGCGGACTACGTCGAAGACGGGCAGGTCATCGTGCTCCTTCCGGGAACGCTCGGGACGCTGGTGTTCGTCGAGGCGTTCCGGAAAAAGGGCGTCTCGAAGGACGTCATCATCGCGGAAACGAACACGAACTCCTACGACGCCAGAGTCCTGGAGCCGGGGTACGCCTACGTCTACAAGATCAACGCGCCGCTCCAGCTCGGCGTCTTCCCTGCGGCGCGGACCAAAGAGGCGATCGACAAGCTTCAGGGGATATACAACTTCGTCCCGGTGGAGGATATTCTTGAAGCGGCGTTCCACAGCCACAACCCGGTCATTCACACGCCGGCGTGCATCATGAGCGTCAGCCGCATCGAGCGCTCCAAGGGCGAGTTCTACCTCTACGAGGAAGCGTTCGGCCCGACGGTCTGCCGCGTCACGAAGATGCTCGACAACGAACGCATCGCCGTCGCCAAGGCGTACGGCTACCACCCGCTCACGATCGAACATCTTCTGTCGGGTCTGGAAAAGCCGGGAGACCTGTTCAAGGAGACCAACGGCAATCCGGGCCTGTGCTACATCAAGGGGCCCACGAGCGTCCAGAACCGCTACTTCACCGAAGACGGACTCAACGGGCTCGTGCCCTGGTCGCAGCTCGGCAAGGCGGCCGGCGTTCCGACGCCGCTCATGGACGCGTTCGCGACGATCGAGGGTGCGGTCATCGAGCGGGATATGTGGAACGAGGGACGCAGCCTGAAGTGCATGGGAATCGACAACATGAGCGTTGAAGAGTTGCGGCGGTATCTGCGCACGGGAAAGCGCGGCGCATGATCCGGAAGGGGAGGTGACGCGGGAGCTTCGTTGGAAGGGACGCACCGGTTTTTCGGCAACGACATTTTGGAAGGAGTGAGGATCAGTGAGTAAAACCCTGAAGACCTTCGTTTCGATGTGTTTCGTGCTCGTTCTTGCGACAGCGGCCTTTGCGGCGCCCGAGATGACACTGCGGCTGGCGGGACAGAACCCCATCGATCACCAGGCCACGCAGGCGATGTACTCCATCGCCAAGGAAGTTGCGGAAAAGACGAACGGACGGATAGAAATAAAGGTATACCCCGCCTCCCAGGTCGGAGACTACGTTCTCGTCTATGAAGAGCTGATTCGCGGGACGGTCGACATGGCGCTCATCTCCGTTCCGAGCCAGTTCGATCCCCGCCTCGAACTCCCCTACGTAAACGGGTATATCAGCAGCTACGCGCAGGTCAAGGACGTCTACAAGCCCGAAGGCTGGCTCTCGAAGAAGATGGACGAGTTCCACAGCCGTCTCGGCGTCAAGTTCCTCGGATTCAACGTCGAGGGCATGGGCGGCATCGGAACGACGAAGCCCGTGATCGAACCCACGAACCCCGCAGTGGACAAGGGCATTCTCCTTCGCGTCTGCTCGATCGACGCGTTCAAACTGGCGGCTGAAGATGTCGGCTACCGGACGATCACGATCCCCTACGCCGAACTCTACACGGCGCTCCAGACCGGCGTCGCCGAAGGCGTCAACGGCCTTCCGCCCGTGGCCTGCTACACGATCCTGAAGGACGTTCTCAAGTACTACTACCAGACGAACTACTTCGTTGAGAGCGAATCCTACCTGATGAGCAAGAAAACCTGGGAGAAACTGAAGCCCGAAGACCAGAAGATCATCGCCGCCGCTGCGGCGCGCGTCGCGGCCGAGAGCATCGTCCTGTCCGAAAAGGACGACGAGAAGTACATGGACCTCATGCGCAAGGCCGGAATCAAGGTATTCACCTACACCGACAAGGAACTCGAACCCCTCTTCAAGCGCATCGGAGCCGTCACGTGGGACAAGATGGCCAACCGGATGGGCAAGGACCTCATCAGCGAATTCAAGAAGCAGTACGC
>CAYVKE010000018.1:0-35248 GCA_964451935.1 uncultured Synergistaceae bacterium | reverse complement strand
CGCGGTAGACCGTTTTCGATGCCGTCGAATCCGGAGCGGACGTTCCTGACTCCGGCTCGACTGGTCCGGAGTCGACAACGATCTGCTCTTTCCTGTTGTACGACGAAATCAGAAAGTCTTTCGACATCGACAGACATTTGACCGGGCATACCTCGGTGCACTGCGCGCAAAAACAGCAACGATCGATATGGATTCGTATCTTTTTCTCTTCAGGCAGATATTCCGTCGCATTCGCGGGACAAACCCGGATGCACAGCTTGCATCCGATGCACTTCGACTTGTCGTACGCGAGCTTTCCCCGAAAACGTCTCCCGGTCTCGACCGGAGGATTGAGACGGATCTTTCCTTCCGCGGCGGCCGTCAGCGCATCCGTCAACGAATCCGGCATGCCGGGAACGGGAAACGGATTGGTGAACGGATCGTCCGTCACCTGCCGCAGGAGTTCTATGGACATCTTGTTAAAGACCATCCCGCCCGCCTCCTCAGAAGATCCTGTCGATGGAAAGCAGAAGCATGCCCGCGATGGACAGCCCTGCGACGTTGATCCAGTAGAAATGGGAGGCCTGCCCTATCTTGAGACGTCCCAGCGACGAACGCATGAACGTGACGACGACGATCTGCACGACGAACACCTTTACCCAGAACCACAGAAAATCGAGCGCATACAGGAAACAGCCCGAGAATCCGATGAGCTTCCCGAGCGACAACGGGAAGAACAGCACTGTGATGATCGCCGATATCGCAAGGGCTCGAAGCGCGAACGTGATTTTCAGCATGGCCAGGTTGACGCCGGAGTATTCGATGATAAGCCCTTCGAGAATCTCCGTCTTGGCCTCGGGAATATCCATCAGGCCCTTTCCCGTCTCGCCTGGAACGACAAGGATCATCGCAAACAGGAGGCACAAAAGGCCAAGGATGCCCGCCTTGCCGACGACATTCCACACCGGATTGGCGACGAATGTCTCGAGGTTCCACGCCTCGCCCGGCAATCCGTACCGATATGCGATCCACGCCATCGTCGAGGCGACCACTGCGAGCGGAAGTTCGTAACTCATCATCAGGATCATCTCGCGCTGCGCGCCGACGTTCGCGATGGGATTCGAGCTGGCGAAGCCGCCAAGCGCCATGCACACGCCGCAAAAGCCGAGCATGTAGAGGACCAGCACAAGATCCCCTTCTCCGCCCAGAATCGCAGGGAGCGACCCTACCGGCATATAGAGGAACACGACGAGCATGCTCGCAAGCGCCATCCACGGCGCGGAATTGAATATCCACGCAATGGCGCGCCGCGGGACGATATTCTCTTTCCCAAGCAGCTTGAGAATATCGTAGAAGGGCTGAAAGAGCGGCGGCCCCCAGCGACGCTGCATGCGCGCGTTGATGATCCGGTCGACGCCGTCGAACAGAAGCGCAAGCAAAAGCGCCAGAAGCATTAACGCCGAACCGGCAACCAGTTTCAACAGTATGGTGAGTAGTATCATGCCGGCATCAACCTCCTTGTTTTTTCCCTGCTCAGGTTCAGGAGTTGTTCGCGAGTCATGATCTGTTCGCCGCCCGTTCCGGAGTTGGTGACCAGCATGCGCTCCATGCAGGAAATACACGGGTCGATGCTGTTGATGATCAGCGGCGCGTCGGCGAGTTCGTTGCCCATGAACATAACCGGCCACGAAACCGCGTTCGCGTATGTCGGAGCGCGGACCTTCCACCAGGTCAGGTTCTCGTTGCCGGAGGTCAGATGGACGACATGGGTGTCGTCGCCTCGTGGGGCTTCGATAACGCCCCATCCGGTTCCTTCGGCTTTTTTGAGGAGGGAGAGAACCTTGACGACGCTTTTCTCGAAAACGATATCCCCCTCGGGAAGACCGTCGAGAATCTTCTCCATGAGATCGAGGGATTGGTAGACTTCCAGAACCCGCACCAGGAAACGGTCGAACACGTCCCCGCGGGCTTCGCCGACATAGTCCTGGGGCACAACCGGCTTTACGTCGAGATCTCCGTACGCCTCGTACGGAGCCGACCAGCGCAGATCGCACCGCACGCCGCTCGCTCTCGCCGTCGGTCCGAGCGCGCAAAGCCGTATGGCGTCTTCGTACGAGAGCACGCCGACGTTGCGCATACGGGCCCTTGCGACGGGGTCCTGCGTCACGATGTCATAGAACGCCGAGAATTCGCTTCGATAATACCGGATCATATCCCTGACGACGGCATCGACCTCGGGCGTAATATCCCACCGGACTCCGCCGACCGTTCCGACTCCGTAGTTCACGCGGTTTCCGGTGTACGCCTCGAGAACGTCCATGACTTTCTCCCGCATAAGCATCCCAAGCTGGAACGCGGAATCGAAGCCGATCGAGTAGCAGGCGACTCCGGCCCACAATATGTGGGAGTGAACGCGTTCGAGTTCCAGGACGAGCGAACGGATATACTGCCCCCTGGCGGGAACCTGTATCTGCGCGGCGTCTTCGACAGCACGAAGAAAGGCCGTAATGTGGCTGAAGGAACAGATCCCGCAAATTCTCTCGGCCAGATAGATCACCTGTATCGGATTCCGTTCCCGTCCCATCATTTCGATGCCGCGATGTATGGCGCCGGGCCGGACCCGCGCTCCCACAATCTTTTCGCCGTCAAGATCCAGCCAGGCCGTTATGGGTTCCTTGAGTCCGACATGGACGGGGCCGATCGGCACCGTGTACGTCTTGGCGCTCATGGTCATTCCACCTTTAGGAGAGATCTCGCATCATGTCGGGATTGAGCCCAGCCTGATCCCGACGCCACGGCTTGACATTCTCGTCCCAGTTTTCGGGAAGGAAAATGAACCCCTTCACGGGCAAGCCTTCAAACTCCACGCCAAGCATTTCGCGCATTTCCCGTTCGCTGTACTCGATTCCCGGAATCCTGTCGAAGAGAGACGGCATGCGCAGATCGGATTTCGGGACAAGGACGCAAACGGAAACGCCGATCCGCTTCCCGTGCTCCGCGACGCGAAAGAGAGAAAAGTGATAATTCAGGAGGACATCGTCTCCGACATCATCTCCGGACATAACGTGGAAATGCGGAAAATCAATTCGGAAAAGCTCATCGACGGTCTGAACGAACAGGTCTTTCTCCACCTGAACCCACAGATCGACATACTGAACGGAATTTTCCCGTCCGCCGAAGCGCTCCCGCCGTTGGATTTTTATGTCGGGAATGCGTTCTTCAAGACGTGCGACGACAGCCTCAGGCGAAAGAGGCTCTGTGACATAATCGACATTCCGGTTCATCATTCTGTTTCCCCCTGAGCCGCGCATAAGAGTTCCTTCCGCTTGCCTTCCAGCTTCAGGACGGCTTTCGCAACGCCCTCGATGATGGCTTCCGGCCGCGGCGGACACCCGTGAACGTACACGTCTACGGGGATGATCCTGTCGACGGGGCCTTCGAGACTGTACGAACGATAGAAAACATCTCCCGACGCGCCGCAGTTTCCGACAACCACAACGACTTTGGGGTCCGGTATTTGATGGTATATTCGAAGCAACCGGTCTTTCATGTACGTCGTAACGGGGCCGGTGACGACAAGAACATCGGCGTGACGCGGAGTTCCCACCAGTTTCATGCCGAATCGCTCGATATCGTACCGGGGACTGATCGTGGCGACGATTTCTATGTCGCAGCCGTTGCATGACCCGCTGTTGCACGTCGTTACCCAGAGGGATTTCGGCAGAATTTCCAGATATTTTTCGAGTTTCACCTTTTCACCCCCTAGAAAATGACAGCAAGGGCACAGATAACGGCCGAGACAACGATGAACCATCCCGCATAATCCGTGGTGACTCCGCTGTGAAACGCAACCAGCGCCTTATAGAAAGGAGCGAACGCCTTCTTGTATCCCCAATACGCGGCGGAGGCAGGAACGGTTATTTCCTCTCCGTCCTCAGGAACAGGATTGCCGGACCAGAAGATTTCGTCCTGTTCCGTTCCTTTTTTGTAGTCCTTCCTTCCCATAGAACGAATCCACAGGGCGTAAAACGATGCGATGCAGAAAAACGCGAGCCACGCGGAAACATCCCAGAAACCGAATCCCGAACTCACCGTCGAGAACATGTCGCGCCACCTCCCTACGGATGCAGAACGGCGCTGATATAGCCCGCCTGGTCAATAAGCGCTTTCGCCGCCGGTTCGACAAGAGAGGAAAGCGTCCACGACGGGAACAGGGAAAATCCGATAATGACAACCCCGAACACCATCATTCCCAGGACCATGCTCGCAGGAACTTCCCGAACCGAGCGCCACTTGTTCTTCTCAGGTCCGAGAAAGGCGGTCTGGAAAATCTTCACGAACGACGCGAGCGTCAGCACCGAAGTAACCAGCGCCACGGCGCTGAGAAGGGGATGAACCGTAAAGACGGACTCGTAAATGAGCAGCTTGGACACAAAACCGTTGAAGGGAGGGATTCCCGAGATCGCTGCGGCGGCGATCAGGAAAAGAGCCGTCGTATAGGGCATGCGCCGCGCCAAACCGCCCATCTCGTTCAGATCCCTCGTTCCGGTCGCGTAGTACAGGGCTCCCGCCGCAAGGAAGAGCAATCCCTTGTACATGCTGTAATTCACCATATGGAAGAGCCCGCCCTTGATGGCGGTGAAACCATAATCCGCAAGAGCCCTCGGATCATGAAGCGCCGCAAGTCCGACGCCGAACGCAAGCAGCATGTACCCGACCTGCGAAATCGAATGGTACCCGATCAACCGTTTGATTTCATGCTGGATAACAGCCATCGTAACGCCGAAGAACATGGACATGAGTCCCAGCGCGATGAATACCCAGGGGATAAAACCGCTTTGCGCCACCGTTCCGAAAAGCGTGAAGCAAACGCGCATCAAACCGTAGAGAGATACCTGGCTGACGGTGACGAGCAGACACGTAACGCCTGAAGGCGACTCTGCGTACGAATCCGGCATCCACATGCTCATGGGGAATGCGCCGCACTTCATCGCCAAAGCTGCAACGAGAAGGGCGAGTATCAGCTTGTCCAGCGTCGACATCTGCACCGCATTCGCTATGGCCGCCATATTCAGGAAGTTGTATTTGCCGTAAATCGACCCTACGGCGATCAGAATGAGCATAGCCGATATCTGCGAGAGCAGCATGTACTTGAAGCTCGCTTCTATCGCCTCGGGCTTGTCGCGCCAGAACGCGATCAGACCGAACGAGGCGACGGACGCGATCTCGATGAACACGAAGAAGTTGAACATGTCGCCGGTCAGGGACATTCCCATCGCGCCGACCGTGAGAAGGAAATACAGAGAGACGTAACGGTGAAGACCGCTGAAACCACGCATATATTGAAGCGAAAACAACGCGCCGGCGAAAGAGGCGATTCCGACGGTCAACCCCATGAAGGCGCTGAGCGAGTCGATTTCGAAAAGGATGCGCACCGGAAAGGTGAACCCGGACGGCAACGTCAGCGAAATGGATTCGCCGCCCATGACGTAGAGGATCGCACCGTGAGCCAGGACGCTCCTCCACAGAAGAAACGCGATGGCCAGCGTTATGAACGATACGACGATCAACAGAAGATTGCGCAGGGTTTTCCCCCCAAGAGAGACGAGAGGAGTCGCAAAAGCTCCGAGGAGCGGAACCGCGATTACAAGTGCAGGAAGATGCTCGCTCCAGTTCATCCGCGCAACCTCCGTATCTCGTTGACGTCAAGCGTTCCGTAGTGCTTGTACAGCATCATGATCAACGCAAGCATCAATGCCGTCGTCGCAAGCGCAATGACGATGGCCGTCAGGGTAAGGCACTGCGGTATCGGCAGAACGACCTTCGCGTGCGCGCCCGAAAGAAAATGGATCGGAATCGCTCCGCCGTTTCTGTATCCCATTGCAACGAGAAACAGATTGACTGCGGAAGCGATGACGCTGACGCCGATAGAGATCTTGACAAGATTCCGCTCGGACAGAATCGCAACGATCCCCATCAGAAAGAGCACTCCCACGACGAAGAAAGGCGCGTTACCGATCATGGCCGCACTCCGTCCCCGAAGGACTCGTTTCGTACAAGCGAATGCCCTTGAACATATAAATGACGATCAGGGACAACCCCCCCGTGACTTCGATACCCACAGCGATATCCATAAGGGCGATCGTGCCGGAAGGCGGGATGATCCCGTGCGCGCCTCCGGCCAGGGCCGCCTGGTGCGTGACAGATGCGAAGTTATAGAAAAACGACGTCGGCAGGCCCATGAACGCAAGGCCGAGAAACAGCAGAAGCCCGAAACCGACGAGGCTTGTATAGAATCTTTCGTTGACCCACGACAAAAGGCGTTTCCCGCCGTACGCGACGAGCAAAAAGCTCAGGAACGTCGCAACGATGGCGCCCCCCTGAAATCCGCCTCCCGGTGTGAGGTCGCCGTGAATGATGACGTTCGTTCCGAAGACGACCATAAACCATGCAAAAATGTCACACCCTTTACGAACAACAACTGACAAAGGATTCAATCCCGTTTCCCCCCTTGCCGAAACAAAGCGGTTACCGAACAAAGCGCCGTGAACAGAACCGCACCTTCCCCGATGGTGTCGAATCCCCGGTAGTCGAATACGAGCGAGGTTACGATATTCTCGGAAGAACGATCCTTGAGCGCGTGCGCGACGTAATAGTCGTCAACGGGAGTCTTCATCGGTTCGCCGAAAGGATGAACCGAATCGAGCACGCCCCATACGATTCCGCCGAGGATCAGCGCTGCGGCGATGAAGAGCGTCTTTTTCATTTTGCGCCGCCTCCGTTCCCTTTCATGACCTGCCCGCAGGCGCGGAGAGCGATGATGTAAATGACGGTGCTCAGTCCTGCGCCGATCGCGGCTTCAGCTATCGCTACGTCCGGAGCCTGAAGGATATAGTACTCAAGGGCCAGACAAAGACTGAAAGCCCCGAGCGCCAGGGCGGAAGAGAGCAGGTCGCGGAACCAGATCGCGAAAAAACCCGAAAGGACTATCAGAACAAGCACACAGATATGAAGAAGCTGCATCATACGGACGCCCGCCTCCTTCCTTCCTTTTCAGCGAGACGATCCACAACCGCGAATTTCGGATCGATACGGCTCCTGTGCGCAGCTCTCGCTATTGCATGCGCACCGGTGGCGTTCGTAACGAGGAGAACCGCCATGGCGACGAACGTGTGAATGATCAGCACAAGAAATCGCGTCTCGCCGGCGGAAAAGTACCGGAAGAGCGAATAGACGACGACGGAAAATCCGGTGAAGAGCGTGCCGAACGTCGAACACTTCGTCGCGCCGTGCATTCTTGTGTAGACGTCAGGGAAGCGATACAGCGACAGGACTCCGAGAGAGTTGAAGAAGATGCCTACGAGAAGAAACGCAAGGACGACGATCCCTTCCAATATGCCCATGTTACATGCCTCCTTCGATATAACGGGCGATGAACATGGTGCTGACGAAGGACAGCCCCGCATATACGACGGCGATATCTTCCATCACGACGGAATCATAGACTGCGGCGAGAACAATCATTATTGCAACAACAAGACTGTTCATCGTATCGAGAGCTACGGCTCTGTCCGGAATCGTAGGCCCCGCTATCAGACGGCCGAAAATGAAAACGATCAGCACGGCGTAGATCCCGACAGCCCAGGAAAAAATGGTTATGCTCAATCCGCCAACCTCCTTGCCCATGATGCAAAGGATCCATAGATCGCATCTTCACTGGGGTTCTCGTCCTGCACGTAAATCCAGTGCACGTAGAAACTGCCGTCATCGTCGACATCCACAGTCAGCGTACCGGGCGTCAGCGTGATCGAATCCGCCAGAATCATTCTGGCCAGATCGCTCTTCAGATCGGGGGTTATTTTCACAATGCCGGGACGGATTTTTCCGGTGATCACTCGGATCGCGACGTCGATATTCGCTTTGAAAAGGGCGACGCCGAAAGGAACGAATACGTAGTACAGGAACGTAAACCAACGAAGCGGGTTCAGTGTTTTGAGAAGGGAAAAGCGATACGAGGGAATCCACGTTCGCGCCGACAGCGCCAAAACGGTTGCGATGAGAAAAGCCACTGCGAATTCCACCGGAGGTATCTTGCCGCCGGACCAAACCAAAACAAGATACATGAGAAAGGACGCGAAAAAGACGAACACACATTCCACCTCCTTATTGAGAAAATCACAACGGATACATTATACTACACGCCTCTTTTCTGTACACTTTTGTTACAAAAGGAACAATCTTTTATCTCGTAGCGCATCATGAAAACGCCTTGTATTTTCCAACAGGTCTGACACTTCGTGCCGGGAACACTCATTCATGCTATTATCCGCATCTATCGACAGAATTGGAGTGAACAATATTGAAATTTTCCGGTTCCAGGGGCATGTACCTTGCGGATGTCGCTCTTGTCAGTGTCGCTCTCTTCTGGGGACTGGGTTTTGTCGCCATGAAGGAGGCTCTTGCGTCCTTCCCAACTTTCTGGCTTCTTTCGATTCGCTTCGGAGCGGCATCGGTCGTTCTGTTGTTCGTTTTTCGCGACAGAATCCGCACGATGACACGAGAAGACCTCCGTGCAGGCGCCATCATCGGCGTGTTTCTCTTCCTCGGCTTTGCAACGCAAACCATCGGCCTGAACTATACCACTGCGGGAAAACAGGCCTTCCTGACGTCTGTCTACGTCATTATGACTCCATTTCTGTCCTGGGGCGTCCGGCGCATCTTTCCCGGTTTTCTCGTCTTCTTTTCGGCTCTTCTCTGTATCGTGGGCATGGCGCTTCTGACACTGCAGGAAGGGTTGGCCATCGGACTGGGGGATGCGCTCACCTTCGTCTGCGCGTTCTTTTTCGCCGCGCAGCTGGTCGCAATAGAGCGATACGCTCAAAAACATGATCCCGTCATTCTTACGGTCGTACAGATTTGCACCGTCGTGCCTCTGAGCCTTTTCTGCGCTCCCCTTTTTGAGACTTGGCCCGGCTTCCACGGATTCGACGGACTCGGAAGCATCGCGTACACGGTGCTCTTCTGTACGATATTCGCCTTTCTCATTCAGAACGCGGCGCAGAAACATACGTCATCGACGCATGCGGCCATTCTGCTGAGCCTCGAATCCCTTTTCGGCGCGCTGGCAGGGGCGATCCTTCTCGGGGAGGTCTTCACGTTCCGGATGATCGCCGGCTGCCTCCTGATTTTCGCCGCTGTCCTTTTGACGGAACTCGGGAATTCGTTTCTGCTCGCGCTTCAAAGACGGCGGAACGGTTCTCCGAAGGTCGTCGAGTCGCGCGCCGACCTGTAGCCCGATCGCGTGTTCCATTCCGTATGAGGAGGCATCGGGTCGAGTCGTTCCCGATGAGATCTTCCCTGCACGCCAGTCGCAAAGCCTCTTCGACGATTCCGCGGTTTTCCGGTTTTGCGAATTGCATGAGCGCCCGTTGCATGCGTTTTTCGCGGTCGCCCCGCACAACCGTGACCTTCGTCCCGTTTCTCGGATCGACGCCCGTATAGTACATACACGTCGAAAGACTTCCGGGAGTCGGCATGAAATCCTGCACCTGTTCCGGCGTATACCCCATTTCCTTGACGAACAGGGCCAGCTCGATTGCGTCTTCGAGGGCGCACCCCGGATGGCTCGACATGAGATACGGGACCAGGAACTGACGCATTCCGAGCGAATCCGACGTCCGGAAGAACAGCTCCCTGAATCTCCGGAAGACCGAAATATCCGGTTTCCCCATGATCTCGGTCACTCTTCGCGAAGCGTGCTCCGGAGCCACTTTCAGCTGGCCGCTCACATGGTGTTTACAGAGTTCCTGAACGATTCTTTCCGGGGATCTGTCGAGAAGGATATAGTCGTACCGCAATCCGGAACGAACGAACACCTTCCGGACCCCGGGCGACGTCCTGAGTTTGTGTAAAAGGTTCAGAAACCGCTCGTGATCCACACGCAGATGCGGGCATGGGACCGGCCCGATGCATTCCCTGTCCGCGCACGTTCCCTTTGTGAGCTGACGGGAGCACGAAGGGGAGCAGAAATTCGCCGTGGGTCCGCCGACGTCGTGGATGATTCCCTTGAAGTCCGGAAGTTCCGTCAACAGCTGTGCTTCCCTGAGAATCGATTCGTCGCTTCGCGTCTGGATGATCCGTCCCTGGTGCGCGAAGAGGGAGCAGAACGCGCACCCGCCGAAACACCCTCTGTGCGTCACGAGGCTGAACTGGACTTCGCGAATCGCGGGAACGCCTCCGGCGTTTTCGTATTGCGGGTGATACGTCCGGACATACGGCAACTCGTAGATCGCGTCGAGTTCGGCTTCCGATAGAAGCACCGCCGGCGGATTCTGAACCACATGACTGAGTCCGTGTTTCTGACGCAGCGTCCTGCCGCGGACGGGATCCTGCTCCCGGGAAAACAGCCGGAACGATCTCGCAAACGCCGCTGGGTCGGAGACGGTTTCCTCAAACGAAGGGAGTTCAACGCTATCAGGGGGAAGTTCTTCGTCTCCGGCGCGATAGCACGTCCCTCGCACGTCCCGGATATCCCGTACGCTCTCGCCGGCGCGCAACCTCGCTGCGATCTCACGGATCGGGCGCTCCCCCATCCCGTAAACGAGAAGGTCCGCCCGGGAATCGACAAGCATCGACCGTCGCAGGGAATCAGACCAGTAGTCGTAATGGGAAAAGCGCCGAAGGCTCGCCTCGATTCCGCCGATGATGAGCGGGATGTCGCCCCAAATCTCGCGGATGCGGTTGCAATACACGATCGTCGCCCGGTCCGGTCGCCTTCCCGCTTCGCCGCCCGGAGAGTATGCGTCCTCGCTGCGCTTTTTTCTGGCCGCAGTATACGCGCACACCATGGAATCGAGGTTGCCGGACGATACGAGAACGCCGATGCGGGGACGGCCGAGGGCGAGAAAGTCCTGTGTCGACCTCCAGTCCGGCTGGGCGATGATTCCCACGCGGAATCCTTCCGCTTCGAGAACCCGGGAGATGATCGCGTGCCCGAAACTCGGATGATCCACATACGCGTCTCCCGAAACGAAGGCGAAATCGACCCGGTCCCAGCCGCGCTCCGCCATATCCCGAAGATTGACCGGGAGAAACCGCGTCCCCCGCATGATCCGCCTATCGTCCATCGCGCCATTCCCTCTTCCGGACTTCGACGGATGCGTCGACGATGCGGCCGAGCAAATCCCCGAACGCGATGGACGCGGCGGCCGCCGCCTTCGGGACGAGGCTCGTCGCCGTCATTCCGGGAACCGTATTCACTTCGAGCACTTTCAGATTCCCGCGCGGATCGAGTCGAATATCCACGCGTGAGTAGACGGCGCATCCGAGAGCCCTGTGCGCAGCCAACGCGACATCCCCGATATCGTGCAGGAGTGCGTCCGGCAGCGGGGGCGGAGAAAGGTATTCCGTCGCTCCCGCCGTATATTTGGATTCGTAGTCGTAGACGCCCTTTTTCGGCCGGATCATGACGGGAGGAAGCGCGCGGACATCTTCGGGAACGTCGAGAATCGTCACGGCGAGTTCGTCTCCCTCAATGAATTCTTCGATGATCGCGTCCTCCTCGAAACGGGAAACGAGCGCAAGGGCTTCGTTCAGTCCGGATTCCTCCGTTACGATGGAAAAACCGACCGTGCTGCCGCAGGAACGAGGTTTCACGACGATCTTTCCGGTCCGGGAGAGGAGTTCCCGCGACCGCGCGAGCCCCCCGCCGCCCGGAGCGCTCGGCGCGCAGATTCCATCCGGGACGGGAATCCCGGACTGCCGAAAAACCGCCTTGCTCGCCCATTTATCCATGGCGAGCATGCAGGCCCGCGGCCCCGATCCCGTGTAGAGACACCTTTCGGACTCGAGAAGCGCCTGGAGACGCCCGTCTTCTCCCCACCCGCCGTGCAACGCGATAAAAACGCACGCGCCGGCTTCCTGCGCCGCCTTCAGCGCTTCCCGGGAGGAACGGACATCGACGAGGCGAACGCTCGCTCCCCGAGAACGAAGGGCTTCGCAGACCGCGTGTCCGCTGTGCAACGAGACCTCACGTTCCGCCCCTTCTCCCCCCGACACGACAAGGATTTCCCCGCTCCGCTCCATCGATCGCACCTCCTGCACAAATCCGATGCTTTCTAAAAAAAGAGAGAAGGGCCGAAAAACAGCCCTTCTCTTCCGTCAATTTCCTGCTGCAAGGCTATTTCTTTGCTCCATCCTTGGGGTACGAGACGGACGCCTTATACTCTTCGCGCAGTTTCTGCACTTCGTCATCGTAGAGTTTTTTGTCCTTTTCTCGGAGCAACGACTCCTTGATTCTGTCCTTCATTTCCTCAAATGTGGCGGTTGTCGGATCCTTGCGATCCGTCGCCTTGATGACGTTCCAGCCGTTGTTCGCCTTGACGGGGCCTCCGACATCCCCCTTCTTCAGGGAAAAAGCGGCCTTCTCCAACTCGGGATACAGGCGACCTCTCGGATGCCAGCCGATATCCCCGCCCGGTTCGTTCGCCTTGTTCGGGCATGTGGAGTATTTCGTGCTCGCTTCTTCGAAGGCAAGACCTGCCTTTATCTCATCCAGAACCCGTTTCGCATCGCCTTCGCTTCCGAGAAGGATGTGACTCACACGCACCATCTCGGGAACGAGAAACTTCGCAGGATTTTTCTGGTAATACTCCTTCGCTTCTTCGTCGGTGACCGTCATGCCGGCGGCGAGCTTGTCCATTATGACCTTCCGCGAAAGATTTTTCTTGATGACTTCCGCCACAGGCTCGAATTGTTCCCTGAAGCTCTTGTCCTCTTCGAGTTTCGTCGCCTTGGCTTTCATGTAAAAGAGTTCCCGGTTGATCAGATCGTCCAGGATGTTCTGCCGCCCCTCAGGCGTGTTCACACTCTGCGCCTGCTTCTGGTCGAGCGTCTTCAGAACGCCGTCGACGTCCGCTGCCTTGATCTGATGACCGTCGACAACGGCCAGGACGGTGTTCGGATCCTGCGGCGCCGGCGCCGACTGCGTCGGAAGAACGAACGACTCTTTCGCCGTGCTCGGAGCGGTTTGCCCGGGCGTCGCGGCGAATGCGGCAGAAAAGGAAAGCAGGAGAACGCCTGCTGAACAAACTGCTATACGCATTGAATGTTTCATTTTTTCTCAATCTCCTCCCTGAAAATCATTATCGCAAAACCACGGAAGTATAGCACAGCACCCCAGAGGAACGGGTAGTGTTTTCCACCGAACCTGACCTAGAGTTTTCCCACGCGGATGGAGTCGATCGCACTCCCGTCCTTTCGGATGCGAACGGAAATTCCTTCACCATGTCCGCTGAGAAACGATTCGTCTTTCTTATCGACCTTGTTGGGCTTTCCCAGAAGTTTTCGCAGGGATTCCGGACTCATTCCCGGAACCATTCCTCCCTTGAGACCTTTTTCCGGCGAGGATACTTCCAGCGCAATGACCTTTGAGCCGCCTTTATCTCCATTCAACGTGACCAGCACGCCTTCGTATCGAAGCACGACATTCGGATTCCCCTTGGCGGTAATGACTCTTCGGGGCGTTCCCAACGCAGCTTCAACGGCATCTCTGGTGCCTCCGAACGTACCGAGCGCCTCGCGAACGACGAGGGCGAGCGATGCGTCGCGCTCTTTCGTCTCCCCAAGCGACTTGATATACTTCCCGAACACCCATCCGACATTCTTCCTGTCGTCCCTGATCCTGTACCATTGCCAGTCGAGGGGTTTGCTCACCTTTCCCGCAGGAACCGAAAAGGCCGCCTTTGAAGCGTCCTGGGGAAGCCGAACCAGGTAGTGCGATCCATCTTCATCCCGGCTGATAACGACAATGCCTCTTCCCTTCAGGATTTTCAAAGATCTGCCGCGAATCTGCGCATCGAAATCCACAAGAGCCACCGCTTCTGACGCAGTCTCAGGCGTCCACGCCTCGAGAATCTCGACCTTTTGCCCCTGCGACAGTTTCGCCACGACAGCCCCGCTGACACTGTGGTCCTCCCGGACATTCACATTGGACCCCATGCTGACGCCCGTTTTTTTGCCGCTCGTCGAAGAAACGTCCGATCGTCCGGGAACCGTCGTTTCGCGCGATCCGTTCCCTTCCGGGACAGCAAGAGGAATCGCATCGGACGAAAGCGCATTTGATGACTCGACCTTCTGTCGATTCGTATCATCCGGTTTCGGGGACGGTCGAAAGAACCATATTGCACCGGGAACGACCAGGAACAGGAGAGCGATCAGGAAAAACAATCCCCTTTTTCTCTTTTTTCTTTGATCATAAATCATCATGTCTCTATCCCCTTTTATTGACCGATCCTCGTCGGGAGAGGTCCCGAAAAGCGGATTTCGTCCCTTCGGCCGGAACCGATGATATAGCAGACAATCAGGGTTTGAAACCGGTATTCTCCGCACAGTCCATCATTTGGCGGGACAAAGCCGCGCGCATAGCCCCCGAAACAGGAGATTTCACCGTTTGGCACTATTCTACACGATGCGGACTCAGCCGATGAATCTGCTCGCGCCTTTTCCGACGAAACGCAGAGGGTCATCCCGTAATAGTCGAAGCGAGCGGAACGAACCGGGGATTTCATCTCCCGCACCGCCCGTGCGCGTCACGCTCAGCGCACGATTGCCGTTGACTTCGCCCATCTCATTCTGGGATACTCCCGATTGATCGACGTGATTTCAGGGATACAAGCCGACAGGAGGCGGGAAAATGGAGCGAACGCATATCGGTTTTGAAAAACTCAGGGTGTATATGGTCGATATGTTGGAGAAGGGGCTGGGGTTTCCACGGGAGACGGCGGAGATATCCGCCCGTGTCCTCGTCGAGGCTGACGCCAGGGGACACGCGTCGCACGGCGTGGCGCGGATCAAGATGTACTTCGAAGAGGTGAGCGACGGACAGGACGACCCGAAAGCTCTTCCGGCTATCCTACACGAGACGCCCATATCGCTGGTTATTCGGGGGAACCGCGCCCCGGGCTTTGTATCATCGAAACTGGCCATGGAGCGAACGATCGAAAAGGCGAAAAACACCGGAACATGCATGACCGTCGTGCAAGATTCCTGCCACTTCGGAATGGCCGGATACTGGGCCGAGTTGGCGGCGGACGCGGGATTGATGGGAGTTGCGATGACCAACACACTCCGGGCGGGCATTCCTCTTTTCGGAAAAGAGAGGCTCCTCGGGACGAACCCGATCTGCGTGGCTATTCCGACGGGGCGGAAACCGCACTTTATGCTGGACATGGCCACAACAACGGTGGCGTTGGGCAAGATCGAGGTTGCAGCACGCCGAAGCGGCGCCATGCCGGTCGGATGGGCCGTCGACGAAAACGGCGCGGATACCACCGACGCAGTGAGCGTCGCCGAAATCAACCGTTTCGACAAGAGCCCCTTCGGCGGTCAGCTCTACCTCGGCGGCGCCGGAGAAACGCTCGGCGGGCACAAGGGCTACGGCCTCGGTCTTCTCGTGGAGCTTCTGACCGCCGGGCTCTCACTTGGCGCCCCAACCTACGACACCTACACCGACCGGTGCGGAATCTGCCACTACTTCCAGGCGACGCGCCTCGATCTCTTCGGGGACACGGAAAAGATCCAAAGCCACGTGGCTTCCATCCTCGAAAGGGTCCGGACGAGCCCCAGGGCGCAAGGCAAGGACCGGATCTACATTCACGGCGAAAAGGAATTCGAGCGCCGAAAGAAATCCCTGGAAGAAGGGGTCTACCTCGATCCCGCCACGTGGATCCGGCTCGACGAATTCGCCGCCAAGTTCGGCCTGCCCCGCATCGAACCGTAGAGGGCGGGAGACCGGCAAACGTCACAGCGCAAAAAAGATCGCCGCCAACCGGGTTTTCGTGTATCTCCGGTTGGCGGCGATTCGGCTGTTGGTGGAGGCGCGGGGAATTGAACCCCGGTCCGACAAGGGCCGATCATGGAAGTTCTACGGGCGTAGTTTCCGATTTAATGTCGAATTCAGGCTCCCGGAAACAGGATCCGTCATTCCAAGCCCCCTGAGTCTTTTCCGTCGAACCGGAGACACTTCCGACGAAGCATCCATCTTTTGTGACGCCGCTCACCGAGCCGATGGAAGGCCCGGCGGCAACGTGACCGCGCTAGGCGGCCAGAGCGTAATCGTTGTTGACGTTTGTTGGGTTCCCGCCGTTTATCGAGGTTGCGGGGTCCTCGACCCGCCCTTCCAGACCATCCGACTTGCCGTCGAAGCCAGTCGCCCCCCTATTCTTCCCTGTCTTTTCTCCGAACGGTCCGTTCCATTTCCCTCTTGACGTCCCGTTCAGCGATGTCGTCGCGTTTATCGTACAACGTCTTCCCTTTCGCCAGCGCTATCTCTATCTTGGCCCACTTGTTCTCTTTGATATAGACGGAAAGAGGAACAAGCGTCAGCCCCTTTTCGCGAACCTTGCTCTGAAGGCGGAGAATTTCCCGCTTCGAGGCGAGGAGCTTTCTATCGCGCTCCGGTTCGTGATTATAATAGCTCCCCTTCTCGTAAGGGGAAATGTGCACGCCGCAAAGCCACAGTTCGCCTTTGTTGATGACGGCGTACCCGTCTTTCAGGTTCAGCTTTCCGTCACGTACGGACTTAATCTCCGTGCCGGTGAGCGCCACGCCGCACTCGAACGTTTCGAGAATAAAGTAATCGTGCCGGGCCTTCCTGTTTTGTGCAACGATCCGGTGCGACATCCCAATCTCACCCTTTCGGTACTATACGCCGATAGTCAGATATAGTCAATACAAAAAGCCCGGTTCTTCCGAACCAGGCTTTTCATAACTGAATATGGTCGGGGCGAGAGGATTCGAACCTCCGACCTCTTGGTCCCGAACCAAGCGCGCTCACCAGACTGCGCTACGCCCCGAACGGCGAAGATTGTAGCATCCCGTTCCGGTTCCGTCAAACAGCAGCTTTGTCAAACTTTCCGGTCATCGTCGCTTGCGTTGGACGCGCTTTCCGGTCCCTTCGCCGCATTCCGCCACGTTAGCCTGTTCGAACCCGGCATTTCCGCAATCAATGGGATCTCGGTCCATCCCCACGGGGTCACAAGGAGGAAACGAAAGGCGACTCCCTGTTCCGCCAGAGCGCGGACATGCGCGGAATAGCGAAGGATGTCCCCGATAATGAAGCTGTCGCTGAGCATCCATACCCGCCGACATACGCCGCGCGCAAAGAGCGACGCGTAGTCGATCGCCATCCGCACGCTGTCCTCAAAATCGGAAGGTCCCGCGTTGACCACGACGACATCGGGCTTCCCTTCGGGCCGCTTCGTGTTCGGAAGGAGGTCCGCGTGTCGCTCGACCCACTCAAGTTGCGAGAAAAGGCGCTCTATGTCAACTTCCATAGGGCCTTCGAACAGGGATGCAAGCGGATCGTTCTCGTGAGCGAACTGGTCGCCCCCGATCACATCTGTCATCCATCGCTGAATTGCATCGATCGCTCCGAGGACATACTCCGGATAATCCGCACCGGACATGGCCGAAAGAATTTCTCCCACCGTCCAACGTTCCTTCTCGCGATCGTTTCGTGCTCGTGTCATCTATCTACCTCCGTGCTTTTCTCGTTTGAAGCATAACATAAATTGTCCGCCTGTGAAGGGGTATATTACAATAGGGTCGAACCGGCAACGTATTCCCTTATTCCGGAGGTGTCGCGCAATGCGCCCGTTCAGATTTTCGCAGACGAACGTACAGATGTTGATGGTCGATATTCAGGAACGTCTTCTTCCTTCGATCAACCGGCAGGATACGGTGCTCCGAAACGCAAAAATCCTTTGCGCCGCCGCAAAGGAACTCCGAATTCCCGTGAAGGCCACGGAACAATATCCCAAGGGCATCGGTCCGACGGTTGCGGAGTTGCGCGATGCAACCGCCGGCGGCGCCGTTTTTGAAAAAAAACATTTTTCCTGTTTTGAAGCTCCCGGGTTTGGCGCGTTCTTTTTCGCACCGGACCGGCCGATAACCGTTCTGTTCGGGATCGAGACACATATCTGCATTCTGTCGACTCTTCTGGATATGCGGGAGCGGGACCTTCCCGTCATCCTCGCCGCAGACGCATGCGGGAGCAGAAATCCGCTCCACGCCTCCCTGGCGCTCGATCAGGCGCGTTCCGCGGGAGCCCTCGTGTTTCCCGTCGAAAGCATCGTGTACCGACTTCTGGGCTGCGCCGGAACTCCGGAGTTCAAGGCGCTGCTCCCGCTGTTCAAGTAGATCGGAGGAGCGGACCACATGCATACGATCGATCGCAACGCCGCTCTGGAGGCGCATCGCAAGGCGCACGGGAAGATTCGAATCTATCCGACCATGAACGTCCAGAACGAGCATGACATCGGAATGGCGTACGTCCTCGGAGGAGCCATCGCGGCGAAGGAGATCGAGAAGGACCGGTCGATGTCCTATGAACTCACGGGACGGGCCAACCGGATCGCGCTCATTTCCAACGGTTCCGCCGTTCTCGGGCTCGGCAGGATCGGGGCGGATGCGGCGCTTCCCGTAATGGAAGGGAAATGCCTCCTCTTCAAAATCTTCGGTGACGTCAATGCGATTCCCCTGTGCATCAACACGGAAAGCGCGGACGATATCGTCCGGTTTTCGGAAATGGTCGCGCCCACATTCGGCGCGATCAATATCGAGGACGTCTCTTCTCCCGATACGTTTCTCGTCGTGCGGGAGTTGCAGAAACGGCTCAATATCCCCGTATTCTCGGACGATCAGCACGGCTCGGCTGTCGTCGTTCTATCGGCGCTGACAAACGCGCTTGAAGTCGTCGACAAGAAACTCCCGGACGTTCGAATTGTCGTTTTCGGCGCGGGCGCCTCCGGCATCGCCGTTTCCGAAATTCTGATCGAAGCCGGCGCGCAGAACATCGTCGTCGTAAACAGTTCCGGAATTCTGTGCCCGGAAAACCGGACGATGAATGCGATACAACGGGAACTCGCAGAGCGGACCAATCCCGAACGCCTTTCCGGATCGATCGACGCGGCTCTTCGCGGCGCCGACATCCTTATCGGTCTGTCGAGCGGCGGACGAATCGGAAAGACGCAAATCGCCGCGATGAAGTCCAGGGCCGTCTTTTTCGCTCTTTCCATGCCGCAGGCGGAAATGACGGAAGAAGAGGCGCTTCAATCCGGAATCGCCGTCTATGCGACGGGGCTGACCGGATCGTTGAATCCCATGCCCAACCTGCACGTCTACCCGGGACTCGCCAGAGGGTTGCTCGATGTCCGTTCCCGGGGGATCAACAACAAGATCCTGCTGGCGGCGTCCCGGGCGCTGGCGGAAATCGTCGATCGTCGGAGATTGACCGAACGCCACATCATGCCGGACCTTTTTTCCGACGAGGTCGCGCCGAGAGTCGCCGAAGCGGTCGCGCAGGCCGCCATACAACAGAGAATGGCGGATCGTCCGCTGCCCCCCAAAAAGGTCTACGACGACACGTGGCAACGCCTGTACGGCGGCATGATGGATCTCTTGTAGGCAGGGCGCATCCGGAGGCGGCGAAAAACGCCGCCTCTACAGGAACAGCTTGAGAACGAGGACCAACGTCCCGAAAAGCGTGACCAGAAACGAATACCGTTCGCTTTTCCAGAGGACGTCGAAGCTGAAAGGACCACGCGAAAACGGCGTTTGAGGCCGTCTTGGGAGGAAACTCGGAACTCGAGTCCGATAACGGGAATACTCTTCGCCGAATGTTGAGGAGAGATACTTTTCCTCAAGCGGGACAATACCGACAAAATACACGACGAAAAAAGCCGCCGCATACGCCGGAACGACATAGAACGACGCCATCACCGACCAGCCGAGACCGATCAGAAAGTTTCCCGCGTACAGAGGATTCCGACACCACGCATACGGTCCCCACGTGACAAGTCCGTGGGCGGACACTTTTTCTCCGCGGTATCTCCCTATGGTCCCGGCCGCCCAGAAACGGACACACTGTCCCGCAAGGACAAACGGAATCCCCAGCACGACGCCACCCGGCGTTGGAGAGGCGACAACGGCGACAGCGACAAAAAACGCCGTCCAGATGGCGCCGCGCAGACGAAACACTTCTTCCCGGAAACGCATTACATTTTGTCCTGTTCCGAATCGGCCCTGTAGATTTCCTCGGAAATCCCCCAACCGAGAAGACGAATCGCAACGGCCACGCCGATTGCTATTCCGATATACTCCGTGAAAAACCGCCACGAAATCGCCATAACCCCCGCGAGATTCCAGGGAACGAGGAGATGGAAAAGGGCGGCACCCCCGCCTTCTGCGACACCGCTCGCTCCCGGCGTGGGGATGAAATACAGCACGAAGAGGAAAACGCCCTGCACCAGGAGCGTCTGCAGATAGTTGACCGGAAGTCCGATCGACCAGATCAGGCAGGGCAACACGGAGAAAAGAAAGAAAAGATACATTCCGGAAAGGCAGATCGCCCACAAAAACTGGGAAAGACCCGTCGAAAAAAACATATGAAAGTTATCGTTATAGTTGTCGATTTCCCTGTTGATTCTCCTGACGACCGCCAGGACCTTCGTCGGTTTGACGACGCCGAAACGCTTGAGCCAGAGAATCAAGATCTGACTCCATCGCTTGATCAGGCGGGGACGCAGAATGCTCAGGACGACGAAGAACCAGGAAACGACGACAAACACGATCACGTATGAGAATATCCCCTTCAGAAACATGCTCCCCTCAAGGATTTCGGGCTCAAACACGACGGCGACCGGAACCGTCAGTCCGAGAAAAAGAAGCGTCATGAGCGTTCTCGTGAGCGTGATTGCGATCCCTTTGCCGATGGGGACCTTCTTTTTGTAGAGGACGTACACCTGAAAGGGGCCTCCGCCGCTTTGCATCGGCGTGACGGCGCATCCGAAATAATGCAGGAACGTGAGCGTCATCCCCAGCTTGAAAGACAAAAACTCCCCCGCCGCTTTACCGATGGCGATAAAACGAAACCCGTCACACAGCCAGGCGCATATGACGGAACAGAGAGCGAAGAGGATTCCAAGCTTGTTGGCCGACGAAATACGCGATATCGTCTGCTGATCGACGCTCGTCGCCAGCACGACGGCGTTGACGCCGAAGGCAAGCAGCACAAAAACGATCAGTCCCTTACGCAGCGACACTTAATCGATTCCTCCCAGCGCAAAAAATTCTTCCCGAGCCGGCTCTTTCTGCACGCACTGCATTGTATCAGAATCATCGACATCAATCGGAAAGCATTTCACTGAACGCGCCCGTCCGCGAAGGCGCCCAGAGAATGCGTGTATGCAACAAGCTTCTCCAGTTCCGGAATCAGTTCGTTTCGAAGGCGAAAAGAGAGTTCAAAATACTTCCCCGCTTCAAGAGACGCCGAAACATCTTTCAGGCGACCGTTAAGCGAGTTTCGGACTTCATCGAGCTTTCCGTCGAGAATCTCGGAATCTTTCAGGCCCAGAAGGTTCTGACAGTGCGTCAGAACGTGAATGAGCCAGTCGATTCCATCCGACGCCTGCCGGAATGAGTCAGCCGCATCCTTCACTTTTTCCCGTTCCAGCGAATCGGCGATCCGCCCCAACCCGGCGACAAGAACCGGGAGATATCGCGACGCTTCCTGAAGCGACTCGGAAACCAGATTCCGGATGGAATCCGTTTTTACGTGAAGTTCTTGTCCCTGTGTCGACGCCAGGAACGATTCCTCGGAAATATTCTCTCCGTCCAGCGACAGACTGGAAACAATCCGCCCCTTGCTCGCCACGGACTTATGAATTGCAGCCAGAACGGCGCCCCTGTCCGAGGAATCGAAGGACGTGTTTTCGAGAACCATACCGTCCAGAAGAACTATCACTCTTTCTTCACCCCCTGAAGTGCATTCCTATAGGCGTTTATTGTATCACGCTCAGGGAAAGACTCCCCGACGAACGGCGCCGGATTGACGCTCAAGATTCGCGCCCGATATCCGAGAAAAGTATATAGCGACGAATGTTGCGCCGCAGCACAGGACAGGGAGGTCTTATCATGGCTTCAACTTCTTCGGTGTCGGGAACTTCCTCCGTAGGGTCCGACGCGACGTTTTCGATGCCCGGGGTAGCATCCGGCATCGATTGGGGAACAATGGCGGATACGGTCCTGGCGAAGGCGCGCAAAGTCGAAGCGCCGTGGACGGAAGAAAAAGACACGCTCGAGATTAAAATCGATCTCTATACGAAACTTACGACGCTCATGAAGACCATGCGCACCTCGGTCGACCCGTTGCGTCTCGAATCGACGTTCAAGGCGAAAGCTGCGGAGTTCGCGGTCCTTTCGGGCGGCACGTCGGACTCGAAGGGGATACTGACCGCCGATGTGACGGCGGCCGCAAGCCTCGCGTCGCACGAAATCCGCGTCGTCCAGAAAGCCGTGGCGCAGACCTGCTACAGCGAGCAATTCACGGAGGCGGTCGGCTCGTCCGGATCATTTTCGATCATGGTCGGAGGACGCAAGGGGACGATCGCGGTCACCGCAACCGATACGCTCGAGACCATCGCGCAGAAGATCAACGCCGCGAAGGACACGACCATCAATCCGTCAACCGGGGAAGCGTACGGAAACAATCTCGGGGTCACGGCTTCCGTCTTCGATAACAGGCTCGTCATCCGCAGCTCGTCCTCGGGCCTCGGAAACACTTCCGATTCGGCCTCGATCGTGCGAGGCACGGGGGCGACGGATTATCTCGGATATACCTACGCGCCGGACGCCCCATCGTCGGGAACGATCATATCGGTGAAGGACGCCAACGGGACGACGTACACAAGCGGCGTCGACTTCACCGTATCGGCGGGCGGCGACCAGATCACGTGGATCGGAACCGCCCCCTCCGCAGGATTGTCGTATACCGTCAATTACGAGGTCAATTCGAACGCCTACACGTTCGCGGGAGACGCCGCCCTCCTGACGACGCTCGGACTCGCGACGAGCGGCGCGAACTACACGGCCCCGCAGGACGCGCAGCTCATCGTCGACGGCCAGACGATCAACCGGTCGTCGAACGACATCAGCGACCTCATCACCGGGGTGACGCTCCACGTCAAGGGGCCGGGAACCGTCCAGATGGATGTCGTCCAGGACGCGGAAAAAGCCGTCAAGGGAGTCAACGACTTCGTGACCGCCTACAACGACATCATGGACTGGATCAACACGCGGCTTTCCGAAAAAGAGGTCCAAGCAGAAAGTACAGATGAAACAAAAGTCGTCGCAACAAGCGAGGAATTCCGCACGAAATTCGGCGCTCTCCACGGAGATTCGCTTCTCTGGCAACTCAAGAGCCAGCTTCGTTCGATTATGATGAATCCGGTGGCGACATCCTATTCGACGAAGACCGGGACGAAAGCCGTCCTCGGAACGATCGGCGGCGAAGGGCTCGCAAACGAAGGGAGCTTCAGCGTCGCCGTCGGCGACGTTTCCGCTTCGATCGCGATCAAGCCGACCGATACGCTCTCCGATATCGCTTCGAGAATCAACGGTTCGACCGCACTCCGGTATGACGCGAACGGAAAGGCGTATTCCGTTCCGCTCGCAACGGCGAAGGTGACGGCGAACAAGCTCACGATCACGGCGGCTGTCGGAAAGACCTTCTCTCTTGAGGACACAGATAAGGCGCTCCAGTACGTCGGGCTGAACGATCCCTTCGCGATGCTTTCCCAGCTCGGCGTTACGACAGAAGAAACCGACTTCGGCAAGAGCGGCAAACTCGAATTCGACGAGAATGAATTCATGAGCGCCCTGGAAGAAAACGCCGACAACGTTTCGGCGCTTATGACGACCGCGATGAAGGGCATGAATACATTTATCGGCGATATGGTGGACGCGTCGACGACGCAGGTCGGCTCGGCGACGGGAACCAAGGGACGCATCGTCAGCCAGGTGAAATCCTGGGAGAGCAGGATCGACGATATCGATGAACGCATTTCGGACTACGAGGCTCAACTGGCGATCCGGATGAGAGGGCTCTACAAGCGGTACTCGGCGGCCGAGACGCAGCTTGCGAAGCTTCAACAGCAGGCGTCCTATCTGTCAACCGCGCTTGCGGCTCTCAACAAGACGTCGTCGTCTTCTTCTGCAGCTACGACGTAGTCTGAACCTGAAGCGAAGGGGGCTTCCCGGTTTCGGGAAGCCCCCTTCGCTCTTGCCGCCCGACTACTTCCCTTCCTTGAGAACGTGCGACAGCGTCTGCTGCGTCAGTTGCGCGAACCCGACCTTCCACGCCAGAATCGCCGCCTGGGTCCGGTCCCTGAGATCAAGCTTCTTGAGAACGTGACTCACGTGGTTCTTGACCGTCTTTTCGGACAGGACCATCTTCTCGGACATCTCGGTGTTGCTCAATCCCTGCGCCAACCAGTAGAGGATTTCCTTCTCGCGGCTCGTCAGGTCGAAGAGCTGGTCGTTGTCCTCTTTCCTGCGGGAAAAGGACGTCAGGAGCTTTCCGGCCACACGCGGGTCCACATAGGCCTGCCCCCTGTTCGCGGAGCGAATCGCCGAAAGGAGTTCCACCTTCCCGGACGCCTTCAGGACAAAGCCCAGAACTCCAAGCGCCGACAGCGCGGCGAGGTGATCCTCATCGTCATAGGCGCTCACCGCAACATACCGGATGTTCTTCATCAGGTTGTTCAGCTCCCGAATCAGCTGAATCCCGTCCATTCTCGGCATGTTGATATCGAAGAGAAGCACATCGGGCTTCTTTTCCTGAACGACCGCCAGAGCCTCCTCTCCGTCCGAGGCCTCCCCGACGATGGTGATGTCCGACTCCTGATCCAGCAGCTTCTTTACGCCGTCGCGAAACAACTTGTGATCGTCCGCGAGAACGATTCTGATTCCGTTCATGCGATACCCCCGAAATTCCGGCATCATCACGGCTGAGCCGCGATGTCGCCGTTCATGATATGCTATAAGCGTACGTGTCCGCATAGTCTTTGTTCCGCCGGGGCATGAGCCAAAAGTCCTATTCGCAACACAGAAGCGACGTTTTTCTGAAAAGGGCGTGACCGTTTTTTGAAATACGCGAAGAATTCTTCGTCTCTGACCCCTTCGATTCGGAAAAAACTCGGCGCGGCTCTCGGAACATTTTCCATGATCCACGAAGGAGACCGCGTCATGGTGGGGCTGTCGGGCGGAAAGGACAGCCTTCTTCTGTTGGAGGCCCTTCTGCAGTTCCGGAGGTACGCGCCCTTCTCCTTCGGGATCGGAGCGTGCACGCTGGATATTACGGACGGGAAGCAGGATGCGGCTCCGTTTTCCGAATTCTGCGCCTCCCGCTCCGTTCCCTTCTTTCTCCGGAAATACCCCATACTCGATATCATCGCGACCCGGAACGAGCGATCCCCGTGCAGCCTGTGCGCAACGCTCCGGCGAGGGATCCTCAGCTCCGCAACGGTCGAAGAGGGGTACAATGTCCTCGCGTTGGGACATAATTTCGACGACGCGATCGAGACGGCGTTTCTCAATCTTCTGGAGACGGGGCGGTTCAAAAGTTTCAAGCCGAAGATCCGGCAGACGCGTTCATCGATCTTCGTCATCAGGCCTTTGGTCTTCGCAGGCGCGGACGCCATTCGTGACGAAGCGATCCGGCTCGGCCTCCCCATACAGAAGAATCCCTGTCCCTATGGCGAGGACACGAAACGGAAAGACGTAAAAAACCTCATTCGATCCATGAGCGCCGAATACCCGAATATACGGAATAATATCATGCACGCGCTCGTGTCTATCGACGGATCGGATTCGTGGCGCGGCGAGCCGTCGCCGCTCGTGTACGAGAGTGAGGAGAGCAGAGATGATTGAAAACAGCAGCGCAACGGAACGGTATTTCGCCTGGGATCCGCAAGGGGATCCGGATTTCGCGCCGATGATCGCCGGAGAGGGGGCGATCGGCGGCAAAGGACGTTCCCTTCTCTTCGCGATACGCAAGCTGCGCGACAGTGAAGACGCAGCTCTTCGAAAGGTAGTGATCCCCGAATCGCTTTTCGTTGCGGTCGGCGTGTTCGATGCTCTGGTCGCCGCCCTCGGCGGAAGCGGGCAATTCCGGAACATGGCGCCCGACGAGATCGAAAGGAGATTTCTCGAGGCCCCTCTTCCCGCCGAACTCATCGACCGCGTCCGGGAGTTTCTGTCCCGTGTCGGCGATCCGATCATCGTCCGGAGCAGCAGCGTCCTCGAGGACTCCCTCAAGTATTCGTTCGCGGGAAAGTACCTCTCCCTTTTCGAGTTCAACGGCGACGGGACGCTCGAAGAACGCACGGCCCGCGTTCTGGACCACATCCGCAGGATCTACGCCCGAACCTTCTTCCCGATCGCTGTGGCGTATCGCGCCAAGCACGGACTCGGAGACGACCGGATGGGGATCATCGTCATGCGCGTCTCCGGGAAATGGAGGGGCCGGTATTACTATCCGACGGTGGCCGGGGTCGGATTTTCCCGCTATCACCGGCGATGGACGAACCGGATCCGCTCCGAAGACGGGATCATACGGCTCGTCTTCGGCATGGGGACGACGAGCACGAAACGGGGATACGCCAGGACGTTCGCGCTCACATTGCCCTGCCTGCGTCCCGAGGGACTCAATCCGTTCAACGTCATGCGGCATTCCCAGGAACACTTTCAGGTCATCGACCGGGAGCAGAAAGCGCTCGTGACCGTCGACGTCAAGAAAATCTGGCAGGACATCCTCCCGTATCACAGCTGCTTCCCCGACTACGCGCAGGTCTATCGCCCCGACGACAACGGCGGCTTCTTCTCGCCGATGTCGAAGCACGGAACGACCGTGGGCAAAGGGGAAAAGGTCTGTTTCACATTCGAGGAGTTCGCGTGCCGCTCGAAGAGTTTCTTCGAACGCATGAAGCGCCTGTTGCAGCTCCTCGACCGCGAGATGGGCGTCCCCGCCGATGTGGAGTTCTCGTTCCATCCCACGGAGGACGTCATCGAACTCGTCCAGGCCCGCCCGCTTTGGATCAACGAACACACGTACGCGTCCAAGATTCCGGACGCAGAAGCCCTGGCCGGCAGGACGGTCATTCTCCAGGCGGACCGCATGGTGACGGACGGGATGCGGGAGAACGTCCCCTATCTCGTTCTCGTGGATCACAGGATCTATTCCCAGGAGACGCGCTTCCACGAAATCGCCCGCGGGATCGGCGACGTCAACCGGGCGCTCGGGAAAAACTTCGTCCTCGTCGCGCCCGGACGCGTCGGATCCAGCAATCCGCTTCTCGGCGTTCCCGTCCAGTACGACGAACTGACGAACTGCTGCTGCATCGTCGAAGTCGGTTTCCCCAAACAGGGGTATATGCCCGAACTTTCCTTCGGAACGCACTTCTTCACGGACCTGGAAATTGACGGCATCCTCTACATGCCCGTGTACAACGAGGCAAAGAACAACATCTACGACGAGGAGTTTCTCGATTCCTCCCCCTTCACCGCCGGGCCGCACGCCGCGATTCGGATCTACAAGGGGGATTTTTCCGTCTACACGGACGGCGACCGGAACTTCGGAATCGTCACGGCGAACCGGATCGATCCTTCATAAGAAAAGGGGACCGGAAACGCGACAAGACTCTCCGCATCCGATCCCCTTTCTTTTCGCGAAATGCGTTTCCTTCGTCCCCCTGAAGGCGCACGGCGTTCCGGACCGTCACCAACCCGCTCAGGGTTTTCGGAAGCGTTTTTCCAGGGAGAGCGCCTCTTCCGCTTCCCTTTCAAACCCCGCCTTTCCCATGAGACCGTACGTATACCGTTTCCCCTGCTCGACCCCGGGCTGATCGAACGGATCTATTTCCATCAGCATTCCCGCGAGGGCCGTCGCATACTCGTAGAGATATACGAGCGCCCCGACGGAGAACTCGTTCAATTCCGGGACCTCAATGAACAACGCCGGTTTTCCCGATTTCAGGATCGCGGCCGTCGTCGAACGCGCCTCGAAAGACAGGAGCGCATGCATCGGCGCGTCAAAAAGATACGCGATCTCGCGCAGGCTTTGCTGCGCGGCCGCGGGAATTGCTATATCGAGCGGCGATTCCAGAACGGACAGAATCGTGAACAGCTTGTCGTCGGGCCCCTCCGTATAGAGCTGTATCTGGGAGTGCTGATCGATGGCGCCCAGCGCCCGGACGGGAGTGGATCCCTTCCCTTTCTTGCCGAGACTCTCCCCCCACAGTTGCGCGTACCACTCGACAAAGTGTTCGAGCGCATCCGCATAGGGCATGAGGACGTTGATGTTTCTTCCCGCGTTCGCATGAAGCACGGAGAGCGCCGCGATCATCCAGGCGGGGTTCTCTTCCGGAATCCCGGTGCGTGCGGTGAGATCGCGCATGGCGGCTGCGCCGGACAGAAGGGATCGCACGTCGATTCCCAGAGCGGAGGCGGAAAGGAGTCCGACGGAGGAAAGCACCGAGAAACGGCCGCCGACGTCGCCGGGCAGGACGAGGCTCCTGCAGCCGGTCTCGGCGACGAAGGGGCGGAGGCACCCTTTCGTTTCGTCGGTAATGACTACGAAACGGTCCTTCGCCTTCTCGAAACCGAGGGCGTCGATCATCCTTTTCCAGAAAAAGAGGAAATTCGCCATCGTCTCGGCCGTGCTCCCCGATTTACTGACAACGACGAAGCTCGTCCGGGAAGGGTCCACAAGGCTCCATATCGTCTCGACATCCCGGGGGTCGGGATTGTCCGACATGAAGAACCTCGGGCGTTTTCGCACCGATGCGGGAAGCTCGTTCCAGTAAGGAGGCAGAAGCGCCGAATGCAGCATCAGGTTCCCGAGGGCCGAACCGCCGATTCCGATCTGCACGACAGCGTCATCCTTCGAAAGGGCGTCTCCGGCCGCAAGGATCTCTCTGCAATCCGCGCCCGGGAGCGACATCCATCCGAACCCGGACCGCCCTTCCAGGGCTCCCTTCCGCAAGGCGGCCGCCCCCGATTCCAGTTGCGGAACGAGCGCGCGGACATCGTCGAGCGAAACTCCCCTCGCCGGGTCCGGGGAAAAAGCCCCGTTCCAATACAGCCGTGGCAGGGAAGGCGTCGTCACGGCCTACGCCTCCGTCCGGACCTTCGCAAGCTCTTCGTCTATCGCTTTCGTGTCGTATCCGACGATATATCTCTCCCCGATCTGGACCACCGGAACTCCCATCTGCTTGGTCTTCTTGACCATTTCCATGGCGGCTTCCCGGTTGGCGGACACGTCGATCGTCTCGAAGGAAACACCTTTTTTCTCAAGGTACTCCTTGGCTTTCGTGCACCAGGGACATGTCGATGTGGAATACACTCGAATCACTGCAATCCCTCCCCATAGAGTCATTTTTGCACTGCGCCGGTCAGGACGCTATTATATACCCCCTTCGGGCATATCGTAAACAGCCCAGGGTGTTTCATCCGAGTTGCCGGAACACAACAGGTCGGGTATCATAGCATTCGTTTTCACGTTATTTCACGTTTTCACAAGTAGGGTGTTTCCCATGGCGCACCCCCGGATCCCCTAAAGGGACAAGATCTTTGAGGAGGGTATGTGAATGTCTCCAGTGGCGCAGAAGGGCCTCGATTCCATAGAGGCGAAGCTGGACCCGATCGTTGCGAAGTATCGGGGCAAGAAGGGCGTATCGATTCCCCTTCTTGCTGATATCCAGAAAACCGTCGGCTACATAGCCGAGGAAGCGGTGGAATACGTATCCCGGAAGCTGGACCTGCCCGCAGCCGAACTCTACGGCGTAGCCACATTCTACGCGATGTTCCGGATGCAGCCGGAAGGGAAGCACGTCGTACGCCTTTGCCGGGGGACCGCCTGTCACGTCCAGGGATCCGCGCGGATCGGCGAACAGTTGCAGCGGCATCTCGGAATCGCGGAGGGCGGGACGACGCCCGACGGCGTCTTCTCGCTCCAGTACGTCGCGTGCCTGGGATGTTGCAGCCTCGCTCCCGTCATGATGGTCGACGGAGAGGTTCATGGCCGTCTCACGCCCGAAAAGGCCGTTGACGTGCTCGAATCCTACAGGACCCGCGACTGACGGGACACACGGAGGGATTGAAACGTGGATAAGACGATCGTAAAGGTTGGACTGGCGAGCTGCGGCGTTGCGGCGGGCGCCGTTCCGATATACGAAACGCTTCAGAAGGCGCTTGCGGGGCGTGACGATGTGGAACTCAAGAAGGTCGGCTGCATCGGCCTGTGCTATATGGAGCCCATTGTCGAGGTCGAACGGAACGGCGTCAGCATCGCGTACGGAAAAGTGGACAGCGATGTCGCCCGTAAAATCGTCAGCGAACACGTCGATGGAGGGAAAATCGTCGAGGACAACCTCATCCTGAACCCCGAAGGCTTCGCCTGCGAGAACGGCCGCATCGAGAAACAGGTGCGGATCGTCCTTCGGAACAGCGGCGTCATCGATCCGGAAAAGATCGACGAATACCTCGCCCGCGACGGATACAAGGCTCTCGAAAAGGTGCTCTCGATGAAGGAAGCGGACGTCATCGAAGAGGTGACGAAGAGCGGCCTTCGCGGCCGCGGCGGCGCGGGATTCCCGACGGGCGTCAAGTGGAAGCTCGCCCGGCAGTCCCAGAGCGACAAGAAATACTTCGTCTGCAACGCGGACGAAGGCGATCCCGGCGCATTCATGGACCGGTCCGTTCTCGAAAGCGACCCGCACAGCGTGCTCGAAGGCATGGCCATCGGCGGATACTGCATCGGGGCGGATGAAGGCATCATCTACTGCCGCGCCGAGTACCCACTCGCGATCAAACATCTGAACGTCGCGCTCGATCAGGCGCGCGAACGCGGATATCTCGGAAAGAATATCTTCGGATCGAACTTCTCGTTCGATATTCACATAAAGGAAGGCGCCGGCGCATTTGTGTGCGGCGAGGAAACCGCCATGATCGCCTCCATCGAGGGAAAGCGCGGCATGCCCCGTCCGCGTCCTCCGTTCCCGGCGCAGAGCGGCGTCTTCGGGAAACCCACCAATATCAATAACGTCGAAACCATCGCGAACCTCGCCTGGATCATCCTGAACGGCGCGGACGCATTCTCCGCCATGGGCATCGGGCGAAGCCGGGGCACGAAGGTTTTTGCGCTTGCGGGCAAAATCAAAAAGGGCGGACTCGCCGAAGTTCCCATGGGGATGCCGTTGCGCGAGGTCATCTTCGATGTGGCCGGAGGCATCGCGGACGACAAAAAGTTCAAGGCCGTCCAGCTCGGCGGCCCCTCGGGAGGCTGCCTCCCCGAATCGCTCCTCGACACGCCGGTCGACTACGAGTCGATCAATGCGACGGGCGCGATCATGGGCTCGGGCGGCATGGTCGTCATGGACGAGACGACGTGCATCGTGGACGTGGCGAAATTCTTCCTCGCCTTCGTCCAGAAGGAGTCCTGCGGCAAGTGCCCCTTCTGCCGCATCGGAACGAAGCGCATGCTCGAAATCCTCGAGCGCATTTCCGGCGGAGAGGGGAAAATGGAAGACCTGGACCTTCTGCAGGAACTTGCGCTGCAGGTCAAGGAAGGGTCTCTCTGCGGCCTCGGTCAGACCGCGCCCAACCCGGTCCTCACCACGCTCAAGTACTTCCGCGACGAGTATGAAACCCATATCCGGGACAAAAAATGCCCCGCGAAGGTATGCACGAAACTGATTCATTACGTCATCGACCCGGCGAAGTGCATCGGATGCACCAAGTGCGCCCGCAACTGCCCGGTCTCGGCGATCACGGGGGAAGTCAAAAAAGCCCACCTGATCCACGACGATATCTGCATCCGCTGCGGCCTCTGCCAGAAGGCCTGCCCGGTTCATGCAATATCCGTCGAATAAGGGAGGATCTCGGATACCCATGGATAGAAACGTCAGGGTCATACTCAACAACAAGGAAGTCTACGGCTTCCAGGGACAGAAAATCCTCGATCTCTGCGCCGAGTGCGGCGTGGAGATTCCGACGCTGTGCTACGATCCGCATCTGTCCGTACACGGAGGATGCTCGGTCTGCCTCGTGGACGTAAAGGGGGCGAAGGCGCTCGTCCGCGCCTGCGCGAATACGATCACGCCGGGAATGGTTATTGAAACGAACAACGAAAAGGTCCACGGAGCGCGAAAGCTCGCGCTCGAGCTTCTTCTTTCGGACCACGTCGGCGATTGCCGCCCCCCCTGCACGCTCACGTGCCCCGCGAACGGCAACGTTCAGGCCTACATCAACCAGACCGCCCAGGGGAAATACAGAGAAGCGCTGGACACGCTCCACCACCATGTCACGCTTCCGGCCTCCATCGGCCGCGTCTGCCCCGCGCCGTGCCAGGAAAAGTGCCGCAGGAATTTCGTGGATGAGGAGCCCGTGTCCATCCGGGAGATAAAGCGTTTCGTCGGGGACTGGGCCATCGCGCGGAACGACCTCGGAATCATTCCGCACATCGACGAAAACGGGAAGTCCGTGGCTGTTGTCGGCGGCGGTCCCGCGGGCGTATCCGCCGCATATTTCCTGCGTCTCCACGGATATCGGGTCACGATTTACGAGCGGGAAGAAAAGCTCGGCGGCATGATGCGGTACGGCATTCCCGACTACCGTCTTCCGCAGGACGTCATCCAGAAGGAAATCGACTGGCTCCTGGCCCACGGCGTCGACGTCCGGACGAATACGGGGCTCGGCAGGGACATCTCGCTCGATGAACTGCGGGAGGAGTACGACAGCGTCCTGCTCGCCATGGGGTGCTGGAAATCCTCGCCGATGAAAGTCACAGGGGAAGACCTCCCCGGAGTCGTCGGCGGCATCGATTTCCTGTACACCGTCAACAAGGGGCGGACCATGAAGGTCGGCAGGAAGGTCGCCGTCATCGGGGGCGGAAACACCGCCATGGACGCGTGCCGCTGCGCCGTGCGCTCCGGAGCGGAAAAAGTCTACATCGTCTATCGGCGCACGCGGGAGGAGATGCCTGCCGAAAAGCTCGAGATCGAAGAGGCCATTCAGGAAGGCGTCGAATTCCTCTTCCTTGCCGCGCCGCTGGCGGTCGAAGGAAACGGAAAGGTCGAGCGCATGGTCTGCGAGCGCATGAAACTCGGGGATCCCGACGCTTCGGGCCGCAGGAGCCCGGTCGCGACCGGAGAGCAATTCACGCTCGACGTCGATATGATCATCGCGGCGATCGGCCAGGGAATCGACTTCACGGGGCTTCCGAAGGACATCCAAGACGGCCGCAAAATGAAGGCGGACGACGACTACGCGACGCCGCTTTCCGGGGTGTTCGTGTGCGGCGACCAGCAGACCGGTCCCAAGATCGCCATCCAGGCGATCGGAAACGGACACTGGGCTGCGGAATCCATTCACGCGTACCTCACGACCGGCAGAGCGAAGAAACCCTTCTTCTACGACATCGTGCGAAACGATCTCGGTCCCGCGGATTTCGCGGACCGCGAGAAGCAGCCTCGCGAACACGTCCATGAGGTCGAAGCATCCGTTCGCCTCTCGAAACCGTTCGACGAATACAATGCAGGGCTTTCCGAAGAGCAGGTTCTCCGGGATTCGAAGCGGTGCATGGAATGCGCCTGCGCGGATGTCTTCGAGTGCAAGCTCCGAAAGTACGCGACCGACTACGAGGTCCGCCCCGAGCGGGTCGCCGGAGCGCACGTCAAGAAATTCGAAGACGCAAACGCGCACTATGTCCGGAACATGGACAAGTGCATCCTCTGCGGCCGCTGCGTTCGCGCCTGCGACGAGGTCGCGGGCTTCCACGCGATCGACTTCGCGAAGCGCGGCCTCGAATCCGTCCTGACGCCGCAGTTCTTCAAGGCGATCGACGACTCGGACTGCACCTATTGCGGCCTGTGCACGCAGGTCTGCCCCGTCGGCGCCCTCATGGAAAAACGCGTCGAGCGGAAACCGCACCTCGACATCCCGATCATCGAGAAGACAACATGCGCGAAGTGCTCTCTGGGCTGCACGCTCGACATCAATCTCGACCAGGCGCGCGACCGCATCGTCCGGATCACCACGGACCTCGGGGATACGCTCTCGCCGACCCGCGGCCATTGCTGCGTCAAGGGTCGGTACGGCTTCGAGGACATCACGACGAATCGCCTTCTCGCCCCGACGCTTCGCGGTTCGGACGCCTCCTGGGGCGACGCCGTCGACGCCTTCTCGTCTATCCTGAAAGAGACGCCCAAAGAAAAGACCGCCTTCTTCGCAAGCGCCGGTCTGACGAACGAAGAGATGGCGGCGCTGAAGCGCTTCGCTTCCGGGTCTCCGGTCGCGGTCACCGATGTCGACGATTTTAAGCCCGGCATCGAGCATATCGTGAACGCTCCCGCCCTGAAGGGGGCCCGCGCCGGCTACGACGATCTCTACAACGCCGACTGCTACGTCCTCCTCGCCTCTGACACCGACGAAGAGCAGCCCGTCCTGACTTCATGGATCCGGCGCGGGGCGAGAAACAACGGCGCGCGCGTCGTGTACGTGGGCCGCAGCGCGGGAATTCTGGACAAGGGGGATTCCATCATCCTCGCTCCGAAGGAGGGGATGGAGCGGGCGGCCGTCAAGGCTCTCGCCGTCGCGGTGATTCGCGCCGCCGGCGCCGCGGTCCCCGAGGAACTCATCCCGTTCGCGCCCGAAACGACGGAAGAAAAGACCGGAATCGAAAAAGCGCGATTCGATTCCGCCGCGGCGGCCATTTTCGCAAGCAAACGCCCGACGACGCTTGTCGGGCGAACGGCCGCGTCGTGCAATTCCTGCTCGCGGGCGATCGCGTCGCTGCTCCAGGCGCTGAAAGTCCACCCCTTCCTGCTGCTCTTCGGAAAGGCGAACACGCAGGGAGCCGTCGCGCTCGAACTGGGCTCGACCCGGCTTTCCGATCTTCTGGCGCGCGTCAGGGAGGGCTCCGTCGAAACCGTCGTTCTTGCGGGCGTCTGCCCATCCTGCATCGGCCTGACGGAAGCGGATCTCGCCCGCGTGAAGAACGTCGTGGTCCTCGCGTCCCGCACGTTCCCGGAAATCGGATGGGTTTCCATCGCACTCCCACTGCTTGCGTGGGCCGAAAAGGAAGGAACCTCCACGACTGTTACGGGCCGCACCGCGACGCTTCACGTCGGACCGGTTCCCCCGGCGCAGGCGAAAAGCCTTCGTCGCGTCCTCGCTTCGACAGGCCGCGCGATCGGCATTGATATCGACGCGAACGCCCTCGTCAGGGCATAACGCACGACATCAGAAAAAGGGGGGCCCCGGAATTGCGGGGTCCCCTTTTTCGTGCGCCCGAGCCGCGATTCCCGTATAATCCACGGGGAGAAGAGACGCCGATACTGATTTTGAGGAGGGGAAAGAAGTGAACTTTCACATT
>CAYVKE010000017.1:0-35906 GCA_964451935.1 uncultured Synergistaceae bacterium | reverse complement strand
CCCGACGGGGAAGTGTAATTGTCGTTCAAGGGGAAGTGTAATTGTCGTTAGCCACTCGCGGCGCTCCTGGATCTTGGGGCGCGCTTCGCCGGGGCCGCGGGCGTCGACGATCCTCTGGATCCGGCGGCGGAGCGGCACATTCGGGATTTCCGCAACGCGTGGCTCGGGGCGTCCGCCCCGGGGCCGCGCGGAGAGGTCGTCGGGTGGCCGACCTATTCGGGAATCGGCTGGAGCATCCAGTATCCCCGCGAATGGACGATCCGCGAGGCGAACGAGCAGTTCCTCTTGGCGACGAACCCGTCCGGGACGGCGGCGTTCATCATCGCCAACACGGCGCGGCTTCCGGGGCTACCCTCGGCCGAAGAACTCCGGGATATCGTCGTCTCCCGGCTCCTGGGCGGAGGCCCCGCCCGCCTGATCACGGCCGAACGGAAACGCATCGCGCAGGTTCCGCAGACGGGCGACGACACCGGCGTCATGAGCCTGTACATCCTGCGCCGGCAGGACCCGTCGGGCGAGCTGACGCTCTGTTCGATCCAGATCACGATCCTCTCGCGCGGCCCCCTCGGAACGGACTACCAGTGCTTCGTCCAGAGCTGCCCGGAGCGGCGGTGGGTCGAGACGTGGAAACAGGTCTTCGACCCGATGATCGTCTCGGCGCAGTTCATCTCGTGGTGGTGGTGACCGCGAAAGTCCCCCCGCGCCGTCAGTAGCTCGCGGGCTTGCGGCTGTGCGGCATGTCCGCATCGCCGACGCGGCCGTGGATCGCGACGGCCATCCGCTTCTCGGCCCAGCGGGCGAGCCGTACGAACGGGAAGCCGAGAAGGAAGTAGATCGCCGCGACCATGAGCCCCGTGCCGAAGTAGTCGTAGTACGTCGTGGCGACCTGGCCGTAGGCCTTCGTGAGATCGACCATCGTGATGACGGAGACGAGCGACGAGTCCTTGAGCAGCGAGATGAAGTCGTTCGTCACGGGCGGCAGGGCGACGCGGATCGCCTGCGGCAGGACGACGTGCCGGAGCGCCTGCCGACGCGTCATGCTCAGCGCCATTGCGCCCTCCATCTGGTGGCGAGGGATCGCGAGCAGCCCGGCGCGGTAGTTCTCGGCCTCGTAGGCCGCGTAGTTGAGCCCGAGGCCCAGGACTCCCGCGACGAACGGGCTCAGCCGGACGCCGATGTTCGGCAGCCCGTAGAAGATGAAGAAGAGCTGGATCAGGACGGGCGTCCCGCGGATCAGCTCGATGTACGCGACCGCAAGCCACGACAGGGGCTTCGGCGCGAAGATCCGCACCATCGCGAGGACGAGGCCGAGCGTGATCGCGAGCAGCATCGCGACGAAGGACACCTCCATCGTCACGAGGGCGCCCTTCGCGAAAACCGGCAGGAAGCCCGCATAGCGGTTCATGCGTTTTTCCCACGTCAGTACGGGCTTCTGGTGTTCCGTCCATTCGCGGAACATCACGGCGTCCGCCTTTTGGGGCGAATGGTCGCGGAACATCTCGGCCATCACCGGAGTCCACAGATTCCAGCGTTCGTAGATCTCGCGGAGTTTCCCCGAGTCGCGAAGACGGACGATCGCTTCGTTGATCGCCGCGAGCAGCTCGTCGTCGCCCTTGCGGACGGCGACGCCGTATTCCATCTTTCCGATGGGGCGTCCGACGAACTCGATGTTCGGGTTGAACCCGGCGTAGTACATGGCGATCGGGTCGTCGAACAGCGCCGCGTCGAGGCGTCCGTTCTCGAGGTCGGAATAGGCGTTGATCTCGTCCTCGTAGGTTCGGATGTCCGACACGCCCGCCTCTTCGAGCGTGAAGTAGGCCAGCGACTGCTTGAGCGTGCCGACGACATGTCCGCGGCAGTCGTCGAGCGTCTCGATGCCCTTCGTCCCCTTTCGGACGGCCAGCTGCATGAAGGTCCGGTAGTAGGGGATCGAGAAGTTCACGGCCTCCGAATGCTCGGGCGTGATCTCGAGCCCGTCGATCGCGACGTCGTAGAGGCCTCGGTTCAGGCCCGGGATGAGGTTGTCCCATCCGTTCTGGACGAAGACGGCCCTGCGCCCGAGCTGCGCGGCGACGGCCCCGACGATTTCGACCTCGTAGCCGATCAGGCGGTTCTGGTCCTTCGGGTCCCAGAACATGTAGGGCGCGCCGCCCTCCGTGTCGCCGCCCCAGCGCAGGATCGCCGCGTCGGGCGCGACGCGCTCCACGCCGGCCATGTCGTCCTCCGGTTCGGCCGAAGCGACGGCCGCGTCGGTCGAAACCGGCGATTGTCCGCCGCCCGTCATCCCCTGCGCGAACGCCGCCGCGGGGCCTGTAAGGGTGAAAAGACCGAACAGAAACGCCGCCGCGATTCGGCGAAGGCTTCGGTCAGACATCAGAGATACTCCTCGGAGAAGTGTCGCAGGAACGCGCGCGTGCGCTCGCTCTTCGGCGTTGTGAACAGGACATCGCCGTCATCCTTCTCAACGATCTCCCCTCCGTCCATGAAGATGATGTAGTCCGACGCGTTCCGCGCGAACCGCATCTGGTGCGTGACGATGATCTGCGTCATCCCCTCGGCGTCCAGGTCCTTCATGACCTGGAGCACCTCGCCCGCGAGTTCCGGGTCGAGCGCGGACGTCGGCTCGTCGTAGAGCATGACCTTCGGGTTCATCGCGAGCGCCCGCGCGATGGCGGCGCGCTGCGTCTGCCCGCCCGAGAGCGTCGCTGGGTAGCGGTCCGCGAAGTCGAGCAGGCCGACCTTGGCCAGAAGGCGCATGGCGTTGCGTTCGGCCTCGCGGCGGGATTCGCCCTTGACGACTATCGGCGCGAGGGTCACGTTGTCGAGCACCGTCCTGTGGGGAAAGAGGTTGAATGCCTGGAAGACCATTCCGACCTCCCTGCGGATTTCGCAGCACGCGTCGAGAAACGCGCCGTCGAGGCGCGCGTCGCCCGGCGCCCGGCGGACCGTGACGCCCGCGATCGTGATCGTTCCGGAGGTGATGTACTCCAGGCAGTTGAGGCACCGCAAAAACGTGGATTTTCCGCAACCCGACGGGCCTATGATCGAGACGAGGTCTCCTTCGCGGATATCGATGGAGATGTTGTTGAGGACTTCCCCGTTTTCGTAACTCTTGCAGAGGTCCGTGACGCGGATAAGGGGATCTCCTGTCATCAGTCGACCGTCCCTTCCCAAAAAAGATGCCTCCCGGATGGGAGACGCAAGCGCCGGCCTTCCGCCGCACGGGCGTGAGATTCCGTGTTCTGCAAGGAAAGAATGCCACAAACCCGGGAAAATGCAAGAAAAACCGGCGCATCGCGCGACGAATTTCCCGCGGGGAATGGAAAAACGGCCCGGAACCGTGGAACGAGCCGCAAAAAAGAGACGCAAACAGTTGATCGAAACTGACGAACCAGCGCGGACGGGAACGCCGGGGCGCGGGCGCGAATTGCGGAGAACAAACGGCGGCGGAAGGGGTAGACTGTACCGGATATTTTCGTATCTCGCCTGAAAGGCCGGTGATTCGGGAAATGGAATGTGCGAAGGGCCTCTTTTCCGGCTCCGATGTCGTCTTCATGACGGTCCTCGTCCGTCTCACGCTGAGTTTTCTCGCGGGCGGGCTGATCGGACTCGAACGGGAGCACAGCCGCCAGCCGGCCGGACTCCGGACCCACATGCTCGTCTGCGTCGGCGCGACGCTGATCATGCTCATCTCGGAATTCGGTTTCACGGACATCCTCGCGAACGGGCGCATGTCCCTCGACCCGTCGCGAATCGCCGCGCAGGTCGTTTCGGGGATCGGCTTCCTTGGCGCGTGCGCGGTCCTCAAGATAGGAAGCAGCGTGAAGGGACTCACGACGGCGGCCTCGATCTGGGTCACGTCGGCCGTCGGACTGGCGATCGGCTCGGGCCTGCTCGTCCCCGCGGCGATAACGATCGTCTTCATGCTCGTCGCCCTCATCCTCTTCGAGCGGTTCGAGCGCCGCTTCTTCCCGTCCGAGCAGATCAAGACCATCAGTCTCTGCTTCGGCGGGGCGTCGATCGATACGCAGGAGATCCGGGGGATCACGGAGCGGTACGGCATCCGGGTCCGGACGATCAACGTCATCCAGGAGATCATCAAGAACCGGGTTCAGGTCGACCTTCTCGTCACGTTCCCGTCGACGATCGACATTCCGAAGTTCTACGAGGATCTGCGGTTGCTCCCCAACATCTACAAGATCAAGATGGACGAGAAGTTCTGAGACGAATCGTTCACGAAAGGGAAGGGTGCGGATGACGCGAACACCGGAAGAAAAGCTCGCCTGGATCCGAAAGGCCCTCGCGAAGCAGGCCTTCGCGGGAAAGACCGTCGCGCAGGTGCGCGAACAGGAGCGCCTCCTCTCGCCCGTCGGCTTCAACGCGCCGGGCGTGACGGTCCGGTCGTTCGTCGCCGGAGGCATCCGCGCGGAGATCGTCCGCCCGGCGACGGGGGAAAGGGACGGGCTCATCCTGTACGTTCACGGCGGCGGATTCTTCGCGGGCTCGACGGACACGCACCGAGGACTCGTCGCGCATATCGTCCGGGCGGGCGGCGTTCCGGCGCTCTGCTTCAACTATTCGCTCGCGCCGGAGCGCCCCTACCCCGCGGCGCTCGACGATACGCTCGCCGTGTGGCGCAGGCTCCGCGCCGACGGATACGGCAGGAGCAACGTCGTCTTCGGCGGCGATTCGGCCGGCGGCGGGCTCGCGCTCATGGCGCTCCTCGCGCTGCGCGACGCGGGCGAGGAGCTTCCGGCGGGCGCCTTTCTGCTTTCGCCGTTCGTCGACTACACGCGGATGAATGAGGAGAGCTACCGGACGAAGGCGGGCGTCGATCCGTTCGTGAGCCTCGAAGGCAACCGGATGTGCGTCGAGGCTTTTTTCGGGCCCCGCCTCCCCGAGGGCTTCGTCTCGCCCGTCGACCGGGATCTTTCGGGCCTGCCGCCGCTCCTCGTCCAGGTCGGGGAGAACGAGGTTCTTCTCGACGAAATCCGTCTGCTCGCGGAACGCGCACGTGCGCAGGGCGTTTCCGTGACGTTCGAGGAGTGGGACGGCATGTGGCACGTCTTCCAGATGCTCGCCCACGTCGTCGACGAGGGGCGTCAGGCCGTCGAAAGCATCGCCGCGTTCGCAGACCGCGTCCTCGGGAACGCCGGGGCGTCCGGAAGCTGAAGCGGCTTCCGCGCGACGATGCGCGTTTGACAACGCGGGCGGCTTTGCTATAGTGTTCGACAGAAAAGTCGGAATGGATGGAATGTATCGCGGCCGGCGGCATGGCGTTCGGCCGGATGACATCAGGGAGGTGTCGGTGATGAGGAATCAACCGTATTTCGTCCGCCTTGCGATTTTTGTCGTCGCGCTGCTGTTCGCGCTTCCGGCCGGAGGGGCCGCGTTCGCCTCCGACGAGACTGCCGCCGTCGACGCGGTTCGCGGGGGCTTCAACGCCGCGTTCAACGCCGGCGACGCCGGGGCGATCGGGCGTCTCTTCGACGCGGAGGGGATGCTGTTGCCGCCCGGAATGCCGGCGGTCGTCGGCGCCGAGAAAATCACGGCCCGGTACGCCGGTTATTTCGGGAAAACGCGCTCGCAGTTCGAGCTGAAGCCCGGCGACATCCGAATCTGCGAGGGGTGGGCCTTTCTGGACGCGGAATTCGCGAGAACCGATGCGCCGAAGGCCGGAGGGAACGCAACATCCGTCGAAGGGCGCTATCTCATGGTCCTCAGGAAGCAGGCCGACGGTTCGTGGAGGATTTTCCGCGATATCTGGAACGAGGCGGCGAGGCCGTAGCATGCGGCGGTCGATCGCGCACTGCACGCTCGTCGTCCGCGACTACGACGAGGCGATCGCGTTCTTTACGGACGTCCTTCGCTTCCGCCTGATTGAGGACACGCCGCTCGGCGACGGCAAACGCTGGGTCGTCGTCGCCCCGTCGACGCCGTCCGGAATGTCGCTTCTTCTGGCCCGGGCGGCGACGCCGGAGCAGCAACGGCGGATCGGCGACCAGACGGGCGGGCGCGTGGCCTTCTTCCTCTACACGAGCGACTTCGACGGAGACTGCGACCACATGAAGGCGTGCGGCGTGCGATTCACGGAAGAACCCCGACGGGAGGCGTACGGCCCCGTCGTCATCTTCCTGGACCTGTACGGCAACAAGTGGGACCTTATCGGGCGGGAGTGACCGCCGGCCGCCTCCGGCGGTTGCGAATGGGATATTCCGTTGCGATAATGTCCGGTCGGGCGGATGGCGTTCCGGATAATCCCTGAAGCAGTGATGCGGATGATCCTGCGGGATTTGTTGCGACGGTTGCTTGTCATGTTCGTCCTTGCACTCTCGATGGTGTTTGCAGGACCGATGGGATCTGCGTTCGTCGGAGAGAGTCGGAAGATTCGCATCGCCGTTCCGAAGGATTTCCCGCCGCAGTTCTCAATAAACAGCGACGGGATTCCGAAGGGTTCGACCGTCGAAATGCTGGACGCCATCGGCGTGATCGGGAACATGGAGATCCGCTATGCGGTCTTCGACGCGTGGGACGAGATGCTCGGAGCGTTGCTGGCCGGGGAGGTCGACCTGATTCCGAACTCCGGACTCGGCAGGTCGGTGATGGCGGGGCAGGGAATCGTCTTTTCCGAACCGCTGGAATGCTTTCCGGTCAGGACGTTCGTCCTGAAGCGGAACGCGGCGCTCAATTCGCAGCGGAAGCTGAACGAGATGACGATCGGCGCGGTCCGTTCGGGCTTCGCGTACTCGTATCTGAAAAAAACCGGCGTCCGGAACATAGCGCCCTTCGAATCCATTCCCGATTGCGTCCTCGCCCTGCTCTCCGGCGAAGTAGACGCGGTCGTTTGCCCGCAGCCTCCCCTGATCCGCGTCGCGAGCGACGCGGGCGTCCTCGACCGGATCTCGATGATCGGAGAGGTTCTGTTCGAGTCGAGGGAAGGATTCGCCCTCTCCGCGGCGAACGAGGGACTGCTCTCCGAGATCAACGCCGCCATCGGAACGCTCCGCGGAAGCGACCTGTTCGCCGACATCAACCGCCGCCGGTATGTCTGGGACGCCCCCTACTGGTCCGCTCGCCGCGTCTTCGGCGTGACGGCCGTCCTTCTCCTGCTTCCGGCGGTTATCTTTCTCGGCCGGAGGGCGCGCTTTTCGAAAAACATCCGCGAAGAGCTGAATGCCCGGGAGCGGAGCTTTCTGACGTACTACAACAGCATCCCGACCGCCGCGTACACCTGGCGGGCGAAAGACGGCGGCTTCGTCCTCGTCAATTACAACTGCGCCGCGATGAAAAAAAGCGGAAACAGGGTTTCGGAGGACGTCGGAAAGAAGCTGACGGACCTGTACGCCGACAGCGGCGAACTCTCCTCGCTGCTGCGCACCTGCATCGAACGGCGGTGCACGCTCGAACGGGAGCTGACGCTCAGCCCGGGCGGGACGGCGTCCGAATTCCAGGTCTCCTGTTTCCATCTCGCTCCGGACTGCGTCATCATGCACGCGAGCGACGTCACGATCCAGCGGCGCATCGAGCGCAGGGAAAGCGAATACCGCCGGCAGCTGCAGGCTCTCGCGGCGGCCCTTTCCGACTCGGAGGAAAAGGAGCGCCGGAAGATCGCGTCGGAATTGCACGACACGATCGGCCAGAACCTCGCGCTGTCGAAAATCCGGCTCGTGCTGCTCTCCCAGAACACGGCCGACCCCGCGACGCTGGAGGAGCTGTCGCACGTCCTCGGGGCCATCGACGAATCGATCCGCATGACGAGGGCGCTGACGTTCGAACTCGGCACCCCCGTCCTGTACAAGCTCGGGTTCGGCCCCTCCGTCAACTGGCTCGCCGAAAAGCTGTACGACGAATACGGGCTCAGGGTCGCCTACGACAACAGGGGGCTTCCCGACACGATGGTCGACGAGATGAAGGCGTTTCTCTTCAGGGCGCTCCGCGAGCTGCTCATGAACGTCGTGAAGCACGCCGGAACGGATCGCGCGAAGGTCGTGAGTTCCTTTTCCGACAAGCGTTTTCTGCGGCTCAGCGTCATCGACCACGGAAAGGGATTCGACGCCGGCGAAATCTCCTTCACCGGATGGAACGAAACATCCTTCGGACTCTTCAGCCTGAAAGAACGCCTGAAATCCCTCGGAGGACATACGGAAATCCGGTCGATACAAGGACGGGGAACGAGAGTGACGCTTGTCGTTCCCGTCGAAGCCTTTGAACGAAAGGGAGCGTGAGCGCGATGATCAGGGTCGTCATCGCCGACGATCACACTATCGTCAGGGAAGGAATCAGGATGATACTGAATCGCATCCCGGAAGTGACTGTCGTTGCGGAAGCCTCCAACGGGCGCGAGGTCATCGCGCTCGCGGACGAACTCAAGCCGGATGTCATCGTGATGGACGTCATCATGCCGGAAGCCGACGGCATCGAGGCGACGACGGAAATCACGCGCCGGAACCCGGAAATCGGAATCATCGCCCTTTCGATGTATTCCGACAGGTGCTTCATCTCGGAGATGCTCCGGGCGGGAGCAAGGGGATTCCTCCTGAAAGACTGCGCCTCGACCGAACTCATGGAAGCCGTGTACGCCGTGCGGAAGGGCGACGTCTACCTCGGGCCGAGCGTGTCGGAAATCGTGGCGAAGCTCTATGTGAACGCCGTTCGCGGCGAGCGGGGCGATTCGGGGCTTTCTCCCAGGGAGAGCGAGATCGCGAAGATGCTCGCGGAGGGGCGCACGAACGCCGAAATAGCGGAAACGCTCCACGTCAGCGTCAAGACCGTCGGAACGCATCGCCAGAACCTCATGAAGAAACTCGGAGTCAGAAATATCGCGGAACTCACGAAATACGCGATCTCCAAAGGGATCATCCCGGTCTCCCGCTGAGGCCGCCCGTTTCGTCACCCCCAACGGACGGCGGTTTTCGGAACCGCCCCCTTCCTTTTTTCCTGAGAAAAAATACTGCGATTCGGACGACAGGGAGCGAACACCCTGCCTCCGGCGCCGATGTGCCGTTTCCCTTTCCGACGGTAGTGTAATGCCGTATGTATGTTCAGCACGGACAGCGGGCATTCATGCGGCGCCTTATGACCGCGGGGAAGCGCCGGAAGGCGATCGCCCGGGTTTTCCCGGGCACGAGTCCGGAGAGAGAAGGAGGTCCGGAAGATCGTCACGGCGAGGGAAGCCGGAGGCGACATCGAACGACACGCCCGGTTCCGGGGACGGACCGGTCGGAGGAAACGTCCCGGAAGATCGGGCGTGGACATTGTGCCGAAAGGGTGGTTTTTCGCGATGAGAGTCAACGACAGATATGTCTCATTCTATTACGAACCGGATCACGACAGGGGGAGCGTCACGATCGAACCGGAACGGACGGCGCTTCTGGTCGTCGATCTCCAGCGGGTTTTCGTCACGCGCCCCGTCTATCCCGACCCGACGAAAGAGCAGCGTGTCCATCTCGAGCGATGGAAACCCTTCTACGATACGATCGAACAGATCGTCGTCCCGAACAACCGGCGGATTCTGAAGGCCTTCCGCGAAAAACAGATGGAAGTCCTCTTCGCCAAAATCCAGTGCCACAAGAAAAACGGCAAAGACCGATCGCTCGACCAGAAGGCGACGGGATTCAACGAGCTGCTCCTCCCCATCGGCTCCGCGGACGCTGAAATCATCCCCGAGCTCGCGCCGGTCGACGACGAAATCGTCGTCACGAAAACGACCGACAGCGCCGTGACGGGGAGCAGTCTTCGGCTCATCCTCCATAACATGGGAATCGATACGGTCGTCGTGACGGGCGTCTACACCGACCAGTGCGTCTCCGGAACGGTCCGGAGCCTCGCCGACGAGAGCTTCAGGGTCTGGCTCATCGAAGACGCGTGCATGGCCGGGACGAAGGAAATCCAGCGGCACGAGCTCGAAGTCCTGAACAACATCTACTGCCACGTCATCAATACGGACGAACTGCTCGCCGCAATAGGCTGACGGGAGGGATCGCGGATGCCAGAGAAAAAGGAGTCGCTCAGAAAGGAACTCTCGTTCATCAGCATGATTTCGATCGCGTGCGGCGCGGTCATCGGCGGATGGCTCGCGGAGGCGCCGTACTGGTTCTCGATCACCGGCGCGGGCGCGGCGTGGATCTTCCCGCTGCTCGCGTTTCTGCTCATTCCGGTGGGACTCGCGTTCGCCGAACTGTCGGCGATGCTGCCGTTCTCGTCCGCGGTGGACGTCTGGACCACCAACGCGTTCGGCCACGGCGTCGGGTGGATCATGCAGTGGATGATGTTCCTCGTCCAGGTCGTCGAACCGCCGATGATGGCGTTCATCTTCCTCACGGCCATCAACTACTTCTTCCCGATCCCGAAGGAGCTTCAGGTCTACGTCGCGATCGGCATCGTGTTCGTCTGGTACGTGCTGTCCAACTTCGACATCAGCCTCACGGGGATGCTCTCCAACATCTTCTTCTTCGGGATGGTCGGAATGTCTCTCGTCGTCGCGACGGTGTTTCTGACGAACCCCTCCTGGTCGATGACGAACATCACGGCGCACGGAGGGTTCTTCCCGGCGGGAGGGGGCGGCATTTTCATCGCGATGGCGGTGTTTTCGCTCAAGTTCATCGGCTTCGAGATGACGCCCACGATGATCGAAGAGGTCAACTTCCCGGTCAAAAAGATGGGGCTCGTCATCCTGGCGGCGCTGTTCATTCCGGCGATCCTGTACGCGATCGTCGTCCTCGCAATGGGGGGACTCGCACCGTGGACGGAAATCGCGAAGATGAGCATGCCCGAACCGGAACTCGTGCGCAAACTGGGGCTTCCGGGCGCCATCGCGATCCTCGCGATCGTTGCAGGCGTGCTCCACGCCCTGACGACGCTGATGGGTTTCTGGACGTCGTCGGCCAGGGTCCTGTACGGCGCGGCCCAGCTCAACCAGCTCCCCAAATTCTTCCAGAAGCTCAATTCCCACGGACAGCCCTATCTGTCGAACCTGACGGTGCTGCTTTTCTCGGTGTTCTTCTGCGTCTTCACGGGCGATAACTGGGTGCAGTATATCTACGCGGTCTCGTGCATCGCCGCGGGAATCGTATACCTCTTCTGCTGTCTCGACGCCCTCGTGCTCCGGAAGAAGCGCCCCGAATGGAACCGGCCGTACCGCTATCCCGGCGAAACCCTCATTCCCGTCCTCGGATCCCTCATCTCGGTCTGGATCATCATCGGCTCGATGCGGGAACTCCCGATCGGCGGGTACGTCTCTCTGGCGATCTATTTCGCGATCGGGCTGGTCCCGCCGATTCTCATGGGCGCCTACAGAAAGATGAGCCCGAAGGATCATCAACTCGTGTGCCTGACTCCGGACGATATCGGAAAATAGAACCGGCCGCGTGAAACCCGGACTCGAAGCGGCCGCTGGAGGCGCCGGATGGCGGACGGCAACCGAAAGATCGTGAGATCCCTTTTTGCGGCAGTGTGCATCGCATCGCTTCTTTCGGGCTTCGCGGCGTTCGCGGCGGAGGCTCCGATCGTCATCGGCTCCATCTGGAGCCAGGTCGGCGTCGCGGCGCCTCCGGGACAGGCGGGGCTTCGCGGCGGCCGTCTGGCCGTGAAAATCGTCAACGAACGGGGGGGCGTCTTCGGCCGCCCCCTCGAACTCAAAAACATCGACGGTCAGAGCGATATCACCGTCATCTCCAACGCGGCGATCCGGCTGATCGAGGAGGTCGGGGTCGTCGCGGCGTGCGGACTGTGCGACGATTCGCTTGTGTCCGCGGCCGGTTCGCTGTTCCAATCGGGAAAGACGCCGTTTCTCGTCGCGTCGGCCACGACGCCGACGATTCCGAGCATCGGAGACTACATCTTCATGGTCCCGTTCGGCGACAACTACCAGGGGAGAGCGGTCGCGAGCTTCTGCGCCGCAACGCTCGGGTGGAAAAAGGTCGCCGTCATCCGGGACGGCGCGAGCGCCTACAGCACCGAGCTTTCGAAGTTCTTCATCGAAGCTTTCAGGGAAATCACCGGGGACGAGAACGCCGTGGTCCATCAGGAGATCTACCGCACCGGCGACGTCAATTTCACGGCGCAGCTGACCCGCCTGCGGCGGCGATGCGACGCGGACACAATCGACGGGATCGTGATCATTCCCCCGTTTCCGCAGGACAGCCCGATCATCGCGAAACAGGCCAGACGGCTCGGGATCCGGCTTCCGATCATGCTGACCGACGGCGCCGACGACCCGACGGTGATCGAAGTCGGCGGGGAGCATGTCGAAGGAGCCTTCATTTCCACGCATTTCGCGGCGGAGTATCCCCTCACGGAGAACGCGAGGCGGTTTGTCGAAGCCTACGCGGCCGAGTACGGGACCGAACCCGGCGCGTTCGAGTGTCTCGGCTTCGACTCCGTCATGATCCTCGCGGAAACCATCGGGGCGATCGGAAGGGAAAAATGGGACTCGATGTCGCTTGTCCAAAAGCGGACGGCTCTGCGGGATACGATCCAGATTCACGCGTATGTCACGACGACCATGCCGATCTCCTACCCGGACCCGGAAACGGTGCGATACCCCCGGATTCCCGAAAAACCCGTCGTCTTCAAGGAAATAAAAAACGGCCACAGGGTATTTCGCGCAATCCTCGACCCGAAAGACGTATACGAGGCGCCCCGCGCGGGCCGGGCTCACGATTCGCCTCCCGAGTTCCGGAGGTGACCGGATGCTGAATGTCCGGGAACTCACGAAGAGCTTTGAAGGGCTGAACGTCGTCTCCGGTCTGACCTTCGATCTCGATGACGGCGAAATCCTCGGTCTCATCGGTCCGAACGGCGCGGGGAAGGCCACGGTGTTCAACCTCCTGTCGGGGATCCTGAAACCCGACTCGGGCGCGATCTTCATGGACAACGAGAACATCGCCGGCCGGCCGCCGCATCGGATCACGGGCGGGGGAATGACGCGGACATTCCGGACGCCCCGCCTGATAAAAGGCGTCACGGCGCTCGAAAATCTGAAACCGGCCTTTTATCTCATCGAACGGTACTCCTGGTTCGACTCTCTCCTCCAGACGCCGCGCTATCGCAGGGCCGAGGCGGAGATGCTCGCGAAAATCAGCGAGACGCTCGACCTTCTCGGGATCGGATGGTGTGCGGATGTCGCGGTCGAGGATCTCGCCTACGCCGTCCAGAAGAAGCTGGAACTCGCGAGGGCGCTTCTGTGCGATCCGAAGATCCTGCTTCTCGACGGGCCGTCGTCGGGACTGAACCCGGCCGAAGCGGACGAGATCACGGACCTCATCCGCCGGATCCGCGGACGGTCGCATATCGGGATCATCGTCATCGAGCACAACATGAGGGTCGTCATGGGAGTCAGCGACAGGATCGTCGTCATGAGCCGCGGGAGCCTCATCGCCCAGGGGTCGCCCGCCGAAATCCGCGGCAACGAAAAGGTCATCAGCGCGTATCTCGGGGAGAAGACCCTGAGACAGCTGACCGCCGAACCGGATTTTCTGGAGGCGTGACGCGTGCTGTCCATCGAAAACATGGTCGCCGGATACGGCAAGGCGCAGGTGATCCACGGCATCGACCTCGAAGTCCGGCCCGGGGAGATCGTCGCGCTCGTCGGCCCGAACGGAGCCGGAAAGACGACGGCGATCCGGTGCGTCACGGGTGAAATCCGTCCCTGGGGCGGATCGGTCCGGTACGGCGGAGCGGACATCGCGGCGATGCCCCCTCACCGGGTCGTGTGCGCGGGAATCAGCTGCGCCCAGGAGGGACGGAACATCTTCGGAAATCTCACCGTCTGCGAAAATCTCACGATGGGCGGGTACGTCATCCGAGGACGCAGGAAGCTCAAAGAGCGGATGGAGTGGGTGTTCGATCTCTTTCCGCGGCTGAAGGAGCGCACCGGACAGCGCGCGGAGTCGCTGAGCGACGGGGAACAGCAGATGCTCGCGATCGGGACGGCGATCATGAACGAGCCGGGTCTGCTTCTGCTGGACGAGCCATCGCTCGGCCTCGCCCCCGTCGTCGTGGAGCAGATCTACGGGAAAATCTCCGAAATATGCGGCGAAGGGGCGTCGATTCTTCTCGTGGAGCAGGATGTCGGGCTCGCGCTGGAGACAGCGGGAAGGGCGTATGTCATGGAAAGCGGGCTGATCCGGATCTCCGGGCCGAGCGCCGAACTCGCGAAGGATCCCTACGTCGTGGACACCTATCTCGGGGCGAGGTAAGGGGCATGTCGGCGCAATATCTCGCGCAGCAACTCGTCAACGCGCTTTCGTACGGCAGCATCCTCGCGCTGCTCGCCATCGGATACACGATGATCTACGGCATTCTCGGCCTGATCAATTTCGCGCACGGCGAAATCTTCATGATCGGGGCGTTCGCATGTTTCGGCGTCGTCGAGATTCTCGGAATGTCCTTTCCGGCGGGCTTCCTCGCCGCCATCGCGGGGTCCGTCCTCGCGGGACTCCTGATCGAGCGCTTCGTCTACAGGCCGTGTCTCCGGAGGAGTCCCGGGCCCCTCACGATTTTCATCGCTTCGTTCGGCGCGTCGCTGGGCGTGCGAAATCTCTTCACGATGCTCTTCGGCGACGGCAGGAGACCCTTTCCGTCCGCCGGCTTCCTCGAAGGCGTCATCGTCACGGAGTCCGGGCTCACGGTCGGGGTCAAGGATCTCTGGATCTTCGGCGTGACGGTCGTCATGGTCGTCGCGGTGAGCGTCTTCGTCAAATACGCGAAAGCGGGAATCGCGATGCGGGCCGTCGCCTACGACGCGAACGCGGCGCGGCTCGTGGGCGTCAACGGTTCGACGGCGGTCCTGACCGCGTTCGTTCTCGCGTCGGCCCTCGCCGGAGTCTCCGCCGTCGCCTACGGCGTGAGCTACGGCATCGTCACCCCGAGCATGGGGTACCGCATCGGTCTGGACGCCTTCATCGCGGCGGTCCTCGGAGGGATCGGCAGCGTTCCGGGCGCCGCCGTCGCGGGGTATATCATCGGCCTCGGGGAGATCCTGTTCGTCGCGCTGCTGCCGCCGGACTATTCCGCGGTTCGGACGACCTTCGTCTGGGCGCTGCTGCTGTTCATCCTCTTCCTGAAACCGTCCGGATTATTCCGGCCCAACATGAAAAACAGGTAAGGGGAGACGACATGGGCGGTGCGATGAGAAAAACCGCGGGGCTTCTCGCGCTTCTCGGACTCCTGTTTCTCGCGGAGACCTTCCTCCGGGGGTACTACCTCCGTCTCGTGATCCTCTTCGGCGTCACGTCGATCGTGGCGCTCGGTGTCACCGTCATCAACGGGTATGCGAACATCCTCTCGCTGGGATTCGGCGGCCCCATGATGGTTGCGGGGTACGCCTCGGCGCTTCTGACGCTGTCTCCGGCGTACAAGAAGGCCGTCCTCCATCTGCCGCTCTGGCTGGAACAGGCGAGCGTCGCATTTCCCGTCGCGATGCTCTTCGGCGGGATCCTCGCGATGCTCGCGAGCGCCGTTCTGCTGCTGCCCGTGTTCCGCCTCCGGGGACATTCCTTCGTCCTCGCGTCGATGGGAGTCACCATCGTGACGGGCAATCTCGCCGAGAACCTCGCAAGCCTGACGCACGGCGACATGGGGCTCCGGAGCATCCCGGCCTTCACGAACATCTGGTGGACGTACGGCGTCCTCGTCGCGGCCATCTATTGCATCCGAAGGCTCATGGAGTCGAAGTACGGCCGCGCGCTCGCGGTGATCTCCAGGGATCGGGAACTTGCCGGCGTCATGGGGATCGATATCGCGCGATACACGGTGCTGTCCTTCGCGATCGGCGGGTTCATCACCGGAATCGGGGCGGTGCTGTGGGTCCACCTGGTTCTCGCCATGAACCCGAAGGCGTTCGGGCTCGAATACGTGTTTCAGATCGTGGCGATGCTTGCGATCGGAGGAACCGGGACGATCTCCGGCGCGCTCGTCGGGGCGGGGATCCTGACCTTCGGCGCGGAGCTTCTCGCTCCGGTCCAGGAAGGCTTCATGATCCTGGGAATCAGCATCCCGCCGGCCTTTGGTCTCGTCAACGTCCTCATGGCCGTCCTGCTGATCCTCATCATGATATACACGCCTCTGGGCGTCATGAACGGGCGCGAAATCTGGGAGATCGCGGGAACCGGACGGAAGAAACGGAACGGCCCCGAGGCCGCGCCATCGGAGAAACGAACGTTCTAGGACGCCCCGGCGCGAGGGAATGTGGAACGACCGGACGGACGCCCCGCTACACGATCACGGAATCCCTGGGACGCCGTCGCGCGCGCCCGGGGATTTCGCGCCAGTGCGCCAGGAGTCCGTTCTTTCGCGGGTGGGACAGGACGACGAGGAAGACGTCCGTCAGCACCTCGGAGCCGTCCTTGCGGCGATGGAGCCATTCGAAGCGGGCGACGCCGTTTTGCAGGGCCTCGCGGGCGCGCTCCATTCCGTAGGAAAGCGACGGCGTTCCGTCGGGCTGGAAGGGCGGCGAGAAATCCGCCGGAAGCGACCCGACGATGTCGTCGCGCGCCGCGCGGAGGAACGCCGTCGCGGCGTCGTTGCACTCCGTGAACACGCCGTTCTCCAGAATCAGATAGGCGTCCGGGGAGGCGTAGAAGAACCGGCGGAAGCGTTCCTGCTCGCTTCGCAGCGACGACGCCATGCGGACCGCGGTCGCCTGGACGAGCGCGAGAACCGTCAGGACGACCGCCAGCCCCACCGGAAGCGCGGCGTGCGCCACGAGATTCCACATCCAGTATTCGGCTGCGATTTCGATGCCCAGGACGCCGGGGATCGTCGCATTTCCGGGATTCCGTATCGGAACCAGAACGGAAACGAACCTCCGGTCCGGCCGAACGAGAAGTCCGTTCAGAAGCGGCTCTCCGGTGCGGAAGACGCGAAGCGCCTCGTCGCCCGCCGTGATGTAGGGGGTTCCCGGCGCGCGCGGCGTCATCGCGTCGTCGGTCGCGTCGACGAAGATCACGGGGCGGTCCTTCGCGAGGCCGAGCAGCGTGAGCCTCGTACACCCCTCCTGCACCGGCCTGAGCGCCGAAAGTTGTTCCAGAAGCCGAACGTAATCCGCGTTTCCCGAAAAGACCTGTCCGGCGGACAGCGAGGCGACGCGTTCCGGATTGATCGAGGTCGCGATGATGCGCGCGTCCCTGAGAAGCCCGTCGCGCAAGAGGCTGTCGGTGAACAGGATCGCGCCGACGACGAACAGCGCGCCGAAGAAAAGCGCCGCAAACGTCGAGGCGAGCGTTTTCGCGAGCGTCGGCCGAACGTCGCATCGTGTCATTCCATCCGCACGCTTCCGCATGGGGAGCCTCCCGATGTTTCGTTTCTTCACGTCGAATGCCGCACATTCATTGTATCAAATTGTGCGACGCTTTTTCCATACGAAAAAAACGCGGCCGGTCCGGCTGATGAATTGCGCGCGGAAATGTCGTACACTGCGTCTTATGTGAGGAAAGGGGGGCGCGGCCGATGATCGCGCTGCACATTTCCGTTCGGGACGGCGCGCCGCTGCTGTGGTGCGAGGGGGGCGACCTCGCGAAGGCCGTGAAGGCCGCCGGTTTCGACGTTCGTCTTCCGAAAAGGGAGGAATTTCTCGCGTGGCTTCCCGCGAAGGGCGCGCGCGCGCTGCCGTCGTCGCCGCTGATCGGCGACGTCCCGCCGGGCAGGAGCGCCGTCCGGATCGCTCCGTTTCCGGTTTCGGCGGCTCCCCTGACGTTCGATCTGACGGCGGCTCTTGCCGGGATCGTCGGGAATGGTCCCGTCCCCGGCAGCGGCGTGATGTTCGGCGCGTCGGCGCAGTGGTTCGCGCGCGCCGTCCTTCTGGCGCGCGACCTTTCGGCGTCCGGCGGCTTTCTGCCGGGTCTCGTTCCGACGGCGGACGGCTGGGAGGCCCGCTGGTCCCCGGCCCCCGACGAACGGCTCGGCGCGCGCGCGGACGAGCTTGCCGGTTCGATGCCGGGCGCGTGCCGGTGCCTCGGTCGTCCCGGCGAACCGGCGCCGGACAAACCTGCCCGGCGGGACGTCGCGGCCGCGTTCCTCGTCCGGTGCGTCGACGCATTCGTCCGCGCCTCGGGCGCCGACCTCCGGTTGTCCGCAGACGAACGGCGTTACGCGAGCCTCCACGACGCCTGGATCGCCGCGCTGACCTCCCCGGATCCCGCGGTTCGCTGGGACGACGCGGGAGAAGTCGCCGCGTTCGCGCACTCGCTTGCCGAGTGGAGGCGGAAGGAGGATCTTTCCGGCGCGTCGCCGTTCCGCTTCTGCTTCCGGCTGGAGGAACCGGGCGACGGGGACGGAGAGCAGTGGCGCGTTGCGTGCCTGCTCCAGCCGAAGGCGGAGCAGAGCCTGCTGTTTTCCGTTTCGGACCTGTGGAGGAACGAGGCGTCCGTTCTCCGGCAGGCCGGGCGCTTCGGCGATCCCCGGGAGTTCGTCCTGACGGCGCTCGGCCGGGCCGCGGCGCTGTGTCCGCCCGTCGGGGAGGGGCTGAAGGCCGGAGAACCCGGCGACTTCACGCTCGACGGAGCCGGTGCGCTCGAATTTCTTCGCGATCACGCGCCCGCGCTCCACGGGGCCGGGTTTTCGGTCTTCCTTCCGTCGTGGTGGGTGCGCGGCGCGGGGCCCTCTCCGCGCCTGAAGCCGGTCGCGAGGCAGTCCCGTTCGGAGGGTTCGGGGGAGCTGTCGCTCGAGTCGGTCGTGGAGTTCGACTACCGGGTGACGATCGGCGACGAGGAACTTTCGCCGGAGGAACTCCGCTCCATCGTGAAGCTCAAGACGCCGTTCGTGAAGCTGCGCGGCCGGTGGATGCAGGTCGACCGGGAACGGCTTCAGTCGTGCGCGCGTTTTCTGGAGCGCATGCCGTCGGGATCGAAGACGGGGCGGGAACTGCTGTTTTCGGCGCTCGGAGCGTCCGGCGACGACGAGGACGATCCGGTCCGGGGAGCGGTCCTCGTCGGGGAATTCGGGGATCTCCTGAAACGGCTCGCCGACGCGCGCCCCGATCCGCTTCCCGCGCCCGCGGGGCTGAACGGGACGCTGCGGGAGTACCAGTCGCGCGGCTACTCCTGGCTCGCGTTCCTGCGGAAGTGGAGGCTCGGGGCGTGTCTCGCGGACGACATGGGGCTCGGCAAGACGATCCAGGCGCTCGCGCTCGTCCAGCGGGAGCGCGAGAACGGCGAGACGCGGCCGGTCCTTCTCGTGTGCCCGACGTCGGTGATCAACAACTGGCGCCGCGAGGCGGAGCGGTTCGCGCCCGGTCTTCCCGTGACGATTCATCACGGCGCGACGCGGCGGAAGAAGGGGTTTGAAAAGCTCGCGGAGTCGAGCGCGATCGTCGTGTCGAGCTACGCGCTGCTCCAGCGGGACGCCGCGCTCATGGCGCCCGTGAGGTGGGCCGGGATCATCCTCGACGAGGCGCAGAACGTCAAGAACCCGGACGCGAAGCAGTCGCGGGCCGTCCGGTCGCTGGAGGCGGACTACCGCATCGCGCTCACGGGGACGCCGGTCGAGAATCACGTCGGAGACCTGTGGGCGCTGATGGACTTCCTCAACCCGGGGCTTCTCGGGAGCCGAAGCTCGTTCGACCGGAGGTTCCTGAACCCGATCCGCCGCTCCGGCGACGCGGAGGCCGCCGCGAGGCTGAAGCGCCTGACCGCGCCGTTCATCCTGCGCCGGCTCAAGTCGGACAAGGCGATCATCTCGGACCTTCCCGACAAGATCGAGATGAAGACCTACTGCACGCTGACGAAGGAACAGGCGACGCTCTACGCCGCCGTCCTCGCGGACCTCGAAGAGCGGCTTTCCCGCACGGAGGGCATGGATCGCAGGGGGCTCGTCCTCGCAACGCTTCTGCGGCTCAAGCAGGTATGCAACCATCCGGCCCAGTTCGCCGCTGACGGATCGGGGCTCGAAGGGCGCTCCGGCAAGCTCCGGCGGCTCGTCGAAATGCTCGAAGAGGCCCGGGAGACCGACGGCCGGACGCTCGTCTTCACGCAGTTCGCCGAGATGGGGGAGCTGCTGAAAACGTATCTTCAGGAGTATTTCTGCGAGGAGGTCTTCCTGATCCACGGAGGCGTCGCACGGAAGAAGCGCGACGACATGATCGCCCGCTTCCAGGAGGACGCGCGCGCGCCGCACGTCTTCGTGCTCTCGCTGAAGGCCGGGGGATCGGGGATCAACCTGACGCGGGCCGACCGGGTCATCCACTACGACCGGTGGTGGAACCCCGCGGTCGAGAACCAGGCCACGGACCGGGCGTACCGGATCGGGCAGACGAAGAACGTCCAGGTGTTCAAGTTCCTTGTCGCCGGAACGCTCGAGGAGAAGATCGACGGGATGATCGAACGCAAGTCGGCCGTCGCGGAGAGCGTCGTCGGCGCGGGCGAGAACTGGATCACGGAGCTTTCGGACGACGATCTGCTCGACGTCGTCCGGCTGGAGACGGAGGCGACGGGGGAATGAGCCGGGATTTTTGGCGGAATGATGAATTCTATAAGCCCGCTCCGCCGATCGCGGTTTCGGGCGGCATCAAGGCTGCGAACGCACGAGGGGCGTTCGCGAAGAACTGGTGGGGGCGGCGCTGGATCCAGGCGCTCGAGAGCTTCCGCATCGGCGCTCGGTTGCAGCGGGGCCGGAGCTACGCGCGATCGGGACAGGTGATCGGCCTCGACATCGGCGTCGGCCGCGTGACGGCCCGCGTCCAGGGGTCGCGCCGGACGCCCTACGACGTCGAAATCCGCATGCGCCCCTATACGGACGCGCAGTGGGAGCGGATCGCCGGGGCGCTCGCGGGACAACCATGGCATCTTGCCCGCCTGCTCGGCGGCGAGATGCCCGAAGGGCTCGAGGAGCTTCTCGCGAAGATCGGCCTTCCGCTCTTCCCGACCGAATACGGCGACCTCGTCACGGACTGTTCCTGCCCCGACGTCTCCAACCCGTGCAAGCACATCGCGGCCGTCTTCTACATCATGGCGGAGGCGTTCGACGCCGATCCCTTCCTGTTGCTGCGCCTTCGCGGACGCGACCGCGACGCGCTCCTGGAATATCTCGCACCGGCCGCCGCGGCGCAGGAGCGGGAGGCGCCGCCGGAGCCCGAACCGCTGCCGGCGGACGTCGCGCTCTTCTGGGGCGACGCGCGCGACGGGCGGTCCGCGCCGCTTTCGGAAGAGCCGTGCGGCCTTCCGGCCCCCGCCGCCGGACGCCTCGGGCCGCCCCCCTTCTGGCGCGGGGAGAGGCCGTTCCTTGCGTGCATGGACGAAATATGCCGCGCCGTGGCGAAGCGGGCGCAGGAGTGACGGAACGGCCGCGACATAGTGTACAATGTACGGGGCAATATGCCGAAGGCACGCGGTTTCGGAGGTCGTTTCCGCGCTTCGCCTCCCTTCACGCGGGACCGTCGGAGGAGAGCATCACGAGTTGAATTCGACAAAAGGAGAAGGATCGCATGAGCACCGCACTGGAACGTTTCCTGCGCTACACGACATTCAGCACCCAGGCCGTCGAAAAGACCGGCAAGGTTCCGAGCACCGAGGGGCAGATGGTCTTCGCGAAGGCCGTTGCGAAGGAGCTTGAGGAGCTGGGGCTTTCGGACGTCCGCGTCGACGAACACGCCTACGTCACCGCGACGCTGCCCGCGAACACCGACAGGAAGATCCCGACGATCGGCTTCAACGCCCACCTCGACACCGCGCTCGAAGTGACGGGCGCGGACGTCAAGGCCCGGGTCGTGCATTACGAGGGCGGCGACATCGTCCTCAACGAATTGCTCGGCGTCGTCATGTCGCCCGCCGACTTCCCCGACCTGAACGACTACGTCGGCCAGGACATCGTCGTCACGGACGGAACGACGCTCCTCGGCTCGGACGACAAGGCCGGAATGGCCGCGATCGTCGCCGCGGTCGACCATCTCGTCCATCACCCCGAGATCAAACACGGCGCCGTCAAGATCGCCTTCTCCCCCGACGAGGAGATCGGACACGGCGCGAGCCTTCTCGACATCGAGGCCTTCGGCGCGGACTTCGCCTACACGGTCGATGCAGGGCCCGTCGGCCAGATCAACTACGAGACGTTCAACGCCGCGCGCGCGGACATCAAAGTCCACGGCCGCGCCGTGCATCCGGGAACGTCGAAGGACAAGATGCTCAACGCGACGCTTCTCGGAACGGAGCTTCTCGCGTTGCTGCCGCCCGCCGAAACCCCGTCGCACACCGAGAAGTACGAAGGCTTCTTCCACGTTACCTCGTTCAAGGGGGCCGTCGAGGAGGCGACGCTGTCGTTCATCATCCGCGACCACGACCGCGCGAAGTTCGCGCAGCGCAAGGAGTTCGTGAAGCGCGTCGTGAAGTGGATGCAGGACAAGTACGGCGCGGAGCGGTTCGAGCTGGAGCTGTCCGATACGTACTACAATATGCGCGACGTCCTCGAGAAGCACATGCACATCGTCGAGACGGCCACGCAGGCGATGGAGTCCCTGGGCATCACGCCGAAGATCGTCCCGATCCGCGGCGGCACGGACGGCTCGCAGCTCACCTACCGCGGGCTTCCGTGCCCGAACATCTTCTACGGCGGACACAACGCGCACGGCAAGTTCGAGTTCCTGCCCGTCCCGTCGCTCGAGAAGTCCGTCAAGGTCATCCTGAAGATCCTCGACATCTACGCGTCGAAGTAGGCAGAAATATCCGGTTTTTCGCGACTATGGAGCGCCGGCCGTTCTTTCAACCGGCGCTCTTTTTGTAATCGCAGTAATCACGTTTGACGTTATTCACGCACGGCGGTACTATAGCGCCATGATCGTCTCCTTCAAAGACCGGGATACCGAACGACTCGCGCGAGGGAAACGCGTGCGGCGATTCGTGAACATCGAGTCGGCGGCGCGACGCAAGATCCGGCAGCTTGAGATCGCCGGGTCTCTGAACGATCTGCGCGTTCCGCCGGGCAATCGGCTCGAAGAACTCGGGGGCGACCGCAGGGGACAACACAGCATTCGCGTGAACGACCGGTATCGCGTGTGTTTCCGGTGGACGGCCGCAGGTGCGGAAGACGTCGAGATAACGGACTATCACTAGAAGGAGGTGACGGCCATGACCGGACCCGGGCCGGTGACTCCCGGCGAACTTTTGCTTGAGGAGTTTCTGAAACCCATGGGAATTTCGCAGTATCGCCTCGCCAAGGAGATTTCGGTACCCGCGCAGCGAATCAGCGAGATCGTCTCCGGAAAGCGCGCGGTCACGGCGGATACGGATCTGCGCCTGTGCCGGTTTTTCGGACTGTCGAACGGCTACTGGCTTCGCGCGCAGGCGGCGCACGACACGGAGGTCGCCGAAGCGACGCTCGCGAAGACGCTGAAGAAGATCAGGCCGTGGTCGCAGTCGCAGTCGCAGGCGTCGATGGAACATACGGCCTGAAGATGTGTCCCTTTCGCGCCGGGGGTGCGATCCGCCCCGGACGCGCCGATTGCGGAAATTCCGCTTGCGAAACCGCCGCATGAGGCCGTATAGTCGTGTCGCGTTTCAATAAAGATTTCTTTAGCGGGGGATGAAAGCGTGCAGCGAATTTCCGACGAATCACGGGGGAAGCAGACGGACGCTCCGGCCCGGCCCGGGCGGGAGGAGGCGCGGAACGGCTCCATCGGCGCGAAGCTTGACATGGTGATCGGCGAATTGCCGCCGGGGAGGGTGACGCTGGCCGAAATCCGCGATCTCGTGGGGCAGGACGGCCTTCTGATCCTCTCGGCGTTTCTCACGATCGTCTTCCTGGTGCCCGTTTCGATCCCGGGCGTCAGCACCGTCTTCGGGGCGGCGATCCTGCTGATCGGCGTCAGCCGCCTCCTCGGGCGCAGCCTGTGGTTGCCGGAGCGCATCGCGCAGCGCACCCTGCCCGCGGACAAGATCCGCGCGGCGATCGAAAAGGGCGCGAAATGGCTTCACTCGCTGGAGCGCGTGAGCCGCCCCCACCGGATGGACGGCCTCGTGGCGTCGCCGCTTGCGAACACGGTGAACAACTGCGCGATGATTGCGGGGGCGCTCCTTCTCATGGCCCCGTTCGGGCTGATTCCGTTCAGCAACACGCTGCCCGCTCTCGCCCTGCTGTTTTTCGCGATCGGACTTTTGCAGTCCGACGGCCTGTACATCCTGTACGGACACCTTCTCAACGTCGTCACGGTCGTCTACTTCGCCGTCCTCATCCTCGGCGGCGGCGTCGCCATCCGCGAAGCGTTCCGACATTTCGCGGGCTGAGCCGGTTTCGTCGGGAACGTCGCCGCTCAAGGGGGAGCCTGCATGGAAGAAATGGAAGTCCTTATCGGAAAGAGGATCCGGGAGCAGCGCCTTTCCCACAGGCTGACGCTCCAGGATCTCGCGGACAAGGTCGGCATCTCGAAGGCCATGCTCTCGAAGATCGAACTCGGCAAGGTCAGCACGCCGATCTCGACCTATTCGCGGATCGCCAAGAACCTGGACATGTCGCTCGTGACGCTGATCGGGGAGAAGGAGGAGGACTTCCTCCTGATCCGCAAGGATGACGTCAAGCCCATCTCATCCCGCAAGACGACCGAAGGGTACCGCTACGAGATGCTCGGCCACGCGTGGCCGAACAGAAAGTGGAGCGCGTACCTCATCACCTACGCCGTCGAGACCGCGAAGGAAACGCCGCATTTCATGCACGACTCCGACGAATTTTCGTTCGTCCTCGAAGGGCAGATGCTCTTTTTCTATCAGGGGCAGACGTACCTCCTGTCCGAAGGGGACTGCGTCTTCTTCGACGGAAGCCGCCCGCACGGCGGACAGGCCTACGGAGGGAAGCCCTGCAGGACCCTGCTGATCCTGACGCCGAAAGGCTGAGACGGAATGAGCCCCGGAAGAAATCTTCCGGGGCTCGTTGTGTGTCGGAGGCAGTGTCCGGGCGGTGTTCGGTCCGCCGCAGTCCCGCGCTACTTTCCGACGACGGCGCGCGCCGTGACGTACTTGTCGAGAACGTCGTCGAGAAGCTCCACCCCGAGGCCGGGCGCCGTGGGCGGATAGACGCGTCCGTCGCGGATCAGGCTGCTGTACGTCGTGATGTCCGCGTCGAGCCGCAGCGGCGAGAAGTACGCGTGCCCCCAGGGGAAGAGGTTCTGGGTCACGAGCGCGATGTTCAGCGACGCGGCCTGCGTGATTCCCTCCTCGAGCATCGAGTTGAACAGGATGTCGATTCCGTGGTGGCGGGCCAGTTCGATGATCCGCAGCGACTCCCTGATGCCGCCGTTCTTGCAGACCTTGACGCTGAACGTGTCGGCCGCGCCGAGCCGGATGGCGTCCTGGGCGCGCCGGAACGACGTGAGACCTTCGTCGACGGAGATCCGGACGTCGCAGCTCCTCCGGAGGGCGGCCATGCCCTCGAGGTCGTCTGCGACGAGCGCCTGCTCGAAAAGCGCGGGATTGGCGTCTCTCGCGATGCCGATGAATGTCTTCGCGGACGCGAGGTCCCACCCCTGGTTCGCGTCGAGGATCAGCGGATAGTCCGGCCCGACCGCGTCACGGACGGCCAGAACGCGCTCGGCGTCGTGGACGGGATCGCGGCCCACCTTGACCATGAGCGAGTGGTACCCCGTCGCCTTGACCTCCAGGGCTGCCGCGGCGGCCTCTTCGCAGGACTCGCCTCCGCTGGCCCCCATGATGGGCAGCGAATCGTACAGCGCGCCGCCGAGAAGGCGATGGACGGGCATCCCCGCCGCCTTTCCGAGAAGGTCGTAGCAGGCCATGTCGATGGTTCCCTTGGCCATGTGGTTCTCGCGCATGAAGAACTCCATCGTCTCGTGGACCCGGAGGACGTTCGTCGCGTCGAGCCCGAGGAGCTTCGGGGCGATGTCGTTTTTCAGGATGACCGCGACGCCCTCCGGCGTCTCGGAGGAAAAGCCCACCCAGGCGTCCGTCTCGCCGAACCCGACGAGCCCCTCGTCGGTCCGGACCTTGACGACCGTGGGATGGGTGTAGGCGACGTCGCCGTATCGCTGCGACAGCCTGTAGGGGTGCTTCAGCGGAATTTTCGTTTGGATGATTTCGACGGAAACGATTCGCATGGTCGCATCTTCTTTCGTAACAATCTCGCATGCGCGGCGGACCGCGTCAGCGGATCAGGCCCATGGCCCGGGGAATGGCGAGGGAGAGCGGCTCCCAGTAGGTCGTGAGGAGGATGACCGGAACGTAGCAGGTCAGGATGAAGATCATGATGGGTTTCAGCATCCGGTCCACCGTGACCTTGCCCGTCTTCGCCCCCATGTAGAGAATTCCCGCCATCGGCGGGGTCAGCATTCCCATTCCGAGGTTGACGCCGATGATCGCGGCGAAGTGGATGGGGTGCACGCCGAGCGCCAGGATGACGGGGTAGAGCAGCGGCGTGACCAGCAGGATGCCGCTCAGCGCGTCGACGATCATTCCGACGAAGACCAGGAAAATGTTGATCAGCAACAGCAGCAGGATCTTGTTCGTCGTGAGGCTCAGCAGCAGCTTGGAAACCATCTGGGGAACCTGCTCCATCGCGTAGATCCGGCTCAGGATGGCGGCGAAGAAGGTCATGAGCATCATCGTCCCCGTCGCGGTGACGGAGGAGCGCAGGAAGAGCAGCGCCTTGCCCGCGGACATTTCGCGATACACGAACAGGCTCAGGAACAGGGAGTACACGACCGCGACGGCCGCGGCTTCCGTGGGCGTCATGACGCCGCCGTATATCCCCCCGAGGATGATGACCGGCAGGATGATGCCGCCGATCGCGGTTTTCGTCTTTTCGCCGATGAGGGTCATCTTCTCCGCGCGCGAAATCTGCGGCAGGACCTCCACGGAGGGCATCCGCGTCTTGACGAGGTACACGTTGACGGCGCTGAACATGGCGGTCAGCAGCACGCCGGGAACGAGCGTCGACAGGAAGCACGCGGCAACGGACTGACCCGTGACGAAGGCGTACATGATCATCGTGATGCTCGGGGGAATCAGCGTGCTCAGGACCGCCGCGGAGCTGATGAGCGCGGCCGAATACCCCCTGTCGTAGCCGTGCTTTTCCATCTCGGGGATCATGATGGTTCCGATGGCGATGACCGACGACGCCGCCGCGCCGGAGATGGCGCCGAAGACGGCCGACGTGACGCACGCCACGATCCCGAGGCCGCCGGGGATCCGGCCCGCGATCGCGTTCGCGAGGTCGAGCAGCCGACGGGCGATGCTCCCGCCCGTCACGAGATACCCGAGCGTGATGAAGAACGGCATGCTGAGCAGCGTGACGGAGTTGATGCTCGTGAATCCCACCGGCAGCAGGAACGACGGGTCGATCCCCTTGGCGATCGAGAGGAAGATGATCGAGATGAGAAACCCGAAGGGGATGGGAATTCCGGAGAAGATCGCGCAGGCGAAGATGAGGAGCGACGCCGCGATTATCCAATCCATGAGTCGATCTCCTCTCTGGCGACGAGCATGTTATCCGGGACGGAGCGGTCGATGAAGGCGGCCCGGAACCACTGGCAGGACTCGACGAAGAAGTAGAAGCTCATCAGCGCCAGACCGACCAGGACGCTCGCCTGGAAGTAGACGACCGGGAAACTGTCCCCGAGGAACGTCGAGCGGGACTGTTCGTTCATCTCCAACCCCCATTTGACGTAGTTGTACGCCCACGGAAGGACGTAGAGGATCGAAAGCGCCGAAACGAGGCTCGTCACGAAGTGGGATTTCGCGTAGGTCAGCCTGTTTTTGAACAGGAGCTGCGAGAGGTCGGCCGAGATGTGGCTCCGTTCGTACGCGCCGTAGGAGCCCCCGATGAAGTAGAGCCAGAACGCCGTGTACGCGGCGAACTCCTCGATGCCGACCAGCGGAGCCTGAAAGAAGTAGCGCATGATGACTTCGAGGAACACGGCGGCGGTCGTGATGCAAATCGTGAGGAGCATCACGATTCGCTGGGCCCGCAATAGCGTGTTCCAGAGAAACGATCGGATCATTTTCGCTCCATTTCCCCTTTCCGGAACCGTTCCGGGAGCGAACGAGCCTCCCGGAACGGCCGATCGAAACGGCGTCCGTCTACCGGAGCGCCGCGAGCCCCGCAAGAACCTTGTCCATGATCTCCTTGCCGACGACGCTTTCCATGATCGGCCACGTGTTCTTCCGGATCTTGGCGGCGATCTTCGCGAGCTGTTCGTCGGTCGGTTTCACGATCTTGATTCCGGCCTTCTCCATCTCCGCCATGTACTTCGCGTCCTCGGCCTCGGCGAGCGCGAAGCTCGTATCGGCGAACTTTCTGGCGGCGTCCTGGACGATCTTCTGCTGCTCGGGGGTCAGGGACTCCCAGGCCTTCTTGTTCATGTACACGAAGGAGTGCTGGAAGTGCGTGTTGAGCTGGACCCACATCTTCGTGATGTCGAGGAACGAGGAGAAGGTGTTGAACGGCTGTCCGCCGATCTGGCAATCGACCAGGCCGGTCTGGAGCGCGATGTAGATTTCACCCCAGGGCACGGAGGCCGGGATGAACCCGAGCTGCTTCGCGAGGGACTCGAAGGCCTGGTTTCCGGCCGGAACGCGGATCTTCAGCCCGTGCTTGTCTCCGTCGGGATCGACGACATCGAAGGCGGGAACCTTCGCAAATCCCGCGCCGCCGAAACCTTCCGCGACGACGGCCAGGGCCTTGAGCCCGGTCTTGTCCATTTCCTTCGCCAGGATGTCGAACAGGAAGGGCTTCTCGCCGGAGAATGCCTTTTTCGCCTCGTTCCAGTTCATGACGCTGTAGGGGAGGACGCGGACCTGCAACGCCTTGTTGTATGCGGGAGACACGGGGAGAATGCCGATCTGCACCGCGCCGCGCATCATCTGTTCGGACATTTCCATCCAGTCGCCGAGCTGTCCGGCCGGGAAAAGGGAAAATTTGATCTGGCCGCCGCTCTTTTCCTCGATTTCCGCGATCATGCTCTTGGAAAGCTTGTCCGCCATGGAATCCACAGGCTGGTAGTGGACCCATTTCCAGTTTACGGCCGCTGCCGACGAGGAACACATCACGCCCAGAAGACACAGAACCAGAAACGACAATGCAAGCTCTTTCTTCATTGCTCTCTTCCTCCCGTCTTCGGTTTTTTGGTGCGGACGCTCAGGCCATCATCGACAGAATGGCCTCGATGCTCATGTCTTCGATGCCGATGGATTCCAGCGTGGTCCCCTGCGTCCAGTAGTCGGCGCCGTGAAGCTGCGACGCGAAGTCGACGATCGTGTCCGACCGCGGCGAGGGGATCCCGGCCTTCCGCGCGAGGCGAGCGACCGGCATGACGACGCCTGGGACGTCCTCCGTGATGTAGCGGCTGCGGACGTTCTGGCCGACCAGGTCCGCGTAGGGGGTCTCCGGGCTGTGGACGTACTCGTACAGCGTGCGGGTCTCGTTCTTGCCGTAATAGAGCTTCATCAGCTCCAGAACGGACTTGAGCCGGAAGCCGAGCTTCGCGCCGATCGCGATGCGCTCCCGGTCGAGAAGCTCCATCTGCTCGCTGATCAGCGGCGTGACGCCGTCCATGTAATGCCGGAACGTCTTCGGATGCTGTTCGATCTCCCCGTAGTTGAGGAGCACCGGATACGGATGCATGACGAAATTCGCGTTGGACAGATCCTGGACGAGAATGTGCTCGACGGGGAGAAACTCAACATACCCCCTGAAGGCGTCGTTCATGATCCCCCGGACCTCCGCCCCCGAGGAGACGGGGGTGCTCGCGAGATGGATCGCGAACTTGCGCTTGTGGATCATGACGGTGTCGAAGGTTTTGATGCGACAGGCGTATGGCATGGTTTCCGTCGTGGAAACCGTGATGCGCTTCCGGCAGCCGGCTTCCGCCATCATCTTCTTCAGGCGGTAGGCGGCGAAATTTCCCGGAATCACGACGATATGCTGCCCGTCCTCGAGGTGCGGGATCAGTTTCGAGAAGATGGGCGAATGGGCGAAGGACGGCACCACCACCATGATGACCGCGGCGCCGCGGACGGCTTCCGCGATATCCATGGTGACGTCCGCGAGATTCCCGCAGACGGCGATATCCCCTTCGGTGCGGATCTGTTTCGTTTCGCGGAGCTTCGGAAAATCCGCGACCCCTTCGAGGGGCTCCCACATGACCACGGGATACCCCGCCGCCGCTATCTGGGCGCTGCACGCGCGGGCGCCGTTGCCGCTCCCGAGAATCGAGAACTTCATCACAATACAAGGCCTCCCCAACTTCGAATCTTTCTCGCCGGCGAAGGTGAGAATCACTTTGGTTGATTCCGACCCTCGCGAAAGAATAATCCGACGACGGAAAAAAGTCAACTGACAAGAGACAAGTCAACTGACGAAATACCTGCATCCGGCGCGCGGCGTGTCCGCAGCCGCAGGGAAGACGGCATTCCGGGAAGTGATACACTGTACGCGTGTCCCGAACGGGGTGTTTCGGAGAGAGTCCGCCGCGTGCGACTGCGGCCGGCTGCATTGTCGAAAGGATTGGGATATTGTGCGAAACGTACTGTTCATCACCGATCCGCAGAACGACTTCTGCGACGCGTCGCGCGGATCGCTTGCGTTGCCGAACGCGGAGGCCGATTGCCGCACGATCCGCGACATGCTGGAGCGCGGCGCGGATTTCTTCGACTCGGTAGTCGTCAGCATGGACATGCACACGGAGCAGTCCGTGTTCCACGACGTCTTCTGGCTGAAGGACGGGAAGCCGGTCTCGGGCGTCGGGACGATCGATCGCGGAAACATCGACGGCTTCCATCCGAGGAATCCCGCGTACGAACCGTGCATTCCGCGCGAGCAGATCCGGCAGGGGCGGTCCGGCATCGATCTGTGGCCCGTTCACTGCGTGGTCGGAACGTGGGGGAACGCCATCAACGACGACGTTCAGGCTGCGTTGCATGAATGGTCGCGCGCGACTGGAAAGTACGTCGAATACCTCTTCAAGGGAATGAATCCGTTCCGGGAGGAATATTCCGTGTACACCTCGAACCACGACAGGATCACGTCCCTGCTGCTCGCGGGCGGCGGCGGAAGCACGACGGTCTGGTTCTGCGGCGAGGCGGCCTCGCACTGCGTGTACTACACGATCCGGGACACGTACGCGAACCTGGAGCGTTCGGACATCGGGCGCATCCGGCTCCGGCTGATCTCCAACTGCGCGTCGTACGTTCCGGGCTTCGAGTCGATGAAAGAACGGTATTCGGAGTTCGACTCCGCGTTCTTCGGTCCGGCGCGATACGATTCGGAAACGCACCGGATCGTGGAGGAGTAGCGGCGCCCGTCAGTGCGGCATGAAGGTCAATGCTTCGGTTTTCCGAGGCTTCCGGGCCGGCGGATGCGGTGCGGCGATTCGTGCGACCGACCCGCCGGCCCGGAAGTTATGAATCGAAGCAGATCCGGTTTTTTCCCTCTCGCTTCGCCGCGTACATGCACCGGTCGGCGCGGCTCACGAATTCCTGAACGTCTTCGGGCGGTTCGTAGCGCGCGACCCCGATGCTGACCGTCACGGAAACGAAGTTCGCGGGGACCGGGGAAAACGGCTCGTTCCTGAATTCGCAGAGGATCCGTTCCGCGATGGCCGCGGCGTCTTCGCGGGGCGTCATGGGCAAAAGGATGGCGAATTCGTCGCCGCCGTAGCGGAACGGATAGTCCGTCCCGCGGACGCACCGCGTGATGACCTCCCCGATGCGTTTCAGGACGCGGTCTCCTTCGATGTGGCCGAATGAATCGTTGAAGACCTTGAAGTCGTCGAGGTCGATGAAGAGAAGGCTCGGGGGAATGGCGCGGTTCGGCCGGAGAACTTCCGCGCGGAGCCGGCTCAGGAAGTGTCGGTAGTTGAAAAGCTGCGTGAGTTCGTCGACGACGCTGAGATCCCGGTACTTTTTCTCGTTTTCCCGGAGTCGTTCTTCGGCGCGCTTGTTCTCGGTGATGTCCCTGCAGACGCAGAGGATCAGCTTCTGATCCGGAAAGACCGACGCATTGTTGCTGAGTTCCACATCGAAAACGGAGCCGTCCTTCCGCCGGTGCTGCGTCTCGAAGCAGGCGCCCGACGCGTCGACGGTCCGGAGCATCTCCCGAAGCTCCTCCTTCGAATACCGGAAATCCCAATCCCACACGTGGAGTTTGCGCACTTCGTTCAACGGATACCCGAGCATGTCGGCGAACCGCTGGTTGGCCTCGTACACGGAGCCGTCCTCGGTGAGAATGACGATGCCCTCCCGGGACTGCTCGATCAGGACGCGCCACTTCGCGACCTCGTCCCTGAGCCACTCCAGGATCTTGCGGAATTCCCTCTCCGAGATCTTCAGTTTTTCGACCTCTTCCTGCAGCTCTTCGTAGGTTGCGGACAGCGGAGAAGCGATTCCGGCGCGGACTTCACCGGTTTCGATTTTGAGAAGTTCTGCCGTCATGTTCGGATCCGCCTTTCCTTTCCCCGGGACGTCGCTGCGGGTTGTGTGATCGTATTCCCGACAGTGATCATGAAGTAACGATGAATTAATTTTATTTATTCCCATTTTTCGATCCATACTACCATACTAGTCGGCTATCGGCTCATGGAACATGAGTCGATAGTCTCAAATTTTATGGGGCGTGGTGAAGTCCCCCGGTTTTCGGATCGATTACGGGGCGGCGTCTGCGGGAAGACGCCGTGTCCCGTCCGGAAAGACAAACAGCCGTCCCCCATTCGGGACGGCCGTCGTTTTCGTGCGAATGAGGCGGCGGAAGCCCGTCGCGCCGTTCTTTACCTCGAATACACGCCGTCGAGGATCACGCCCTGCCCGCAGACGCCGCCCGACTTGAACGCCTCGTCGGTCGTGACCGTGGCCTTCTTGCCGTCGAAGACGATCGTGACCTTCACGGCGTTATCCTGATCGGACACCGCGACAAGTTTGTTTCCTTCGAGCGGCCCCTTGCCCTGGAAGGAGCAGAGGTTCGCGCCGTCCTTTCCCGACGGAACGCTGTTCTCGAAGATGATGTAATGTACGGGGTCGCTCTCGTCGTACCACCAGACTTCGAGGACGCCGGTCATTCCCTTCCCCGTGAACGTGTAGAGACCCTGCCTGCCCTTGTCGCTGTGAACCAGAACGGAGCGGCTGATGACGTTGTTGACGTACCGGATCCGGTCCATCGTGACGTTCGCGTACGCGTCGACTTTCGAAGTCCCGGCGTCGATCTGCGCCTTCGCCTCCGCGTCGCGTCCGGTCTTGACCCACCGCCCCTGATCTGCGAGGAGCTTTTTGTACTCGTCCGCGGGAAGCATTTTCTTCGCTTCCTTCCACGCGCCGTTGAGCCCCTCGTCCGCCTCGCGGTATGCCTGCGACTGCGCGAGCATCGCCTTGTGCTCCGCGTCGCCGAGCGCGAACCCCGGCTGCGCGATGACGAGCGCAAGCGCCGCCGCTGCGAGAATTCCGAAAACACCCTTCATGTCCGCAACACCATCCTTCTATGGACTGCATGTGCGCCATAGCATACCAGAGGGCGGGGCGCGCCGCGTTGTTGACATTTACGGGAAATACCCTCAGAATTGACGAAATTTTTCTATGGAGGTGTTTCGGATGGTTCGCACTGGAAAAGCGCTCGGAATTGCGGCGGTCCTCGGTCTTGCGGTCGTCGTCCTCTTTGCGGCCTGCGCGTTTGCGGGGGCGCGGCTCGACCGGGTCATGGAGACGAAGATCCTTCGCGTCGGTACTCCGGGGGACTATCGTCCCTTCGCGATGCTCGACAAGGCGACGGGGAAATACGAGGGGCACGACATCGACCTCGTCGAACTGCTCGCGGCGGACCTCGGCGTGAAGGTCGAATACGTCGCCACGTCGTGGCCGAAGCTCATGGAGGACTACCTGGGCGACAAGTTCGACATTGCGGTCGGCGGCATCACGCGTGGACTCGCACGGATGCTGAAGGGCGACCTCCTGCCCCCCTACGCGCCCAACGGCAAGGTCGCCATCATCCGCAAGGCGGACAAGGACAAGTTCACGTCGCTCGAAAAGATGGACGTCCCGGAGACGACCGTCATCGTGAACCCCGGCGGATCGAACGAGAAATTCGTCAACGCGAACTTCAAGAAGGCGAAGATCGTCGTCCATCCGGCGAACGCGGAAATCCCTGCGATGATCGCGGAGGGCAAGGGTGACGTGATGATCTCCGAAACGTACGAGGCCGTCGTCTACGCCCGCAAGGACGACCGGCTCTACGGCGCGTTCACGGACAAGCCGCTCACGAAGATCAGCTTCATGGGCTTCTTCATCCGGGACGACGACCCCGCGTTCCTGAAGATTATGAACTTCCTCTGGAACGACGCGAAACTCCGCGGCGACCTCGACCGGCTCTTCGAGAAGTGGCTGAAATAGAAGCGGCTTCCGTATAAGCGATCAAGAGATCCCTGAATACAGCGCCCCCCGGAGAAATCCGGGGGGCGCTTCGTTTGCACCTTTCAAGCAGCCGCTGCAGATGGAGGCATTGTTGGTTTTCCTCACACTTGCGGATGTCCTGCAGAGAGGATATTCTTGTCAATATAATATCGCTCAAATTTGATTATTAAATGGATGGAGCGTTCATAAACATTTTTTGCTTTTTGGGGAATCTATGGCGACCAGCTTCTCACTCGTAAGCCGGATAAGGGGGTGCCGTATGGTCTTTGTCCAAAATAGACTCGCGACGATAGAAGATCGTGTGCCTTATGTCCTGCGCCGAGCCAATTCGCGTTACGTTTTCTTGGTTCACCGAAAAGAAGACCATTTTTTCAAGTCTTTATCATGCTTCAAAAGTCGTTGCAAATACTGAAAGTCACTTTTCTTTTCTAGGTAGTTTAAAAAATTTGAACATGAAAAACTATTTTTATGAAGATTGATTCGTAACCAGGAAGGAGGAAAAGTATCTTCATGAAAGGTAAAACGATTCAAGAAAATGAGCGATACGTCGTCAGCCTGGAAATATCCGGATCAATGGCGATGTGGACTGACCCGGGTTCGGGCAGCACTCCGACGTCTTATCCCGTTCCGACATGGAGCGCTGTTAAGGGGATCTTCGAATCCATCCTTTTTCTCAAATCAAGCCAGATATTTCCCATAAGAACGGAAATTCTCAAGCCTGTGCAGTACGTCAATTACGTTCAGAACTATGGAGGCCCGTTGCGAAAGTCGGATCTCCTTGCTAAGGGAAAGCCTTTCCAGTTCCGGATGAATGTTCTACGCGATGTCCGATACAGATGTTTTGCCGTTCCCGTCGGACTCCCCGAAAGCTACTCGCAGGAAAAAATGACGACGACAAATGGAGCGCACCACTATAAGGATCGTTTCGAAAGGAGACTTCGGAGAGGCGAGTGCTTCTCGACTCCATTTCTGGGAGTAAAGGACTTCCCCGCTTCGTACTGGGGACCGGTCGAAAGCATCGATCCCCCGATCGATTTCAACACGGTCATATCGTCGATGGTCATTACGCCATTCAATTTCTCTTCGGCGGAAAAAAAGTTCAATCCCGTCTTTAGACAGAATGTCGAAGTCGTTCATGGAGTTATTGTCTACCCCTGTGACGAGTCCGTTCTTTCCGGATCGGAAACGTCCCTCCCCGAGGTTTCCGCATGTTGAACATCTTCTGGGATTTCGCAGTATCTCTTGAAAAGGCCGGGCTATCTCCGAAATCAACGCACCCTTTTTTTGTTTCTTGTCCGAAGCAAGAGGGACTCAGGGTATTGCTTGACAGGGATGGGCATGTAAAAGGCATCGAGATTATACCCAAGGAGAAGGCCGCCACCATTTATCGTTGGCGGCCTGACAAAAAAAAGGCATTCCCTTCAGGAAAGGTCGCACCTTTCTGTGCAGGTACGACTGAACTCGAAAAGGAAGAAGCAAAGAAAAGGGCGCATGAATGGAAAAAAAGGCTGACCAAGGGAAATGCGGGCGATTGGTCAACGACAATTACACTTCCCCGTCGACGACAATTACACTTCCCCAAAC
>CAYVKE010000016.1:0-35908 GCA_964451935.1 uncultured Synergistaceae bacterium | reverse complement strand
GTGACATCGCGCAGACGAGCCAGAGCGAGTTCGACTACCTCGACCGCAAGACAGGATCCTTCATGTCCGGCCTTCTCTCGGATTTCCTTCCCTACATCATGAAGGAGCACCCCATGGCTTCGGCGTTCATCGAGATCTTCGCCGACAACAACCTCTACTGGGCCGGATCGGACCAGCTCCGGAACGGCCTCCCGATCTTCTCGTTCTCCGCCTTTCCGAGCCGGCATCCCCGCTTCTTTTCGCTGCTCAAGGAGCTGGCCGCGTTCCTCGAAGAGCAGATGGGGCGTCCCGCCGACATGGAATTCACCTACGACACGAAGGACGGGAAGCTGACGGTCCTCCAGCTCCGCCCGCTCGCAGCCTACGAGGAAATGGCCAAGGTGCGCATTCCCGCCGACTGGGCGGACCGCACGCTCCTGCGCGGCAACCGGATGGTCAGCAACGGGCGCATGGAACACGTGGAGCATTTGCTCTACGTGGACCCGTTCGTGTACGGCAAGGATACGACCTTCTACGAGGTCGCGCGCGAAATCGGACGGATCAACGAGCGTCTCGGGGGGACGAACTACATCCTCGTCGGCCCGGGCCGCTGGGGCAGCACGAATCCCAAGCTCGGAGTCCCCGTCCGCTACAACGAAATCTGTCACTGCGGCTGCCTCATCGAGGTGGGCATCACCGCGAGCGACTACATGCCCGAACTCTCCTACGGCACGCACTTCTTCCTCGACCTCGACGTTGACGGAATCCTGTATCTTCCCGTCTTCGACGGAATCGACGGGAACATCTTCAATCGCGAGTGGTTCGAAGGCACGCCCTACCAGGTCAAGCAACACCCGGCGGTCCGGCATTACGTCGGCGATTTTTCGGTGCACCTCGACGGGGACAAGGAGATCGGCGTCGTCCTCGCGGAATCGCCGTCGCATACGCTCGAAATCTGACCGTTCGGGGCGGCGCGTTCCGCACCGCTCCCGCGCCGGGACAAAAAGAGGGCCGCTCCGGAACGGAGCGGCCCTCTTCGTATGCGTCGTTTTGCGGGAACGGTCCGGGTCTAGAGGAAGATCCCCCGCATGCGGGCGGCGTCGGCCACGCGCTGGATTGCGGCCATGAACGCGGCGCGGCGCATCTTGATGTTCTTGTCCTTGGAGTACGCCCACACGCGCTGGAAGTTGTCGCGCATGATGCGGACAAGACGCTCGTTGTATTCTTCCTCGGTCCAGAAGAAGCCGCCGAGATCCTGGCACCACTCGAAGTAGGAACCGATGACGCCGCCGGAGTTGGCGAGGAAATCCGGAACGACGATGATGCCCTTCGCATCCAGGATCGCGTCGCCTTCGGGGGTCACGGGGCCGTTGGCCGCTTCGACGATGTACTTGGCCTTGACCTTGTCGGCGTTCTTGCCGTTGATGACGCCTTCGAGCGCCGCGGGAATGAGGACGGTGCAGTCGACGTACAGAACCTCGGGAAGATCGAGCTTCTGGCAGCCCGGGCAGGTGAAGCCTTCAAGGAGGTGCTTCGGATGATTGGTGACGTGATCGAACGCCTTCTTGATGTCAAGGCCGTCCTTCGCGTAGTAGGTTCCGGTGATGTCGCTGATCGCGACGACCTTGGAACCGGCTTCGATCATGTTGAGCGCGGCGTAGGTTCCGACGTTGCCGAAGCCCTGGATCGCGACGGTCGCCTTCTTGAGATCGAAACCGACGTTCTTGAGGAGTTCGATGGCGCAGGTCGCGACGCCGTAGCCGGTCGCGGCCGTACGGCCCTTGGAGCCCCAGAGCGGGATCGGCTTGCCGGTGAAGATGGCGGGCTCGAGGCGGTTGCGCATCTTGCTGATGGTGTCCATGAACCACACCATTTCCGGTCCGCCGGTGTTGACGTCCGGCGCGGGAACGTCGGTCATCGCGCCGACGACAGGCTCCATGCGCGCGGCCCATGTCCGGCAGATGCGTTCCTTTTCCTTCCGGGAAAGCTCAAGGGGCTCGCAGCACACGCCGCCCTTGCCGCCGCCGTAGGGGATGCCGGAGAGGGAGCACTTCCAGGTCATCATCATGGCGAGCGCTTCGCACTCCTCAAGGCACACTTCGGGGTGGAAGCGGACGCCGCCCTTGGAAGGACCGATGGACGTATTGTGCTGCACGCGATATCCGTCGAAGACCTTGACCGTGCCGTCATCCATCTCGACAGGGATGGAGACCGCCGTCTTGCGCTCGGAACGGCTGAGTATCTCGATCAGCCCTTCTTCGAGACCCATTTCTTCCGCTGCTGCGTAAAAGTTCTTGAGTGCGGTGTCAAGGAGAACGTTCGACGACGTACGCTTAACCACTGACATGAAACATACACCTCCTGAATTTTTGCTCATGCCGCGCATAAACCCCCGACGTTCGGGGAAAACTTTCATGATAATCATATCACTTGAAACGAAGAAGCGCCATAAAGGAAGGATGGAATTCCGGCAAAAAGCGCGTAAAACCCGTCATTATTACGCCCATTTCAGATAAAAGCGCCGCGTGAACGACGACTGCCCGGTTTTCTCAGAATCGAAACGGGAGATGACGCCGGAGCGCTCCGTCTCAAGAGGCGAACGCTCGCATTCGGGATCACGGCATCCTCGGGCATTACACCGCACAAATTGTACTCAAAAAATCGAAAAATGTCAAAAAAATCTACAGTACGTTTGCCGGCGTCGCGCATTTTCGCACGCATTCCAGGCGAATGAACGCTCCGCACAAGAAAACGAGGCGCCCGTCCCGAAGGAGAGCGCCCCGACCGTCGCGTGCGAAAACGGAACCGTGCGGGCGACTACCGCCCGAGCTTCTCCCGTACGGCGCGAACCTTGCCGTCCATCGAAAGCTCCTTGTCCCGGCGCTCGTCGATCTTGACGGTCGTCGAGACGCGCAGCGCCCCTGCCTGAAACGGAACTTCATGGACGGCCCGAACCGCCCGGAGCACCTCGTCGAGATCCCCTTCGAGCACGGTCCCCATCGGCGTAAGCATCGTCTTCAGGTTGAACGTCGCCAGCAGTTTCTCGACGCCCGCAACGTAGGAACTCAGGCTCGGGCTGCCCGTCCCGAGCGGAACCACGACCAGCTCCGCAATGACTTTCGACATATCGATGCGTCCTTTCGTCAGACCGATTTTCTCTCGAGATCGAGCAGGAACTGCTTTCGGGGCAGTCCGCCGCCATAGCCGCCCAGATCTCCCCCCGAGGCGATGACGCGATGGCAGGGAATCAGGATCACGATCCGGTTCTTTCCGTTGGCGTTGCCCACCGCGCGGAAGGCGGCCGGGGAGCCGATGTCCGCCGCCACGTCGGCATAGGTCCGGGTCGCCCCGAACGGAATGCGCTCCAGCGCCTCCCAGACCCGGACCTGAAAGGGCGTCCCGGAGACGACGAGCGGGACCGAGAACTCGCGGCGCCTGCCGGCGAAGTACTCGTCGAGTTCCTTCTCGAGTTTCGTCAGGTGCGCGTTTCGCGCCTTGACGGACGGGATTCCGAACGTTGCGGCGATATCCCGCTCCTGGCGTTTTTCGTATTCCGGAGCGTCGAAATCCAGAAAGCAGATTCCCTCGCGCACTGCGGCCGCCCGCAGCGGTCCGATCGGACTCTCCAGGATCCGCATCGCCGGAGCCGGCGTTTTTCCTGTCGTAGCGTCGTGGCAGATCAAATTCACCGTCATCCCTCCCAAAATTCTCTTTCGACAATGATACGCCACAATCGGATGAAAAGCGCCCCCTCCCGCGCAAGTTTCATCCGGCGATTCTTACGGTCGGATCATTCGACGCCGGAACCGCGGAGGAAACGAAACGCGACGTCACATTTCGCCTTGACCCGATCCGCATCATCCCGCACAATACGGGTTCAGATCGAAACAAACGCCGTTTTTTTCCGGACATGCCGCGTCCGGTACGCGCATCTTTGGAATATTGGAGTGTCTTTACATGTCGGAATCCTCTGTCGCCTCACAGCGCGCGGTGCTGATCGCATCGACGATCACCGCGTTTCTTTCGCCGTTCATGATTTCCGGGGTCAACATCGTCCTTCCTGCGATCCAGAATGCGTTCCCGTCCGGCGCCGTGCTGCTGAGCCAGGTTTCGGCCGTCTATCTGCTCTCGACTGCGGCCTTCCTGATTCCGGCGGGAAAGCTCGCGGACATCTATGGACGCAAACGATGCTTCTCTCTCGGCATTCTGGGCTTCACGCTCGCCACCGTCGGCGCGGCCCTTTCCTTCTCGATGCCTGTGCTGCTTCTCATGCGCGCCCTCCAGGGGGCGGCGGGCGCCTTCATGGTGACCAACGGCACGGCCATCCTGACGTCGGTCTTCCCTCCTTCGGAACGGGGAAAGGCGCTCGGAATCAACACCGCCGCCGTCTACGTCGGCGCCTCCGCGGGGCCGTTCATCGGCGGGTTCCTCTCCTCGCTGGCCGGCTGGCGCAGCATCTTCATCCTGAACGCGATCGTCGGCGTCATCTCGTATGTCCTCGTCCGCCGGCTGAAAGGGGAATGGAAGGGATCCGCGGGCGACCGTCTGGACATCGCCGGGAGCCTGATCTACGCCGCGGCGCTTCTGTGTTGCATGACCGGCGCCCCGATCCTCACGAACGTCCGCGGGGCAGCCCTGTGCGTCGTCGGAGCGGTCTTGCTCGGGCTGTTCGCGCGTCGGCAGCTCCGCATCGCGCAGCCCGTTTTCGACGTCCGCCTGTTCGCCGAAAACAGGATTTTCGCGTTTTCGAGCATCGCGGCGCTCATCAACTACAGCGCGACCTTTTCCGTCGCCTTCCTGCTGAGCCTCTACCTTCAGACCATCCGCGGCATGACGCCGCATGAAGCGGGGTTGCTTCTGGTCATACAACCCGCATTCCAGGCCGTTCTCTCGCCGCTTTCGGGGCGCCTCTCGGATCGCGTCGAACCGCGCGTCCTCGCGACGCTCGGCATGGGACTCACGGCGGCGGGACTCTTCGTGCTCTCGCTGCTTGGAAGCGCGTCGTCGGCGTACCTCGTCGCCTGCGCGCTTTTCTTGCTCGGCACGGGCTTTGGCCTCTTCTCGTCGCCGAATATGAGCGCTATCATGGGAGCCGTGGAATCCGACAGGTACGGCATGGCGTCCGCATGCATCTCCAGCATGCGGCTCATGGGACAAATGCTCAGCATGGCCGTCACGGCGCTGTCGTTCACCGTCTTTCTGGGAACGGCGGCGGTCTCCGTGGAGACTGCGGATCCGTTCATCTCCGCTCTGCGGGTTTCCTACACCGTCGCGGGCGTCCTCTGCGTGACCGGGATCTGGTTCTCGCTCGCCCGGGGACGCGTCCGGCGCGGAACGGCTCTCTGAAACACAACACGGATCGGGAGGGGATCGCATGTACCGGGCCAACAGAATCGAAACGGACGATAAACCGCTCTTTTACCGAACACTGGCGCATCTTCTCGGGAAACTGCTCGAAGACGAGACGGATCGAACCGCCAACCTGTGCAACGCCGCTGCGCTCCTCGGGCATCAGATGAAGGACATCAACTGGGCGGGCTTCTACCTTCTGCGAGAGAATGAACTCGTGCTGGGACCCTTTCAGGGCAAACCGGCCTGTACGCGGATTGCGCTCGGCAAGGGCGTCTGCGGAAACGCGGCGGCGAAGCGAAAGACGGAACTCGTACCCGACGTCCACGCTTACCCGGGGCACATCGCCTGCGACGGAGCGTCCGCGTCGGAGATCGTGGTCCCGTTCTTTTCGGGCGATCGACTCGCCGGCGTCCTCGATATCGACAGCCCCATCCCGGGCCGGTTCGACGAGTCCGACGCGCTGGGACTCGAGAACTTCGTCGAGGCGCTTTCGGAGCTGCTGTACCAGGAAGGGGCGTCGGGAAACGTCGCGGGGCTTGATTGAATAACGCGGACCCATACTATCTGATCAGGAGGGTGAAACGATGACGCTCGGAGATCTGGCCGCTGAAGAACTCGATCGTTCCTCTCCCGCCCAGGGGTTTGCGTACGCCGTTCTACGGGCTGCGATTATGAAGTCCGTTCTCGTTCCCGGCGCTTCTCTAAAATACAGGGAACTCGCGCCGCAGATCGGCGTGAGCCATGCGCCGGTTCGTGACGCGATCCGTCTGCTTGCGTCACGGGGGCTGGTATCCTTCTCCCCGTCCGGAGATCCGTCAGTCGCCCCGCTTTCGGCCGCCGAAGCCGAGGAACTCTTCGCGATCCGGATTTTCCTCGAGCCCGCTGCGCTGAAAACGGCGCTTCCGAAGATGAACGCCCGGCTTCTCGTCGAAGCGGATTATGTCCTGAGCATCTCGGACCGTGAAACCGATCCGGACGCCTGGTCCGGCCTGAACGCGCGCTTTCATGCGCTGCTCTGTTCCGCGTCCGGCTTCCCGCGCCTGGACGCCATGATCGCCGAGACCGCCGCCGAAGCCCTGCGGTATGTGCGCCGCTACGCCGGGGATGCGAACCTCCGGGCTGCGTCGCATCGCGAACACGCCCTTCTTCTCGACGCATGCCGCAAGGAACAGGGACAGCTCGCGCTGGACATCCTCATCACGCACCTGACGAACGCCAGGGACCGTCTCGTGCGGCGCCTGAAAACGGGAATGCCCGCCGGGCCGGTCTAGGCCATCTCCACGCGATTGCGCCCGTTCTGCTTCGCGGCGTAGAGCGCACTGTCGGCGCGTTGCAGCAGCCGTTCGAGATCCTGCACCCGTTCCGCTTCCTGCAAACTTGCGCCGATGCTCACCGTTATCCGGATCTCCCAGCCGTCGCACGGAACGACCATGCTTTCGACGGCGAGACGCAACCGCTCCGCGGCCAACAGCGCCCCGTCAATATCCGTCTGCGGCAGCAACGCGGCGAACTCCTCTCCCCCGATGCGCCCGAGCAGGTCTTCCCGGCGCAACCCGTCCGCCATGCGACGGGCCAGACAGCGAAGCGCCTCGTCGCCGACGTGGTGCCCGTACGTGTCGTTCACGCGCTTGAAGTGATCGATGTCGATCATGAGCAGCGATGTCGGCGTGCGGTGTCGAAACGCGCGCTTCAGCTCCATCGCCGAACGGTCCATGAACGAACGTCTGTTGAGGATCTCCGTCAGGTCGTCGATCTCGGCAAGCCGGACGAGCGCCGCTTCGAGTTCCTTCCGCCGGGTGATGTCGCTGACGCCGATCAGGAGAACGTCCTCGCCGTCCCGCCGCAGCGGAGCCGCCGAAAGAAGCGCGTGAAACTCCTTGCCGCCGAGCGTTTTCATTCGGATCTCCCGGTCGTACACGAACCCCATGGTCTGGACTTCCTCGATCCATGCGTCCCGATCTTCCGGAGAAACATAGAGTCTGACGGCGTTTCGTCCCTCGAGTTCTTCCGGAAACACGCCGAAGATTTCCTCCGCCCTGCGATTGGCGTAGATCACTTCCCCGCCGAAGCGGCTCACGATCATCGGAACGGGCGCGGTTTCAACGATCTCGCGAAACAGAGCCTCCTGCCCGACGCCGGAATTCCGGTCTTCATCCATACCCCGGATACCTCCTCACAGAATGCTTCGATCCGAATGGACACCGCGCGCTTCCGGTCGTCCGCGGGGATTCCCCTGCGCCGGACTTCTTCGGAAGGCGTGCGGGGAACGCCGCCGGGACGACAAATCGCGCTCACGACAGAATCATACCAGAAAAAACAATGCGGGAGGGGACGCCGTAAACGGCGTCCCCTCCCGCAACACGTTGCGGTTTTCGTCCCGATCCTATGCCCGGGAGGAAGCCCCGCACGGCGCCGCTTCCGCGTTCTCGACCTCAAGATACGATGTCCAGAGCACTCCCCGGAGCGCGATGTCGATTGTGTCTCCCCTTATGCACACCGAAGGAGGAACCCAGAGAATCAGACCATTCTGTTCGACGCGGGCGCACCCGTCAATGACATCCGGTCTGCCTTCCTCGACGAGGACGGCGTTCCTGGCGCATCACCCGCTGCCCAGAATGCGGGCGGTCGCCTGCGCTTCCTTCATTGCGAGCATTCTCTCCCACGCGCGCTCTCCGGCGCGTATCTTCAGATCCATAAAAATCCCCCCGTTCAAATCAACTGGGGAGAATATACCCTGTGATGGTATTTTATGCAAGGGGTCGTTCGCTTATTTCGCTACCGCGGATATCCTGTCTCTGTCGGCGAGGCGGCTGTAGGCCGCGTAGCGCGCCCGCGCCTCGCTCTCGGACTTCGCGAACAGGTCCTCCGCGATGTCCGGAAACGCGCGCAGCAACGCCGCATAGCGGACTTCGCTGAGAAGGAATTCCCGAAAGTTCCCCGTCGGTTTTTTCGAGTCGAGGATGAAGGGATTCTTGTTCTCCTTCTCCAGCAGCGGATTGTAGCGATAGAGCGGCCAGTACCCGGCCTCGACCGCCCGGCGCTCCTGCTCCTGCGACCGGCCCATGCCCGCGACGAGCCCGTGGTTGATGCACGGCGCGTAGGCGATCACGAGCGACGCCCCGCGATACGCGTCCGCCTCGGCGAACGCCCGGAGCGTCTGGTTTCTGTCAGCGCCCATGGCGACCTGAGCCACGTAGACGTGACCGTAGGTGAGGGCCATCAGCCCGAGGTCCTTCTTTCCCGTTCGCTTCCCCGCCGCGTTGAACCCGGCGATGGCCGCGGTCGGCGTCGCCTTCGACGACTGGCCGCCGGTGTTGGAATACACCTCGGTGTCGATGACGAGAACGTTGACGTCCTCGCCCGACGCCAGCACGTGATCGAGCCCGCCGTACCCGATGTCGTACGCCCAGCCGTCGCCGCCGATGATCCAGAGCGAGCGCTTCACGAGGAAGTCGCGTCGCTCCCAGATCCTGTTGAGCAGAACGTCATCCCCCTTCCCGCGTTCCAGAAGCGCCGTCAGCGCATCGGCCCGGGATCGCGCGGCGGAGGTCTCTTCCCGGTTCTCCATCCAGTCGATCATCGTCTTCTTCAGATCGGAGTCGAGATCCTTCTGGAGCGCGTCCTTCATCTGAAGCGCCAGAAGCTCGCGGTTTTGCCGCGCGCCCAGGAAGATCCCGAGCCCGTATTCGCTGCAATCCTCAAAGAGCGAGTACCCGTACGCGGGGCCATGTCCCCGTTCGTTCGCCCTGTACGCGATCGACGGGAAGCTGCCGCCCCAGACCGCCGTGCAGCCCGCCGTGTTGACGACGACCATCCGGTCGCCGAACAGTTGCGTGAGGAGCTTGACGTACGGCGTCTCGCCGCAGCCCGCGCACGCGCCCGAGAACTCGAGCAGCGGCCGCGCGAACTGGCTTCCCTTCACCGTTTTGATCTGTTCCTCCGACAGGGGTTTGTACGAAATCCGCTTCGACGCGAACGTCCACAACGCGGCGCCCCGCTCGCGGACGGCGTCGAGCGGCTTCATCGACAGCGCCGTCTCCGGCGCGGGGCAGACGTTGACGCATCCGCCGCACCCGGCGCAATCCAGGACCGAGATCGAAAGGTGAAAGCCCATTCCCGCGACCCCTTTCGCCGGAACCGTCCGGAAGCCCTCCGGCGCGCCCGCGGCCTCGCCCTCGCCCACGAGCAGCGGGCGGATGGCGGCGTGCGGGCAGATGAACGAGCACTGGTTGCACTGGATGCACTTCGCCGCGTCCCAGACGGGGACGTGCGACGCGACGCCGCGTTTCTCCCATTGGGTCGTCCCGAACGGCATGAATCCCCGCTCGTAGCCCCGGAAGACGCCGACGGGCAGGCTGTCGCCCTTCTGCGCCGTGACGGGAAGGACGACATCCCTGACGAAAGCCGGAATATCCGGGTCGGGACGCGTCGCTTCGTCCTCCGCCGTCTTCCATTCTTCCTTCACCGCGACGCGGACGAGATCCCGGACGCCCCGGTCGATCGCGGCGAAGTTCATGTCGACGACCTTCTGTCCCTGCTTCATGTAGCTTTCGGCGGCCGCCTCCTTTAAATAGCTGACGGCGTCCTCGATCGGAAGGATATTCGCGATCTTGAAGAACGCCGCCTGCATGATCATGTTGATGCGCCCGCCGAGGCCTATCTCCTGCGCGATTCGCCCCGCGTCGATCGTGTAGAATTCGATTTCGCCCGCGGCGAGGGCGCGTTTCATCGACGCCGGAAGTCGGTCTTCGAGTTCGCGTTCGCTCCACGCGCAGTTGAGAAGGAACTTCCCCTTCGGGCGCAGCCCTTCAAGCAGGTCGTACGCCCCGACGTACGCCTGGTTGTGGCAGGCGATGAAATCGGCCGCGTCGATGTAATACGCCGACTCGATCGGGGAACGGCCGAAACGAAGATGCGATATCGTGACGCCGCCGGATTTCTTCGAGTCGTACGCGAAGTACGCCTGGGCGTACATATCCGTTCGGTCGCCGATGATCTTGATCGCGCTCTTGTTCGCCCCCACGGTGCCGTCGGAGCCGAAGCCCCAGAACTTGCACGCGATCGTTCCCCCGGGCGCCGGATCGAGGGGGTTCGCGGGCGCCGGAAGGGACGCATGCGTCACGTCGTCGACGATGCCGACCGTGAACGAGTTCTTCGGTCGGTCCGACTTCAGGTTCTCGAACACCGAAACGACCATCGAGGGGTTGAAGTCCTTCGACCCGAGCCCATACCGTCCGCCGACGATGCAGGGCGACTTTCCGCAGTCGTAAAAAGCGCTCCGGACCTCGACGTAGAGGGGTTCCCCCGCGGCGGCGCTCTCCTTCGTGCGGTCGAGGACGGCGATCTTTTCGACGCTTTCCGGGAAGGCGGCGCGAAGCCGTTCGGGAAGGAACGGCCGGAAGACGCGGACGCAGACCAGGCCGACCTTTTCGCCCCTCGCGTTCATCCGCTCGACCGTCTCCCGTATCGTGCTGCACGCCGACCCCATCGCCACGATGACCCGGTCGGCATCCGGAGCGCCGTAATAGTTGAAGAACCTGTACTCTTTCCCCGTGATCCGGTTGATTTCGTTCATGTACCGGTCGATCACCGCGGGGAGGGCTTGGTAGTACGGGTTGACGGACTCCCTGAGCTGGAAGTAGACGTCCGGGTTGACGGTCGTTCCGCGAAGGTCCGGGTGATCCGGGTTCAGCGCGTCGTCCCGGAAGGCCCGGACCGCGTCGTCGTCAACGAGGGCGCGGAGTTCGTCGTACTCCAGGACCTCAATCTTCTGGATTTCGTGTGACGTCCGGAATCCGACGAAGAAGTGGAGGCACGGGATTCGGGAGCCGATCGCCGTCAGGTGCGTCATCGCCGCGAAGTTCATCACGTCCTGGACGCTGTCCGAGGCGAATATCGCGAACCCCGTCTGGCGCGTCGCCATGACGTCCTGATGCTCGCCGAAGATGCTCCACGCGTTGTTCGCGAGCGTCCGCGCGCTCACGTGAAAGACGGCAGGCAGCAGCTCCCCGGCGATCCGGTACATGTTCGGGATCATGAGGAGCAGCCCCTGCGACGCCGTGTACGTCGTGGCGTACGCTCCGCCCTGGAGCGCCCCGTGAACGACGCCGGCCGCCCCGCCCTCCGACTGCATCTCCATGATCTTCACGGGCTGTCCGAAGAAGTTCTTCCTCCCTTGCGCCGCCCACTCGTCGACCAGTTCGGCCATCGGCGACGACGGCGTTATCGGGAAGATCCCCGCGACCTCAGTGAACGCGTACGAAACGTACGCCGCGGCGGTATTTCCGTCCATGGTTTCCATTCTTCGTTTCGGCATGGATTCTGGTCCCCTTCTCCTGTGATTTGACGGTCTGCCGTACGGTATTCCGCGTCACCCGGCCCTCGCGCATCCCGGGCCGACAAGTTCGCTGCATCCCCCCGCAAGGGGCCGGACTTCTATCTGCGCGGCGATGCGTTCCCGGATCGCCGGGACATGCGAGATCACGCCGATGAGCTTTCCGTTTCCGCTCAGCCCCGCGAGCGCCTGAAGGGCCGTCTCGAGCGCGTCCTCGTCGAGCGTGCCGAAGCCCTCGTCGAGAAAGAGCGAGTCCACGCGAACCTTTCTGCTCGCCATCCGCGAAAGCCCGAGCGCGAGCGTGAGACTGACGATGAAGCTTTCCCCGCCCGAGAGGTTTTTCACGGACCGGATCTCCCCCGCCTGCCAGGCGTCCCGGACGTTGAGTTCCAGCGGCTGCGCCGCGTCCCGGACGAGGAGATACCGGTCGGACATCCGCCGGAGCTGCCGGTTCGCGAGGTCGATCATTCGCTCGAAGGTCAGCGTCTGGACGAAGTTCCGGTATTTCGCTCCGTCGGCCGAGCCGATGAGGCCGTGAAGCGCGTCCCACCGCGAACATTCCGCCTTTTGCGCGTCGCGCGCGTGAAGCCGCTTCCGTTGCAGCGTCCGCGCGTCTTCGTCATCGTCCAGCTTCTGCCGGATGCCTCCAAGCTCCTGCTGCAAACGCCTCAGATCCTCGCCGATCCCGGCCGTTTCCGCATCGAGTTCCGCCTTCGACTGCTCCGTCACCCGCTTCCGCCGCTCGTCTTCCAGAACGGAGGCCTTGTCGTGATGCTGCGCGTCGAGCCCTGCCTGCTCCTTCGCGAGCGCGTCCGAACGTTCGGCCAGGGCGTTCCGTTCTTCCCGAGACAGACACGCGGCGCGAAAATCCGCTTCGCCCGAAAATCCGCTCGCGCGGAGCCGGGACATGAAAGCCTCCCCGGCCGCCTGCACCAGCCCGAGTCGATCCCGGATCGCCTTCCCGAGCGACTCCTCGCGGCGACGCAGATCGTCGCGCTCGCGTTCGGCCCGCCGAAGGGCGTCGAGCGCATCCCGATGCGCCCGTTCGGCGTCTTCCAGTGCGATCCGGAGCCGTTCTTCCTCGTGTTCGGGGCTCTTCTCCCCGAAAAGCTCCCGCCTTTCCCGCATCAGGAGGTCGCGGATTCCGGCGAGACTGTCTCGCTCCGCACGGGTCCGCCCGATTTCCGAGCGCAGGCGTTCCACGCGTTCGTCCCGGTTGCGGATGTCCGTTTCGAGGCGGGCGGCGCTATCCTCAAGCTCCCGTCGCCGCCGCTCCCGATCCTTCCAGGCGCTGCGTCGCGCGTCGAGAAGCGCCTCGGTCGCGTCCAGGGAGTCCGCCGTCAGCTCTCCGACGCCCCAGGAGGCGACATCGCTCGCCGCTTCGGCGAGAATCCGGTCGGACTCCTCCGCGGCGGCGTGGACGTCTTCGTCCGAGCGCCGGAAGGCCGCATGCGCCGTTTCCGCTTCGTGGACGGCTCTCTGGGCGTCGCGCTCCAGCCGGTTCCACGCGTCGAGCGCCTTGTCGCGAGCATCGCGGGCGCGCGCGAACGATGTTTCCTTCTCCTCGGCCGAGCGCAACGCCTCTTCCGACGCGCGGAGCGCGTTCCCGGCTTCCTGAAGCAGGCCGGCGGCTCCGCTCGCGAGGATGTCGTCGCGGGACATTCGCCCGTCCTGCGGCAGGGCGGCCAACCGTTCGTCGATGCGCGCCCGGCTTTCGGCGATCTCCCTCCCGAGTTCTTCCAGGCGCGCTTCGCTGCGCCGGATGTCGCCGAGGACGTCCGCCTCGCGGACGCGGAGGTCGGCAAGGCGCTTTTCGGCCTTCCTGCGATCCCTTCCGACGGAGCGGAGCGACGCTTCGATTTCGTCGGAAGCGGCCGAAGGCGCGACGTCCGCACCGAACGCGTAGGGGTGCTCCACGGCCCCGCAGAGCGGGCAGGGCTCTCCGTCGGCGAGACGCCCCCTCGCCTCCGCGTACGACTCCGCCGCGACGCGGCGCATCCGTTCCGCTTCGAGGCGGTCTCGCTCAATATCGCACGCCGACAGTACGCCGGCGGCTTCGGGAATTTCGCGCGCGAGGCGTTCCCGTTCGTCGCCGAGCGATTCGAGAAGGGTCGATACGTCCGCCGTCTTTTGCCGTGCGACGGCGTGTGTGCGCGCGTCGTCGGCGATCCGCTCCGCAACGGCCGCGCGTTTTCCGGCGTCGGCGACCGACTGCCGCATCTGCGGAAGCGTCCGCCCGGCGAGAGCTTCGTCCAGTCCGCTTCCGGCGTCGATGACGGCGCGTTCGAGTTCATCGAGATCGCGTTTCGACGCCGAAAGCGCCGCCTTTCGCTCCTCGCTCACCGATAGCGCCGTTGCGTACTGTGTTTCGGCTTCGAGGCGCTCCTGCGTTTTTGTCCCAAGGCGCGCTCTCGCCTCGCGAAACGCGCCGAAACGGCTCCGTACGACGCCGAGTCGCTCGGACAGCGCTTCGTCCGCGGCGTTTTCGGCCATATATGCAATGACAGCGTCGAGGGACGAACGGACGTCTCCGAGCGCAACGCGGTCCGCTTCGCTTCGGCGCAGGATGTCTGCGGTCTCCGCCTCCATCGCAGACAGCGCATCGGCCGCCCTGCGGATCGGCGCATCCCGTTCGGTGATCCGGACATCGAGATCGCGGACCTTCCGCAGGACCGGGGCGAGGTCTGTCTGTTCCGCCTTCGCCGAACGGAACGCTTCGTCGCTCCGTTCGGATTCCCGCTGCGCGCGCGTCACGTCGTCTTCGAGTCCGGGGAGGATCGCGCGGCATTCTTCCGCGGCGCGCTCGTCCGCCTCCTGATCCCGGCGAAGGGACGACAGCGCTTCGTGCGCGCCTTCAAGCTCCAGCGCGCGCATGGCGCGTTCCAGGCGCAGGAGATCCGGCCGGAACGCCTCCCTTCGGGCGGCGAGGTCGTCGCGTTTGCGCGCGAGCGATTCCAGCTCCCGCTCGAGCCGAAGCACTCCTTCGAGCCACGCGAGCGCCCGCGTCTTCGTTTCGAGGAGCGCCCCCGCCGCCGCCGTTTCGCGATCCTTTTCCTCAAGCGCCGCTTTCAGAGTCCGCTCCTCATCCTCGCCGAGAAGGCGCATCGCGGAAAGCTCCGCGCCGATCACTTCGAGTTTTTTCTGTTCCTGCGCGCGCCGTTCGTGAACCCGCTTCGAGATGTCGCTGTACATTTCCGTCCCGGTGATCTGCTCCAGGATGGGGGCGCGTTCGCCCGGCGACGCCTGGAGGAACGCGGCGAATCCGCCCTGCGCCAGAAGCATCGAGCGCGTGAACCGCTCGAAGTCCATTCCCGTCGCTTGTTCGATCCGTTCGGCCACGCCTCTCAGTCTGGATTCCAGGATCTTCCCCGTGACCGCGTCGGAAAGTTCGTGCTTCGGCGCCTGCAACTCCCCGTCCGGCCTGTTTCTGGCCCGGTTCTGGCTCCAGCAGCAGCGGAAACGGCCGTCGCCCGCCGCGAAGGTCACTTCCGCAAAACATTCTCCGGTCCGCCGCGACATGATTTCGTTCGCGCCCTTCGTGACCTTGTCGAGGCGGGGGGTCCGTCCGTAGAGCGCGAGGCAGATCGCGTCGAGGATCGTCGTCTTGCCCGAACCGGTCGGGCCCGTGATCGCGAAAATCCCGTCGGACGCATACGCGGCGTTCGTGAGGTCGATGCTCCATTCTCCGGCGAGGGAGTTCAGGTTTTTGAAACGCAGGTCGAGGATCCGCATCGTCCGCCCCCTTACTCCGCGAAGGCGTCGTCTTCGCGGAGGGAGACGAGCGTCTCGCGGTACGTCCGCTCGAGTTCCGGACGCCGTTCCTCCGGAACGCCGTTCGCGTCCAGGCAGCGGGAGAAGACCTCGTATTCGTCGAGTTCGGCGAGCGTTTCCCCCTCGTCCGTCCCGGCGAGCGCGCTTTCGACCGCCGTTCCGCTCCGGATGCGCAGGATGTCGAGATCCGTCCCGCGGGTCGCCTCGTCGAAGCGTTCCCGGAGGTCCGGAACGAGATGGGCGTCGTCGCAGACCGCTTCGATCCAGGCGGATTCGCCTGCGGCCTTCATCTCGAAGAGGCGCGACGCGATCGCATCCCAGCCGCCGCAGATCCGTTCGAGCCGCCGGAAGCAGGGGACGGGAATCGTGCGGACGACGGCCGGACCTGACGGCGGGATGTCGACGAGGCAGACGCTCTTCGGCTGCCCCGACTCCCCGAAGCCCATCGGCAGCGGGGCGCCGCTGTAGCGGATGCGGTCGGCCCCGCCGATCCTCTGGGGGCTGTGGAGGTGTCCGAGCGCGACGTAGGCGAGGTCCTCCGGAAAGATGTCCGCGCCGACCCGCGCAAGGGATCCCACATAGAGATTGCGGACCCCGTCGCCGTCGACCGTCCGGCCGCCGGCCGCGAAGAGATGCCCCATCGCGACGGCAGGAACGCCGCGGGCGCGCTCCCGCGCACGACCGCACACGGCCGCGTAGTGCGAGGCAATGCCCTCCGAGAGCTTGCGTTCCTTGTCCTCGATGCTTTCGCCCGCTTCGACGCAGCGGATGTCCCTGTCCCGGAGGTACGGCACGGCGCAGACGACGAGTTCGTCCGCGCCCGATTCATCTTTGAGAACGAGCGCCTCGTCATCCGGCGATCCGGTTATGGCGCCGACGATGTGGACGCCGAATTCGAGGAGCAGTTCGCGGGGCGCGTTCAGGAAGGACGGGGAATCGTGGTTCCCCGCGGTGATCACGACGTGGCGGCGCGAGGCGGCGATGCGCCGCAGAAAGCGGTAGTAGAGTTCCTGCGCGCGGTTGCCGGGGGCGATCGAGTCGAAGACGTCCCCCGCGATGAGCAGGATATCGACGCGTTCGCGTTCGATCGCGTCGCCGAGCCACCGGAGGAAGGCCTCCGCCTCGTCGTGGCGCTTTCTTCCGCAGAGCGTGCAGCCGAGGTGCCAGTCGGAGGTGTGAAGGAGCTTCAACGTCCGCGACGATTCGCTCATGATCGATTCCCCCTCGCCGGCCCCGGCGCGTCGGGGCCTGTCGGTCGCCTGCGCGGATCAGACTTCCCGGAACCCGGTCTCCTGAAGGAGCTTTTTCATGTCGTCGGGAACGGGAGCCGTGAAGGTCATTCCGGAAAGATGGTCGACCGGAGGGCGCAGTTCGCCGAAAAAGAGCTTCCATGCATGCAGCAGCGGTCGTTTCGCGCCGCGCTTTTTCCAGTCGTTGTTCACGTCGTGGAAGCCGTACTTTCGGTCGCCGAGGATCGGGCATCCGATATGCGCCATGTGGACGCGCGCCTGGTGCGTCCTCCCCGTGACGAGTTCGATCTCCACGAGCGCGAGTCCGTCCGAACGTTCGAGCGTCCGGTATCGCGTGCAGGCGGTCTGTCCCGCCGGCTCGACGCGGACCGTGTTCGTCTCCGGATTCTTGAGCAGGGAGGCCGTAATGCTCTCCTCTCCCTGGGGAGAGCCGGAGACGACGGCGAGGTAGGTCTTGTCGAGAAGGCGCTCCCGGAACACGCGTTCGAGTTCCCGTTGCGCCCGGCCCGAAACCGCGACCACGAGAACGCCCGTCGTGTTCCGGTCGAGGCGATGCACGGCCGCGGGAGGAAAGAGCGCCTCCGCGCCATCGCGGGGGAGCGCCGCGCGCATGGCCTCGACGCGGCGCAGGACGGAATCGCCGCCCTTCACGTCCGGTTGGACCAGGAGGTCCGCCGGTTTGTTCACCACCCAGACGCATTCGTCCCGGTAGAGAACGTCGATGCGCAGCGCGGACATGTGCTGCGGGACATGCGGGCGTTCTTCGGGGGCTTCCCACGGAACGATGATCTCCTGCCCCGTCGCGACGCGGGAGGCCGCGTCGGCCTTCCGTCCGTCGAGGCGCACGGCTCCGGTGCGCAGGCTCCGCATGATGTTTCCGAGCGGAACGGCGGGCCAGACCGTGCGGAGCAGCCGGTCGAGACGCCGGCCGTCGTGGTGGTCCGAGACGATCAGGCGGAAGGTCACTCCCGCCACTTCCAGAAGCGACGGCCCGCGGAATAGCTGAAGTCCGTGATCCCGTCGGAATCGTCGTCGAGCTGGTCGACGGCGTTTTTCCAGCAGTAGAGGCGAAAGTCGAGTTCGTCGGCCGAGGAGACGATCATGGCCTCGGGCGTCGCGGGCAGCGCGGGGGAACCGAATTCCTTGCTGCCGTGATGGCTTATCAGGATGTGTCCGAGCGCAAGCCGCAATCGCTCCTCCAGGCCGAACGTCTCCGCGAGGCGATCGAACCGGGCGTACCCGAGCGCGACGTGGTCGATGACGGTGCCTGGGACCGTCATCTGCGGCATCGGAGACAGCCGGTAGGCGTCGAGCTTGCCGAGGTCGTGAAGCAACGCCCCGGCCGCGACGATCCCCCGGTCAACGGGGTATCCCGACGCGATGGAAGCGTCGGCCATCGCGACGGCGGCCCGGGCCACTGAGATCGTGTGTTCCAGCAGTCCTGCCGTGTAGGCGTGGTGATGGGACACAGCGGCCGGAAACGATTCGAAATCCCTGCGGATTCCGTCGCTCTCCAGGACGCTCCGCACGAACGCCTCAAGCTCCCCGCACCGCCCGAGGATTTCGTCGAGCCCCTGGAGCAGCGTCTCGACCGGGATCGGGGATCTCTGGACGAACTGATGCGGCGGGTACTTCTCCTGATCCACGAAGTAGACGATGTTAAAATTGTATTGAAGCTTGTCGTTGAACTCGGAGACCTGCCCCCGGAGTCCCAGGCTCCGGCCGTTCATGCCCTTCGCAAGATCCGAGGTCAGCGGATCGACGTCCGTGCTTCCGCCGTCCCGGACATCCTTCCAGACTCCGTTGCTCCACACGCGGCCCTCAAGAGAGCCCGTTTCGTCCATGACCGTGATCGTCCAGTAGGGGCTGCCCTTCTTGTCCCTGCGTTGCGTGGACGCCATGACGACGCCGATCGTATCGAATTTCGCGTCCTTTGAAAGCTGCCGGACTTCCGCAGTCGTTTTGCGCGCCGGTTCCGCCACTCCGGGTCTCCTTTACGCGCCGTATTTCGCGAGTCGCCCGGCGTGGGCGAGCATGAGTCCCATGAGGGACGGTCCCGGGATTTTCCCGAGGGAACCGAGGACGCAGGAGCGCTCCCCGAACGTCGAGGACATTCCGAAGCGCGTGTACGGGCTCGACAGAAGCACGGGCACGGGATGCCACGAGTGGCCGGACATGACGCTCGGCGTGCTGTGGTCCCCTGTGATCGCGAGGACATCCGGGTTCAGGGCCGTGAGCTTCGGCAGCAGCGCGTCGACCTGTTCGACGACCTTCTTCTTGGCGTCGTAGTTCCCGTCCTCGCCGCGGCTGTCGGTGTACTTCACGTGGACATAAAAATAGTCATACCGGTCCCAGACCTTCCCGAGCGTTTCGAACAGCTCGTCGAGCGTCGTTCCCGCCTCGGCGACGTCCATTCCCACGAGCCGGGAGAGCCCCTTGTACATCGGATAGGTCGCGATCGCGACGGGCGAGACGCCGTAGAGTTTTCCGAGCGTGGGGATATCGGGCGCGGACGAAAAGCCGCGAAGAAGGCACGCGTTGGCCTTCGGTTCGTTCGCGAGAACCTCCGAGACGCGACGGATGAAGGCGTTGACGGCGAGCGCCGTTCGCTCTCCGTCGGGCGTCGAGGCCGCCGCCCATTTCATCGGGAGGCCATCCTTCTGCGGGTCGGCGTCGGCCACGTGCTCCGACAGTCCGGGACCGGAGAAGATCACGACGAACCGGTGCTCCAGTCCGGCGCGGAAGGTCACGCGGACGCCGTCGATTTCGGAAATGGCCGCCGACAGCTTCCCGACGATGCGCGCGCTCTCGGCGGTGGGGATGCGTCCGGCGCGCCGGTCCGTGATGACGCCCCCCGCGTCGCGCGTGCAGAAGTTCCCGCGGGCGCAGACATCGCCCGGACCGAGAACGGCTCCGACGCCGAGGGCTTCCAGGATGCCGCGGCCGATGGCGTACTCCAGCGGATCGTATCCGAAAAGCGAGAGATGCCCGGGACCGCTCCCGGGCGTGACGCCGACGTCGACCATTTCGAGCAGTCCGAGGTCGCTCCGGGACGCGAGCTTATCGAGGTTCGGCTTCTGCGCCGCCTCGAGTTCCGTCCGGCCGGATTTGTCGGGCAGACCGCCGATGCCGTCCATAACGAGAAGAACCATCTTGCGATCCATGCGCCCGTCCGGGGCGGGGCGAAGGGCCAGTCTTTCGAGAAGTTCCATGCGTGCGCTCACGGTCGCCACCTCCTTGATTTTTCCACGCAGGCATTATACATCCTTCGTCGCGTGGATTGCTTCTTTGAAATTTGCTGAATACACAACGCACAACAGAATATTAATCTGTTTGTGATATCATGTTCTCAAGGTCCATATTATACCGATAAGGGGGACGTCGTTTTATGGTCAAGAGTTCGAACAGAGTTCTGGCGATGCAGTCTTCTCCTATCCGCCGCCTGATCCCGTACGCGGACGAGGCCAAGGCCAAGGGGAAAAAGGTGTATCATCTGAACATCGGGCAGCCCGATATCAAGACCCCTCCCGCATACTTCGAAGCCATCCGGAAGTTCAGCCTCGACGTGGTCGCCTACGCGACGTCGCAGGGAAACAACGAACTCCGGGACGCCATGTGCGCCTACTACAAGGAATGGAACATCAACCTCAAACGCGATGACATTCTCGTCACGAACGGCGGCAGCGAAGCGCTCATGTTCGCGTTCATGGTCATGTGCGACCCCGGCGACGAAGTCCTCGTCCCGGAACCATTCTACGCCAACTACAACGCCTTTTCGCAGTGCGTGAACGTCACCATCAAGCCGATCACGACCAAGGCGGAGGACGGGTTCCATCTTCCCTCGAAAGAGACCATGGAAAAGCTCATCACCCCGAAGACCCGCGCCTTCCTCGTCTCGAACCCCGGAAACCCGACCGGAACGATCTACACCGAGAAGGAAATGCAGGATCTCGCGGATCTCGCGAAGAAGCACGACATGTTCATCGTCGCGGACGAAGTCTACCGCGAGTTCGTCTATGACGGGCTGAAGTACAAGAGCTTCGGCCACATGGAAGACATCGCCGACCGGGTCATCATCATCGACTCCGTCTCCAAGCGCTACAGCGCGTGCGGCGCGCGCGTCGGCTGCTTCGCCTGCCGGAACAAGGACATCATCGCGAACGTCCTGAAGCTCTGCCAGGGCCGTCTCTGCATCTCCACGCTCGAACAGGTCGGAGCCGCGGCGCTCTACTCCACCCCGAGATCCTACCTCGAAGAGGTCAACAGGGAATACGTCTCCCGCAGGAACACGCTGTACAAGGCCCTCAAGGAGATGCCCGGCGTGGTCTGCGAAGAGCCCAAGGGCGCCTTCTACGTCGTCGTCAAGCTCCCCGTGGATGACGCCGAGAAGTTCGTCATCTGGATGCTCCAGCACTTCGACGTCAACGGCGAGACGATGATGGCCGCCCCCGCCGAGGGCTTCTACGCGACGAAGGGGCTCGGCAAGAACGAGTTCCGGCTCGCGTACGTCCTCAAGAACGAAGACCTCGCCAAGGCCATGAACATCCTCAAGCTCGGCCTCGAAGCCTATCCCGGCCGCGTCGAAGCCATCGCGACCCGCTAGACCCCGTTTTCCGATGCGCAGCGCCCTTCCCGGCGTCATTCCGGGGAGGGCGTTTTCATCCGGAGCGGTCCATTCCGCGGACGTCCGGCTGTCGCCGATCGCCTGCATCTGTGGTAGCATAGCGCAGCTTCCCCCTGTATCCGCGGAGGGAGACGGCACGCAAAGGAGCGCGAAAGAGACATGCTGAAAGTCAGGGAATCGTTGGGGAAGGACGTCGGACGCTGCCTGGCCCGGATGGACCCCCAGGATATGATCAAGTACGGGGTCTCGGAAGGGCAGATCGTCGAGATCGAGGGGATCTCCCAGTCCGAGAACAGACGCCGCACGCCGGTGCGCGTTCTCTCGTGCGATTCGGAGGAGCGCGGCAAGCAGATCATCCAGATCGACGGCGTCACCCGGGACAACGCGGGCGTCGCCATCGACGACAAAGTGTCGGTGCGCAAGATCGACCATCACTTCGCCGGGAGCATCACGCTGCGTCCGCTGACGACGATGGCGCTTCTCGAAAAGGAGCGCGACGCCCGGTATATCGGCTCGCTCCTCGAAGGCATGCCCGTCATGACCGGGGATCGCGTCCGGCTCGTGCTCTTCGGAACGCGCGTCGTGGACTTCCGCGTGACGGACACCACGCCCGACGGCACGGTGATCGTGAGCAGCTCGACGGCCGTGAACGTCGAGAAGGTCCAGGGCGCGAAGCGCGCCGCGAAGATCTCCTACGAGGACATCGGCGGACTCGGGACGCAGATCCAGCGGATCCGCGAGATGATCGAACTGCCGCTGCGCTTCCCGCAGGTCTTCGACCGCCTCGGGGTCCAGCCGCCGAAGGGCGTCCTCCTATACGGACCTCCGGGGACGGGAAAGACCGTCATCGCCCGCGCTGTCGCCAACGAGACGGACGTTTACTTTACGCACATCTCGGGTCCGGAAATCATCGGAAAGTTCTACGGCGAGAGCGAGGAGCGGCTGCGGAACGTCTTCGAGGAGGCGCAGTCGCACGCGCCGTCGATCATCTTCATCGACGAGATCGACGCCATCGCGCCGAAGCGCGAGGAGATGGGCGGCGAGAAACAGGTCGAACGGCGCGTCGTGGCGCAGCTTCTGGCGCTGCTCGACGGCCTCGAATCGCGCGGACAGATCGTCGTCATCGGCGCGACGAACATCCCGAACACGCTCGATCCCGCGCTCCGGCGTCCGGGCCGGTTCGACCGCGAGATCGCGATTCCGATCCCCGACAAGAAGGGGCGCTACGAGATCCTCCAGATCCACAGCCGCGGGATGCCGCTCGCAGCGGACGTCGACCTCCACCGTCTCGCCGACATCACGCACGGCTTCGTCGGCGCGGATCTCGAGGCGCTCACGAAGGAAGCCGCCATGGCGAGTCTGCGCGAGATCCTGCCGCATATCGACATGGAAATGGCCGAGATCCCGTACGACCGCCTGCTCTCGATGGACGTCCGGATGGAACATTTCATCGAGGCTCTCAAAGAGATCGAACCGTCCGCGATCCGCGAGGTTTTCGTCGAGGTGCCCGACGTGACGTGGGATGACGTCGGCGGACTCGAAGAGATCAAGGACGAGCTGCGCGACGCGGTCCAGTGGCCGTTGCAGCACCCGGACGTCTTCGAGAAGTACGACATGACGCCCACGAAGGGCATCCTCCTCCACGGGCCCTCCGGCACGGGGAAGACGCTGCTTGCGAAGGCGCTGGCCCGCGAGAGCGGCGTGAACTTCATCTCCGTGAAGGGCCCCGAGCTGATGTCGAAATACGTCGGAGAGAGCGAGCGCGCGATCCGCGACGTGTTCCGGACCGCCAAGCAGGCGTCTCCGTCGATTCTCTACTTCGACGAGATCGAATCGCTCGTTCCCGTGCGCGGACGCGATTCGGGATCGGGGGCGAGCTTCACGGAGCGCGTCATCAGTCAGTTCCTCGCGGAGATGAACGGCATCGAGGAGTTGCGGGGCGTGATCGTCCTGGCGACGACGAACCGGATCGACCTCGTCGACCCGTCGTTGCTCGCGGGCGGGCGCTTCGACCTCGTCATGGAGCTTCCGATGCCCGACGAGGAGGCCCGGCGGCGCATCTTCGCGATTCACCTCCTGCGAAAACCCGTCTCGCCCGATGTGAACGCGGAGGAACTCGCGCGAAAGTGCGCCGGCTTCTCGGGCGGCGATATCGCCTTCGTGTGCCGCAAGGCCGCGATGCTTGCGCTTCGCGAGGCGCTCAAGAGCGGCGGAGACGTGACCCCGCTGCTCGAATGGCGGCACTTCGATTCGGCCATGGAAATTCTCGGCCGACACGAACAGATCAAGACGCTCACGGGGTTTTAGTCGCTTCCCATCGCATGCATGCAAAGGGGCTCCGTCCTGTGAATAAGGACGGAGCCCCTTCTTTCATCGTCTGTTCGGACTCACTCACGAACATTGAGCATCGGCGTGTCGTCGTCCCCGGCGGTTCCCTCGTCCTCGACGGGCTGATCGTCCGACGTCTTCCCCGGGGGGACGAGGTCCGCGCTCAGCGCCGCGGGACGTTTGCTCTCGCCGTACAGCATCCGGTACACGCGCAGGTTCGCCATGACGCGCCGGACATATCCGCTCGTTTCCTTGTACCCGACTTCCTCCATCCAGCGGTCCAGCGGCATGGCCTCGTTTCCCTCGATCCAGCGCTTCGCCGCCCCCGACCCTGCGTTGTACGCGGCCGCGGCCCATTCGACCCGTTTGAGGTTCCGCAGGAGCCGCGCAATGTGCGAGGTTCCGAGAAGAACGTTCATTTCCACGTCGTAGAGCGATTCGATTTTCACGCCGAGCGCCTTCGCCTCGCCCCGGGCCGTCGCCGGCATGAGCTGCATCAGGCCGGTCGCCCCCACCCAGCTTCGGGCCAGCGGGTCATAGGCGCTCTCCTGCCGCATGATCGCCCATACCAGGCATTCGTCCACAAGGAAGCGCGACGCCGTCGTCCGGACGATATCCGCGAACGCCTGGGGGTAGAGCATTTGCAGCCCCTTCCGGTAAATCGCGTCCCCGCCGGTGAGAAGCCGCGAGATGCGCGCAGCCGCCGCGTAGGCCCCCTGTCCGTCCCCGTTCCACTGCGAGAGCAGCGCGGCGCGGTAGAAATCCTTCGCGCCTCCCCGATCCAGCAACCGCCGTTTTTCGTAGAGCACGAACCCCCAGCGTTCCAGCTCTCCCGGCTCGCTCTCAAGCCCTTTCGGCGCGCCGTCGACGACGGGCTTGACGCCGTTCGGGAACGCGAGGAACGCGTGGATCGACAGCGGATAGGTCCGTCCGAGCCTGTTGAAATACTCGGCCGCTCGGTCCTTCTTTCCGAGCCGTTCGTATCCGCGCCCGATCCAGTACAGGACGCGCGGAGCCCATGAATCACCGATCCCCGGCGTGAGCAGTTTCTTCCAGATCGCCAGGGCGTCCGCGACAGCCCCGGCGTCCCATCGTTTCCAGCCCCGCTCCCAGAGGATTCCCGCGGCATGTTCGGAATCCGGGTACTCCCGGACGACACGGTCTTCCATCGCCCGCGCCTCGGGCCCCGTCAGAAGACGTGACAGCGCCTCCATCGCGCGCGCGGCCATGTCGCCCCGCCGCGTTGCGACGACCTTGCGCAGAAGGGCGATTCCGGGCTCCTTCAGGGTTCCCTTCGAGAGCAGCGCGATCCTGCGGACGGCGGAATCCGCATACCCCTTGCCGGAAAGCGCAAGCGGGCCAAAGACATCGAGCGCCTCCGCGCCGCGTCCGAGCCGCATCAGCGAAAACCCGCGATAGTACCGGGCCATGCGGCCGTTCGACGAAGCGATCGGAACCGCCCGCAACAGGGCCGCCGCCTTCGCGTAGTCTTTCCGGAGATAGGCCGCGTACCCCGTGACGAACGAGACGTCGGCCGGCCAGGGCTTCGGCGATTCGGACAGGATCTCGAGCGCCCGTACGTTCGTCGGATGGAGCGAGAGAAGCTCCAGGCACGCGTTCGCGGTTTCGGCGCGCCGCTCAGGCTCTTTGGCGTCGCCGAGCGCGATCAGTTCGGAGAGCGCCTGCATCTTCTGCGCCTTTCCGTCGGCGGATGCGCGCATCTTCCGGAGCATCGCCCGGCGCGACGCCGTTTCCCTGGGGTCGGTCACCCGGTAGATCGCATAGGCCGCAAAGTATTCAAGGTCTTTCGGACATTTCGACGCAAGCAGCCGCGCCGCCTCTTCGCGGGCCTCTTCCGTCCGTTCGGTCCGTTCGAGCCCCAGAATCCGGATCATATCCGCATACGGGGCGATGTCTCCGGGCATCCCCTTCTTCGCCCGGTCCATGCATGCGACCGCGTCCTTCCAGTTCCCCCGGACCCAGTACGCGTTCGCGACGAGCGAGAGGTCCTTCGGCGTCATATCGGGAGAGGAAACCGCAAAGGCCTTTTCCAGCTCTCCCCAGCGACGATCCCGGAATAGCCGCTCGAAATCGGCGGCGTCGAGCGGAGCTGCGAGGAATGCAAGGAAAACGACCGACGCGAGCGCGCGAACAAGGGCTGTCATTCGTTCACCCTGTTCCGGCCGTCGTTTTTCGCCCTGTAGAGCGCCGCATCGGCGCGACGTACAAGGACGTCCGGTTTCGATTCTCCGTCGTCGCACGCGAAACCGAGGCTCGCCGTCACGGTGACGACAACTCCGTCCCGCGTCGCCATCGGGGTTCCGCCCACCGCGGTTCGGATCCGTTCGAGCGTCCGCAACGCGTCGTCGCGGTTCGCGCCGGGCAGGATGACGAGAAACTCCTCGCCCCCGTAGCGTCCGGCGATGTCGTAGTTCCGGAGGGACGAACGAATGCGGCGCGCCGTCTCCTGAAGCACTTCGTCCCCGACCAGATGCCCGAGCGTGTCGTTGACGTTCTTGAAGAAGTCCAGGTCGATGAGGCCGACGCAGAGCCGTTTTCCCTCCCGACGCGAGCGGGACAGCTCCTCTTCGAGACGGTCGAAGATCGCCCGCCGGTTCATGAGCTTCGTCAGGGAATCGTACAGGGCCATGTGACGAAGCTGTTCCTGAAGCTCCACGACACGCTGTCCGGCGGTGATGCGAACACGCAGCTCGTGGGGGTCGAACGGTTTCGTGACGTAGTCGTCCGCGCCGGACTCGAGTCCCTTGACGATATGCACCTTTTCGTCCCGCACCGTCACGAGAATGATATACCGGTACGAGCAATCCTTCGGAACGTGCGCGCGGAGCCGCCGGCACAGCTCGGGGCCTTCGAGCCCCGGCATGATCCAGTCGACGAGCGCGATCAGCGGCGAATTCTCGGCCGACAGGATGCGCCACGCCTCCTCTCCGTCCCGCGCGATCACGACGTCGTAGCCCCACTTCCGAAGCAGCGATTCCAGGAGGAGACGGGAGGTTGCGTCGTCCTCGGCGATCAGTATCCGCATTCCGTTCAGTCCTTTTCGCCGTCCTCTTTTTGAGATGCGACCGAATCCGTAAAGCGCCGCCATTCGTCCCTCAACCGGGCCGAAAAGCCTCGCAACCGGTCCGGGTCTCCTTCCGAAGCGGTTGCTTCCGCACGAAAGGCCACGGACGCCAGCGTTCCCGCCGCGACATTCGCCGCCGCTCCCCTGAGGGTGTGCGCCGCGATCTTCGCACCGGCCGAGTCCCCTCGTTCCGCCGCATCGGCGAACTGGGAGACGAGTTTCTTTCCATCGTCCAAAAAGGTCTCCACGACCCGAGAACAGAGATCTTCGTCCCATACGACCCTCTCCAGCAAAGACGCCCGATCGAAAACGTCCGTCCGGGCGACCGGTTTTCCGTCATCGTTCTCCGGCGCAGGGGAGACATCCGGAACTCCCTGCGCGGCGAAGGCCATGATGCGTTCCAGCTCCGCCGGGTCGATCGGCTTGGACAGGTATCCGTCCATTCCGGCGGCCAGACACGCTTCTCTGTCGCCCATCATCGCGTTCGCCGTCATCGCGATGATGGGAATCCGCACCCCGGGGCGTTCGCCGGCCCTGATGCGGCGGGTCGTTTCGAGGCCGTCCATTCCCGGCATCTGGACGTCCATCAAAACAATATCATACCGTTCGCGTGTGAGCGCGTCCAACGTTTCCTGTCCGTTTTCGGCCATATCCGCCGCAATTCCGAGCTTTTCGAGAAGCGCGGCGACAATCCGGCGATTCGTCGCGTTGTCCTCCGCGACCAGAACGCGCAATCCGGCGAGTCCCTCCCGCGAGACGACCGCGTCGCCTCCTCCGCGGACGATTTCCGCCGGTTCCGTTTCCGACAGCGGAAGGTCGAGCGTGAAGCGGAACGTCGATCCTTCGCCGGGATCGCTCTCGACCTCGATCCGGCCGCCCATCATCCCGACGAGGCGACGGGAGATCGCCAGTCCGAGCCCGCTTCCGCCATAGAGGCGGGACGTCGAGGCGTCGGCCTGCGTGAAGGGCTGGAAGAGCCGCTCGATCGTTTCGGGGGGGATGCCGATCCCGGTATCCGTGATCCGGGTCAGGATACGGCACCGATCGGCCGTGCGGGACAACACCGAGACGCGAACGCTCACGGAGCCCTGCCGCGTGAACTTGACCGCGTTTCCGAGCAGGTTCGCGAAGACCTGCCGCACCCTCCCCGCGTCTCCGACGAGCGATCCGGGAAGTTGCGGGTCGGTTTCCATGACGAAAGCGAGTCCTTTGCTTTCCGCCATGCGGCCGTACGTCGAGCGCAGATTCCGGAGAAGCTCGCGGAGATCGAAGGGGATCTGTTCGAAGTCAAGTCGTCCGGCCTCGATCTTCGAGATGTCGAGCAGGTCGTTGAGCAACCGCATCATATGCTCGGATTCGGAGAGGATCGTGCGCGTCATGTCGGCCTGGTTCGCGTCGAGCGGGGTCTGGGAGAGCAGCCTCCCCATACCGATGATCCCGTTCATCGGCGTTCGGATTTCGTGGCTGATATTCGCGAGGAAGCTGTCCTTGGAACGATTCGCGTCCTCGAGCGCCCGCTCGGATTCCTCGAGGCGCTTGACCTTTCCTTCGAGTTCGTCGTTCAGGCGGCTGATGGTGCGGTACAGTTCGGCGTTCTGCAGCAGTCCTGCAGTCGCCCCGAGAATAACGGTCAGAAAGGCGAAGGAGACGTCGAGAATCCCGCTCTCGTCCTCGTCCGGCGCGCCGAGAAAGAGCCCCATGCTCCGGTTCTGGCTTATGATCGCGTGAAGCAGGATCGGCGTCGCGCCGTCCGACGCCGTGACCGTGACGGAGCGGTTCCGGTCGATGCACCACGCGACCGTTCCGTCTTCGACGAGGATGTCCTTTTCCCGTTCCACCCAGGGGAGCGCGTCGGTCGGATCGCAATAGCGGCAGTCGAAATCCAGCCCGTCCCCGCCGACGAGGTAGAACGCCGTCATCCGGAAGCGTACGAAGGACCGCAGGCGTTGCGCGGCCTGCCGAAGAAGCTCTCCTTCTGTGAAGGAGTCGTCAACAGCCACGCTGAACGTGACGGAGGAAAGGGCCGCCTCCAGGATCTGCGCCACGGAGCGGCGTTCCTCTTCCAGCACCGCTATTCTGTCCCGAAGGTTCTGCATGTCGCCCGTTTCGTCCGTCATGTGCGCCGCTCAAAAGACCAGAAAGACGTTCATGATCTCCCGGACCTGCCGTTCTCCCTGTTTGAGGATGGACTCAAGCGCCGGGGGAGTGAGTTCCGCGAGATCCCACGCCCTGTTTTCCGGCGCGGGGACGAAGAACGAACCGCTCGTCCCGACCCGCAGCGCGTTGGCGATCACGTCTCCGAGGTGCACGAGAACGGCGTCTCCCGCCGGCGTCTCGCCGGCCGGATCGACACGCTCAGCGCCGAGCGGAGCGTGATGGCGCTTCACGAGATCCCGTATGGGCTCGGGAATGTTCCACTGCTCCAGAAGGCGATTGCCGAGCATCGCGTGATCGTACCCCAGATAGGCGCGTTCCGACTCGACGAGCGGACGCCTGTTGCGCCTCGCGTGCTCCATCAGGGAGGTCATCACCTGCGGCAGGCGCGTCAGCAGGATGATCCGCCCCAGGTCGTGCAGCAGCCCGGCCAGGAAAAACCGCTCCTCGGACGGGTGTCTCCGGGAAAAGGCGAGAAGGCGCGAAAAGACGCCGCACGAGATGGAATGCTTCCAGAAGGATTTCATATCCACCATGTGCGGCGGAACGTGTTTGAAGACGCTGATCGTCGATACCGCGAGCGCGAGCGACGTGAGTTCGTTCGTGCCGATGATCGCCACGGCGCGCGGGATCGACGTGATGGGCGTCGGGAAGCCGTAGAAGGAGCTGTTCACGAGCCGGAGCAGGCGGACCGTCAGGCTCGGGTCCTTGCCGACAACCTGCGCGATGTGCGTGGCGGAGCTTATGGGCGAGTTGAGCACCTCCCGGATCTTGAAGTAGATATCCGGAAACGAGGCGAGGCGAACGTCCTGCCGCAGGAGAAACTCCGGAGACGTTCCCTCTTCGGGGATGACGACATCCGTCCGGCCCGCCCGAAGGACGTCCGCACGGAGACGAACCAGTTCTTCAAGCTCCGGGAAGGGGCCCGGGGTTCCGGCTGCGATCCGCTCCGTAAACCTGAGGGCGCACAGGCGCCGCAATTCCGCGAGGCATCCGTGGTCGCTGTCGCCCGGCGGAAGAAGCAGGGAGGCGATTTCCTCCCCCCTGCGGGCCGTCTCCTCGTCGATGCGGGCCTTTTCCTGGACCTCCGCGTCGTCCGTCCCGTCGATATCGGCTTCGACGACACCCCAGACCTTCATCATCCGGGTGTGTTTGTCCGACAGCTCCGCCCCCTTCGCCAGAATGAAGCGCCCGTTCGGGGCCTTCAGATCCGACGCAAGCACCATGCCCGCTTTCAGGTTCCCCACCTTGACGCGCCCCACGGAACCGCTCACTCTTCCTTCTGGATGGAGGCCCGGAAGATCAGGAGCGCCGCGAGAACGACCGCGGCCGCGATCAGGAGGGACAGGACGGACGACGAGAGCGTCCGCATCGCGTGCGTCACCTTCGGCGCGTCGGAAAAGAGCAGGCCCGCGAACGCCTTCTCGAGGGCGGAAAGGGCCGCGAGCTTGTGGGCGAGGCTCGAAAGCAACATCCCCGAAAGAAAGACGAGCCCGGAAAGCGCGCCGTTCCCGGCGTTGACCGCGTGCCAGACCGTGCATCCGCCCGAGAGCATGAACGCGAACGAAGCGAGCGCCGTCGAGACGGCTTTGACGAGCGTCGGCCAGAGCCCCTTGATCGGATCTGCGGGCAGGAAATCGGGCGTGAACGTTCCCGACAGCAGCGCGTAGATCAGGGAACCGGCCGTCATGGACAGAATCGGGATGAATCCCGACGGCATCCGAAACCAGAGCGCGTTCCGGAGCCCCTCGATGACGCAGAACCGAGCCCTCTGCATCGCCGCCCCGAGCGCGGCGCCGATGAGGATGACGATCCCGACGGCGAGGAACTGGCGCGGATAGTTCAGATCCAGCGACCATGCCATATAACACGCGGATGCGGCCGCCGTCACGACGACGAGGCGCTTCGCCCACGCGTCCGGGACGGAGACGTTCGCGCCGGTCTGGACCGAAAAGCCCTTCATGAGCATCCGGACGCCGAGCCAACCGCCGAAAACGAACGCCGCGGCCTCGAACGCGCGGCCTGCGTGTCCGTACCCGAGCTGGAGAAAGACGCACCAGGGGCAGCCGAAAAACTCCGGCAGCGCAAAACCCGTCGCGAATCCAAGCAACAGCGGTCCGACGAGAAACGCCCGCTGCGACCTGAATTCTTTCCTCGAAAGGGCCATCAGGAGCGAGCCGATCATGAACCCGGAGATTTCGGGACGGGTCGTCACGCCCGTACATCCTCCAACGAGGCCGTACCATTCGGCGAAATAGAACATCAACGGATAGCAGAACGCAACGGCGATTCCGACCGCAAAGGGGGAAACGAATTTTCGGGGCATGCGCGACGACTCCTTTCGCATCTGTCGCCGAGAAGCGCACGCACAATGAAGAGACCCGAAATCCGCGAAACGGCGGAGCGTCGGAGTCACGCATGCTTTTTTCGGCGCATGGTAAGATTTTAACAGAACCGGAAGGAGGCGAATGAGATGATGCGTCGCGCAATATCGATTCTGACGGCCGCGCTCTGTCTTTCGATTCCCTCGCCGGCCGCGGCGGCGGTGTCGGAGCGGATGGTGACGGAAACGTGGGAGCGCATCTCGGCGGCGGCGGAGCTTCCGCCTTCGCCCGCGCACTTCGAGGACAAGAAGGAGCCCAACGCATGGATCGCGTTCGGCCCGGACAAGCAGGAGCTTCACGTCACGCGGGGGCTCATGAATCTGCTGCGCTCGGAGGACGAGATTGCGGGCATCCTCGCGCACGAGGCGGGACATATCCGGCTCGGACACTACAAGAGCACTGTCGGCCGCAGCATCGCATGGACGTTGCTCGCCACGCTGCTCAAGGGGGACCGCGTCGGGGAGACCATCGCCGGGGTCGGCATCGGTCTGGCGGAATCCGGTTTCAGCAGGGAACAGGAAGTCGCGGCGGACGACTTCGGCGTTCGCCTGTCCGCGGCGGCGGGATACTCGCCGTGGGGTCTTTTCCGGGCGATGGAGCGCATGAAAAACGCAGGCGTTACGACGAGTCCGAACGGGTTCAACTCCCATCCGCCGACGGAGCGGCGCCTTCTGCATCTTCGCGAGTTCACGACCGCGGTGGAACGGGAACGGAAGAAATAACAACCGTTTTGCAAGAATACAGTATCCATCTCGACACAAGTCACATATCCAATAAAAATGATATAATTGTATCGAACTGATACTCTTTTTCCGTCTAAACCCGATAGGTTCGGAAATCCGGCAGGGAAACCGCGCCGAAACACATCATAGGAGGGATTTGCATGTCTCGCGTCTGGGAAGGGAATTTCAGCTATATCGCCAACAACAACCGGCCGTCGCCGATCAGGGAAATGCTCGCCGTCATCAAGCAGCCGGGGATGATCTCCTTTGCGGGAGGGATGCCTGCGCCCGAGGTCTTTCCCGTCGACAAGTTCTACGAAGGGGCGCACCTCCTGAAGGATGACGGGGCCAACCTGCTCCAGTACGGCATCACCGAGGGCTACCCCCCGCTCAAGGAGTTCCTCGCGAAGTGGACCGCGCCCCGGATGGGCCGCGTCGTTTCCTCGCCCGAGATGCTCATCACGACGGGATCGCAGCAGGTGCTCGACCTGTTCGCCTGGTCGATGATCGACCAGGGGGACGTCGTGATCACCGAAGACCCCTCCTACCTCGCGGCGCTCACCGTCTTCTTCAACCACGGCGCGACGTTCGTCGGCATTCCGATGGACAAGGACGGCATGATGGTCGACAAAATCCCGGAAGAGATCGAGAAGCTGAAGAAGCAGGGGAAAAAGGCCAAGTTCATCTACACGATCGTGAACTTCCAGAACCCCGGCGGCGCCACGATGTCCCTCGAGCGGCGCAGGAAGCTCGTCGAGATCTCCCATCAGTACGACATTCCGATTTTCGAGGACGATCCGTACGGCTATGTCCGCTACGACGGCGAACATCTGCCGTCAATCTTCTCGCTCGATCCGAAGGGCGGCGTCGTCTACGCGGGATCCTTCTCGAAGATCCTCTCCCCCGGAACCCGCGTCGGCTGGGTCACGGGCACGGAGGAAATCATCCGCAAGATGACCGTCTTCAAGCAGGCCACCGACCTATGCAGCAGCACGCTCACGCAGGCGCTCGTCGCGGAGTACTGCATCAAGGGCTACCTCGACGCGCATCTTCCGAGCATCATCGACAACTACCGCGTCAAGCGCGACGCGATGGAGCAGAGTTTCAAGAAACACCTTTCCAGCCGCGGGATCTCCTGGGTCAAGCCGGACGGCGGTTTCTTCTACTGGCTCGACTTCGGAAAGATCAACACGACCGAGCTGTTCAAAAAGGCCATCGAGAAGAAGGTCGCCTTCGTCATCGGCGAACCCTTCTGCGTTCGGCCGGGAAGCGGCATCCACAACGCGCGCATCAACTTCACGTTCTCGACGCCCGCGCAGATCGAGGAAGGCGTCGACAGGCTCGTTCAGGCCATCGACGAAATGGCCGTCAAGGCGATCTAGCACGCAGCATTCGGGGGCGGTCCGAAGGTCGGATCGGCCCCTTTTTTCTTTCTGACAAGGAGGGATTTCGAACAGATGACCGCATTCTGGGATTCCCTGTACAGCGCCGCGGCGCGAAACATCAAGCCGTCCCCGATCCGGGACATGCTCCAGTCCTGCCGGAAGCCCGGCATGATCTCCTTTGCGGGCGGAATGCCCGACCCCGCGATCTTCCCCGTCGAACAGTTCGCCGAGGCCGCGTCCATCCTCAGGACCGAAGGGCGCGACATCCTCCAGTACGGCGCCACGGAAGGCTACGCCCCCCTCAAGGACTTTCTCGCCTCGTGGTGCGCGCCGCGTCTCGGACGGAAGGTCGACGACGACGAGATGCTCATCACCTCCGGCTCGATCCAGGGCGCCGATCTGATGACCCTGGCGACCCTGAACCACGGCGAGTATGTCATCACGGAAGCTCCGACCTTCCTGGGCGTCACGACGGACATGTACAACCACGGCGCGAAGTTCCTCTGCGTCCCCTGTGACGAAGACGGCATGCTTGTCGACCGTCTTCCCGCGCTTATCGAGGGGGCGCGGAGCGAGGGCAAAACAGTGAAGTTCATCTATACGATCGCGACCTTCCAGAATCCCTGCGGCGCGACGATGTCGCTCGAACGGCGGAAGGCGCTCGTCCGAATCGCCCGGGAGTACGGCGTCGCGATCTTCGAGGACGACCCGTACGGGTACGTCCGTTTCGACGGGGAGCACCTCCCCACGCTGTTCTCGCTCGACGGCGGCGAACACGTAATCTACGCGGGCTCCTTTTCGAAGATCCTCGCGCCCGGAACGCGCGTGGGCTGGTGCTGCGGCGACAGGAATCTGATCCGGAAGATGGCCGTCTTCAAGCAGGGCGTCGACACCTGCACGAGCGTCGTCGCGCAGGCGCTCGTCTACCAGTACGCAACGCTCGGCCATCTCGACGCCTTCCTCCCGAAGATCATCGCCCACTACCGCACGAAACGGGATGTCATGATGGAGTCGTTCGCGGAATACCTTCCCGCAGGAGAGGCCCGGTTCACGAAACCCGAGGGCGGTTTCTTCTTCTGGCTGGAGACGCCGAACATCCCCGTCGACGCGCTTTTCGACCATGCCATCGCGCGCAACGTCGCCGTCGTCAAGGGCGTCCCCTTCTACCCGAACGGGGACGGCGGCGACCATCACTGCCGCGTGTGCTTCACCTTCGCGTCCGCCGACGCGATCCGCGAAGGCGTCAAGCGCCTCGGCGACGCGATGCGGGAGCTTCTGTAGTTTTCTTGGAAGAACGCCGAAGCGGGCCGGTTTCGAACCGGTCCGTTTTTTTCTCTCCGGCCCGGAGCCTCGCGAAAATCTGTGGTATTCTGAAGTATGAGACGAACCCACCCGCAAGGAGAGGATACCATGACGCAGGAGACCATCGCGGCCATTTCGACGGCCTGGGGCGAAGCCGGGATCGCCATCGTCCGCCTGTCCGGGACCAACGCGCGCGATATGGCGGATTCCATTCTGTCCTGTACGGCGCCTCTTCGAGAGACGCGCCCGAGAGTTCTGCGGAACGGCTTTCTCCTGGACGAATGCGGGGTCGAGGTCGACCACGTTTTGGCCGCGTGGTTCGCGGCGCCGCACAGCTACACGGGCGAGGACGTCGCTGAGATCCACACGCACGGAGGAACCCTTGTGGCCCAACTCTGCCTCCGGCGTCTGCTGAGCCGGGGCGCGCGACTCGCCGAGCCGGGCGAGTTCACGAAGCGGGCGTTTCTGAACGGACGCATCGACCTGACGCAGGCGGAGGCGGTTCTCGGAATCATCCGCTCCCGAAGCGAGGAAGCCCTCCGCGCCGCTGCGCGGACGCTCCGGGGCGAGCTGTCGACGTTCGCAGCCGGGATCCGCCAGGAGATCGTCGGTTTGCTCGCGCAGGTTGAGGCCGGACTCGACTTTCCCGAGGACGACGTTCCGCCGCTGTCTCCCGAAGAACTGGACGAATCCGTCACCGCAATCCGCCAGAGCCTCGAGGATCTGAGCGACCGCTGTTCGATCGGGCTCATCCTCCGGGAGGGCGTGCGCGTCGCGATCGTCGGCAAACCGAATGTCGGCAAGTCCTCGCTGCTCAACGCGCTGCTCCGGGAGTCCCGCGCGATCGTCACCGCCATTCCCGGCACGACGCGCGACCTGATCGAGGAAGTTCTGACCTATCGGGGGATTCCGATCCGCCTCGTGGACACCGCGGGGATCTGCACGCCGGGCGACGAGGTGGAGGCGATCGGCGTCGCGAAGGCGCGCGACGCCCTCCGGGATGCGGACCTGCGCATTCTCGTCCTCGACGGCTCCGCTCCGCTGACGGAGACGGACACGGAGATCATCGGCCGCGTCCGCGACGTTCCGCACCTCGTGGCGCGCAACAAGGCCGACCTTCCGTGCGTCGTCACGGAAGAGGAAATCGCGGAGCTGCTTCCCGGCAGCCCGGTCTTTTCCATATCGGCCTCCTGCGAGACCGGCCTCGAAGCGCTGAAGGACGCCATCGTCGCGGAAAC
>CAYVKE010000015.1:0-36340 GCA_964451935.1 uncultured Synergistaceae bacterium | reverse complement strand
TGTACGGTCACTCCTTATTCGAGACACAAAAAGCGACCGACGCCACAACATCCCGCTTGTCGCCTGTCTTTCGCTTTCGACGTCTTCCATGGATCGTTTCAAAAAATCCGACCGAACGGATCCGATCGGGAAAACACGCAACATTTGCTTCGGCGCGGCGCGCCGAAATCCGGACAAACCGCCGGGCGCCTCAAATGCCTTCCGTTCTTGCGAACTCAGGAACCGTTCAGAACTTCGACCTTCTCGGCCCGAATGTACATCTCTCCGCTTCCGAGAGATGACCGCACGGCTCCGGTGACGCGAACCGTCGTGCCCTCCGCCTGTTCCTGGATCCAGGCCTGGATTCCGGGGTCGAAGGAACGGACAAGCAGGAAATCTTTCCGTATGCCTCCGTCGTTCGTCGGGGTGTCCTGGCGCACCGAAAAATGCACGTACCGTCCCGACTTGCTCTCCCGGATCATCTGCCCATGGATCAGGTGGAGGGCGCCTGACACCGTAACGGTGTTCTCCGTCAACATCTGCGCATCAACTCCTCGCGGTGTGTTCTTTCTGCACTCCGTTCGGCCGATCGCCGATTATCCTGTGACGCCGCGGTCCCTATTCTTTGACGCTATTGTATCGTTTTTCGCCGGGTTTGTCGTCTCTCCGTTACGCAAGATGCGCCGGCCGTTCGCATGTCGTTCGGAAGCAGGGAAGTTCCCGGTCCTTTATGGTAGGATACGTTTACGATACGGAGGTGACGGAATTATGTACCACAGAGTGGAATACGAACGGTTGCTCGCGCGAACGCAGGAGATTCTCGAAAAGATCGGCTACCCGGCGCACAAGGCGAAGATCACGGCCTGGGTTCTGACCGAGGCGGACGCCAGGGGCGTTTCCTCCCACGGCGTGACCCGGATCAAGGTCTACCGGAACGAGATGGAACAGGGACACGTGAACGTGAACGCCGAACCGGAAATCGTCCACGAGACACCGGTGTCCCTCGTCGTCGACGGACACTACGGCGTCGGGGCGCACATCGCGGAGTTCACGATGGGCCGGGTTCTCGACAAGACGCGGGAGCACGGAACGTGCTACGCCTCCGTCCGAAATTCGAACCACTTCGGCATGGCCGGCCTCTGGGCTGAAATGGCAGTGAAGGAGGGGTTCGGCGGAAGCGCGTTCACGAACACGATCCGGTGCGCCGTCCCGACGCTCGGCTGCGAGCGCCTGCTCGGAACGAACCCCATCGCGTTCGGCCTGCCCTCCGACGAGGAGCTGCCCTTCCTGCTGGATATGGCGACGACGACCGCGCCGCGCGGAAAGCTCGGCGTGTACAAGCGACGCGGCCTACCGCTGCCCGAGGGGTGGTTCGTCGACGAAAACGGCGGCTCCGTGACGGACCCCGCCGAGGCGACGTCGATCCTCGCCGATCCGACCGGAACGCACGGAGGGCTCGTCTTCCTCGGCGGCGCGACCGAAATCATGAGCGGCCACAAGGGGTACGGCCTCGCGCTGCTCGTCGACATGCTCTGCGGTCCGCTCGCCCACGGCCCGTGGACGCGGGACGTCTTCCAGACGCAGGACGCGAATGTCGGACACTTCTTCTCCGCGTTCCGGCTCGACCTCTTCGGAGACGAACGGGATGTCCGCCGCAGGGTCGGCGACGTTCTCCGCGCGTTGCGCGCCTCCTCGCCGAGCGAGGAGGGCGGGCGGGTCTACACGCACGGCGAGAAGGAATCGCTCCGCAGGGCGAAGGCGCTCAAGGACGGCGTCGAACTCGACGATGCGACGTACTCCATGCTCGAAGGGTTCGCCTCGGAACTCGGGCTCGGGACGCTTCCCGCGACCGGGTGCGAGAAGACGGACATCTAGCGAAAGCAGCGTTTCCCGAACCGAAAGGGAGGGGTATTGCGTGGCTCGCATCGAGTTTCCCTACCCCGGGATCGAAGGGGTGGACATTCCGGACGGCAACCTGATCGCAATCCTTGAACCCCAAGTCGCCCCGCAAGCCGAAGAGGACGATGCGTCCGAAGTCCGGCGGGCGCTGTCGTCCCCGATCGGAACGCCGCGGCTCCGCGACATGGCGCCGCGTGGGGGGTCGGTCCTCATCCTGATCGACGACAACACCAGAAACACGCCGGCGGACAGGATCCTGCCGCTGCTGCTCGAAGAACTCGAACAGGGCGGCGTCGCGCCCAAGGATGTCACGATCATGATCGCGCTCGGCACCCACCGCCCGATGACGCGCGAGGAGACCGAGCGCAAGGTCGGACGCGCGATCCTCGATGCATGCCGGGTCGTCGAGCACCGATGGGACCGTCCCGAAGACCTCGTCCGCCTCGACGACACGGAACACGGAACGGAGGTCTGGGTCAACCGTGTCCTGCTGTCGTCCGACCTCGTGATCGGCCTGGGGCACATCACGCCCCACCGCGTCGCTGGGTTCTCGGGCGGCGCGAAGATCGTACAGCCCGGCGTCTCCGGCGGCGTCACGACGGGGCGGACGCACTGGATCAGCGCCCTCTACGACGGGAAGGACATCATGGGCGCCCGCGACAACCCCGTCCGGCGCGAGATGGACTCCGTGGCGAAGGCGGCGGGGTTGCGCTTCATCGTCAACGTGATCCTCGACCGCGACGAACGGATCTACCGGTGCGTCTGCGGAGATCCGGTCGACGCGCACCGGGCGGGCTGCGCCGCGTCGCGCGAGATCTTCGGCGTCCCGTTCGGGCGGTACGCCGACATCGTCGTCGCGGACTCATACCCGGCGGACTGCGAACTCTGGCAGGCCGCGAAGGGGATCTATTCCGCCGATCTGGCCCTCGCGCCGGGCGGCACGCTCGTCATCGTCACCCCGTGTCCCGACGGCGTCGCGAACGGGCACCCGGAACTTTCGGAAATCGGCTACCTTCCGTTCCGCGAGATCGACGCGCTCGTGCGCGACAAAAAGATCGACGATCTCACACTCGCCGCGCACATCGCCCACGTCGGGCGGATCGTGCTCGACAACGGGCGCCGGGGGATTCTCGTCAGCCCGGGCATCGACAGGGCGACGACGGAGCGGCTTCACATGGACTACGCCGCAACGCCTTCGGAGGCGCTCGCGATGGCGTTCGCCCGCAACGGAGCGGACGCGCGCGTGATCGTCGTCAAAAACGGGGGCGACCTCCTGCCCGTCTACATCCCGCCAGAAGGGGGGAACGCCCGATGAACCGGCTTCTTCACGTCGCCGAACGGGGCTACCGCCTTCTCATGACGGTTATGGCGATCGTCCTGTTCCTTGTCGTGGGGGCGTCCGTTTTCACGCGATACTGCCTGAACAGCTCGCTGGGCTGGGCGGACGAACTTTCGCGATTCATCTTCATCTGGATCTCGTTCCTCGGGGCGGCCTACGCGTACGCCTATGACGAACACCTCGGGCTCGATTTCGTCGTCGAGCGCATCCGCCCCGCGAAGCTCCAGACGCTCGTTCGGCTTTTCGGCGACATCTCCATCGGCGCAGTCCTCCTGGTCATCACGATCTACGGATGGACCGTCGCCGAGTCCGCGACGAATCTCTCCCCCGCGCTCTACATCCCCATGAAATGGATCTACATGATCGTCCCGGCGACGGGAGCGCTCATGGTCGTTTTGAATGTCGTCAAGATTTTCGGGCGTCTTTCGGCGCTCTTCCGGCCGGATCTTCCGGCGGAAGGAACGGGGGGGAACGGCTGATGCTCTGGATCTTTCTTTCGGTGCTCTTCGGCTTCACGGTTATCGGCGTCCCGATCGTCTTCAGTCTGGGCGTCGCCAATCTCGTGATGCTCGTCGTCATGGACCTGCCCTTCATGGTGCTTCCGGCCGAGATCATCTCGGGGATGAACAGCTTTCCGCTGCTCGCCATTCCGTTCTTCATGTTCGTCGGCGAGGTCATGAACCGAGGCGGGATCGCGAAGCGCCTCGTCGACTTCGCGGACTCGCTCGTCGGGCACATCACGGGCGGACTGGGGCACGTGTCGATCCTGAGCAGCATGTTCTTCGGCGGGATCTGCGGCTCTGCGGTCGCCGAGGCCGCCGCGATCGGCGGATTGCTCGTGCCGCCGATGGTCAGGCAGGGGTATCCCCCGGCGCTCGCCGGAGCCATAACGGCGTCGGCCGCCGTCATCGGGATCATCATCCCGCCGAGCATCCCGTTCATCCTGTTCGGGATCGTCACGAACACGTCCATCGCGAAGATCTTCCTCGGGGGAATCATTCCCGGAATTCTCGTCGGGATCTCGCTGATGATCACGACCTATTTCATCACGAAGAAGCGGAACATCGCCTCTCGCCGGGCCGACAGATGCTTCTCCGGCGCACGCGTCTGGGAGACGTTCAAGGGGGCGGGGCTTGCGCTCTCCATTCCGGTCATCATCGTCGGCGGCATCCTCGGCGGAATCTTCACCGCGACGGAGGCCGGAGCCGTGGCCGCGTTCGTCGCGCTCTTTCTCGGCCTCTTCGTGTACAAGGAGGTCTCCCTCCGGGATATCCCCGGAATCTTCCTCTCGACGGCCAAAACGACGGGCATCGTCCTCTTCCTGTGCGGCATGGCGATGGGAACCGCATGGCTCCTGACACGCGCGCGCGTCCCGTTCGAACTCGCCGAGACCGTGCGGTCGATCACCTCTTCCCGCATGGGCGTCCTGCTGCTGACCAACGTCCTGCTGTTCTTCGTGGGCTTCGTCATGGACCTGACGCCCGCGATGCTGATCCTCGCGCCGATCCTGCTGCCGCTCGTGCAGTCGGTCGGGATCGATCCCGTCTACTTCGGCGTGGTCATGTCCGTCAACCTCGGCATCGGGCTGATCACCCCGCCCGTCGGGACGGTGCTGTACGTAACCTGCGGCATAGCGAACGTCCGTTTCGACGACCTGGTCCGCTCGATCGCCCCGTACGTCGTCGCGGAAGTCGTCACGCTGCTGTTGCTCCTGTTCTTCCCGCAGCTCGTGCTCTTCATCCCGAACATGGTCATGCAGTAGGAATCCCGCAAACGAAAACTGCGCCGGCTGCAAAGGGGGGAGCAGGAAAGAGGACGATCCCTGACGACTGGTTTTCCGAAACGCTCCGCGCATGACGGCGCGCATCCTGCGCGCCGCAGGAGAAAACGGCCCCGGGATACGACATCCGGGATGAGAGTTCAGGAAAGGGGACGTGAGGCATCGTGAAGAAGACTTCTACGGTTCTTGCAGCAATCGCAGCGCTCCTGGCTTTCTGTTCCGTCGCGTTCGCAGCGGAGACATTCAAGGTTTCGGCCGGAATCGGCCTCAACGACAAGTCCGCCCAGTACAAATCGCTCGTGTTCTTCAAGGAACTCGTCGAAAAGAACAGTCAGGGCCGGATCAAGGTCGACCTCTACCACTCCAGCCAGCTCGGCGACGACCGGAAGATGATGGAGGCCCTCAAGATGGGAACGCAGGAGATGACCTGTCCCTCGACGGCTCCGATGACCGGATTCGTCAACGCGTTCAAGATCTACGACCTGCCGTTCATCTTCCCGAGCGAAGAGGTCGCGGATTACATCCTCGACGGTCCTGTCGGGAAGAAGATCCTCGACATGCTTCCCGCGCAGGGGCTCGTCGGGCTCGCGTACTGGGAGAACGGCTTCCGCCAGCTCACGAACAGCACCCGCGCAGTGAAGACCCCCGAGGACATGAAGGGGCTCAAGGTCCGGACGATGGAGAACCCCATCCACCTCGCGGCCTTCAAGACCATGGGCGCGAACCCGACGCCGATGGCGTTCGGCGAGCTGTTCTCCGCGATGCAGCAGAAGGTCGTCGACGGGCAGGAAAACCCGTGGGGAACCATCTTCCTGCAGAACTTCTTCGAGGTCCAGAAGTTCGCGACCGACACCGGCCACATCTATTCGCCGTTCGTCCTGCTGATCTCCAAGAAGTTCTGGGACAAGCTCCCCGACGACTTGAAAACGGTCGTCCAGGACGCCGCGAACGAGTCGAAGGTCCATAACCGGAAGCTCAACCGCGAGATGAACGCCGAGTACCTCGAGAAGCTCAAGACGAAGATGGACGTCACGATCCTGACGCCCGAACAGCGCGCGAAGTTCCAGGAGGCCGTCAAGCCCGTCTACGACCAGTTCGCGAAGGAAATCGGAACCGACCTCGTCGACGAGGTCATGAAGCTCGTCAAGGAATACAAGAAGTAGCGCGGATCACTGAGGGAGGGTTCCGTTCCTGCGCGAGACTCCGCGGGAACGGAACCCTTTTTTGCGTCCGCGCGGGGTCAGACGATCCGCTCGCTCCGGCGCTCCAGCAGCAGCGTGTCGCGCCAGACTCCGTCCAGCCGCGCGATCTTCGTCCGCCGGCAGAGAATCCGGAAGCCGTTCTTCAGGTGAATGCGGATGCTCGCGCCGTTCTCGGGAAAAACGCCGCTGAAGAGCGTCCACATTCCGTGCTCCTCGGACGATGCGACAACCGCTCCGAGAAGCTGCGTCCCGATCCCGCGCCCTCCGGCTCCGGAACGGACGTAGACGCTCACCTCCCCCACGCCCGCGTAGGTCTCGCGCGAGGAATAGGGCGACAGCGCCGCCCATCCGAGAACCGCGCCGCCGTCTTCCGCGAAGACGAAACGCGAGTGGGACAGATGCCGGCGATCCCACGCCTCCCATTCCGGAACGACCGTCTCGAACGTCGCGTTCCGGCCGTCGATCCCCTCCCGGTAGATGTCCAGAACCGCCGCCGCGTCTTCCGGACGCATGCATCGCATCATCGACGCCACCTTCCTGCACGATTCGAATTTTCCCCATATTCTACGCGCATCATTTACAAACGGCGCATTTTGGATTTGAATACTCGTACGATTACCGGATAATCAAGGGGGGATCGTCATGAGAGCGTTTTTCGAAAAGGATCACAAGGACGTCTGGATCCGGACGGAAATGAAACCCGGAGATCTCGGCGCCGTCGTCGCCCTGCACGGAACGCTGTACGCAAAGGAGTACGGCTTCGACACGACCTTCGAGACCTATGTGGCCCGGCCGCTGTGCGATTTTGTCCTTCAGCCGTCGAAACGGCAGAAGATCTGGCTCGTCGAGCGGGACGGGGCGCTGAAGGGGTGCATCGCCATCGCGGACGCCTCTCCGGAAGCCGCGCAGCTCCGGTGGTTCCTGCTCCATCCGGACATCCGTGGGCTCGGACTCGGGCGCTATCTCGTGAACGAGGCCGTCAAACATTGCCGCGCATCCGGGTTTTCCGAAGTATTCCTCTGGACGCTCGACTCGCTCAAGGCGGCGCTGAAGCTTTACAGGGAGGAAGGGTTCACGCTCGCGGAGGAGATACGGCACGAGATCTGGGGGCGGATGGTGACCGAACAGAAATTCACGCTCCAGCTCGCGAAACCGCTCGTGTAACTTCCAGCCGGCGAATGAAAGACCGGGGGGCGAAACGCCGTTGCGGACGTCTCGTCCCCCGGTGCTTCAAAAAAACGGCTAGACCTTCAGATAGCGTTCGAACCAGGCGATGATCTCCCGCAGGCGCGCGAGACGCGGCTTGGGCCGTCCCGAACGGCTGAGTTCGTGGTTCTCTCCCTTGAAGACGCAGATCCGCGACGGGACGCCGCAACGCTTGAGCGCCGAGAACATCTGGAGCCCCTGCGTGAGTTCGCAGCGGTGATCTTCGTCGGAGTGGATGAAGAGCGTCGGGGTCTTCGCCTTGTCCGCATACTTCAGCGGCGAATGCCGCCAGAGCTTTTCCTCGTCCGTCCAGATGTCGGCGGCCTGCTGGTCCGGGACGAAGTAGTAGCCGATATCCGAGATCCCGGCCTTGGAGATCCAGTTCGATATGCTTCGCTGCGCGACGGCCGCCCGGAAACGGTTCGTATGTCCGATGATCCAGTTCGTCATGTAGCCGCCGTAGGAGCCGCCCGTCACGCCCATGCGGTCCGCGTCGACGAACGGCAACTTCGCGATCGCCCAGTCCGTGACGGTCATGAGGTCGTCGTAGTCGATCGTGCCGTACTTTCCCCGGATATCGTCGAACGCATTGCCGCGCCCGTCGCTGCCTCGCGGATTCGCGTACAGGACGACATACCCCTTCGCCGCCCAGCACTGCATCTCATGGACGTAGACGTCGCCGAAAGCCATCTTCGGCCCGCCGTGGATATTCAGGATCGCCGGATACTTCCGCCCCTCGACGAAGCCGACGGGCTTCATGACCCAGGCGTCCAGCGGCTCGTCCGTTCCATTGTCGACCGTGACGTGCTCGGGTTTGACCACGTCGATGTCCGCGAGCGCCTCCCTGTTGAAGTCGGTGAGCCGGCGCTCCCCGTCCGCGTCCACGAGGTAGAGTTCTTCGAGGTCATTCCCCTGCATTCCGACCACGGCGGCCCTCTCGCCGCTCACGTCGTAGTCGTCGACCGTCGAAAGGGTCTTTGTGATCCATTCGATCGTTCCGGCCGCATCGACACGCTCGAGCACGGAACGATACCCCTCGGCGGACACAAACCACGCCTTGCCCGCGCCCCGGAAAAAGCTGAGGTTCAGGTCGGCGCAGCCGTAGCGGCAATCCGACGCGACGGAGTTCCGAAGCCCCCTGTCGAGTTCCGGCGTGATGCAGGTCAGTTTGCCGTCCCACAGGGCATGGAATTTTGCGTTCTCGTTGACGCCGTACGTGGCGAGATCGCTTCCCAAAACGAGGATATCCTCCCCGTTTTCCAGCCAGGGGGCGTAGTCTACGCACTTGCAGGCGAAGCCCGCCTTGTCGCCGTCGAGCAGGACGCGGCTCGTCCCGTCGTTCAGCCCGATCTCGAGGACCGTGTTCCGCAGCGTTCGGACGTCCCGGAATACGGGGCCGACGGCCAGAACGCGCGTCCCGTCGGGAGAGAGCCGGTAGCGCTCGACATCCATGTCCTCGGGCGTCAGGCGCTTCAGCGCGCCGCTCGTCAGGTCGCACAGGCACAGCGCGGTCTTCCGTCCGCCCGTGAATCCCTTGCCGTTCGAGCAGAACGGGATCGACTCGAACACCATGTAGTCCGCCTGTTCGGGATTGTCGTATTCGGGCTCGAAGACCGCGAGAACCAGCGCTCGCGTCGCATCGAGCGCGCGGATGGACGTCACGTCGCGGGCGACGGCGCACAGAAAGCGCGCCTCCCCTCCATCGGGCGACATCGCATAGAACCGCGTCCGTCCCTTCGGCGTCTCCTCGCGATCGCTCGCGATGAGAAGCTCCGATCCGTCGCCGCTCCAGCAGAAGAACTTCTCCCTGCCGGAGGTCGTCAGACGGCGGGTTTCACCCCGCTCCGGATCGCACAGCCAGATATCGGACGCATAGCGGTTCGTCTCGAGGTCTCCCTTGTGGACGAAGAACGCGATCCTCGTCCCGTCGGGGGAAAAGAGGGGGCGCGACAGAAAACGGAAATTCAGGATATCCTTGGGTTCTACGGGCCGTTTCACGAACGATCGAACTCCTTCCTCACATGCGGCGCGGCGCCTCCGAGAATCCGGAGACGCCGCCGCTTCGCTCATATCATACATCATTCCCGGCCCGAACCGAACGATGTCCGGCGACGAACGCCCCATGGCCGCGTTTCCGCCGGTCATCGTTCGGTTCAGATGCGCGATTCCTTTTCGATGGCCTCCCAGAGCCCGGCGAGGTACATGACCGCGAGCGCCCGGTCGTACAGGCCGTACCCGGGTTTCCCCGTCTCGCCCCAGATCATTCGGCCGTGGTCGGGACGCATTGGTCCGGAGAAGCCGACGTCGTGGTAGGCCTTCAGGATTTCGTAGATGTCGAGCGATCCGCAGGCGCTCGGATGCGCGCTCTCGTGAAAGTTGCGCCCGTCGAGGATTTTCACGTTGCGGACGTGCGCGAAATGGATGCGCTTGCCGAACCTTCGGACGATCCGCGGGATGTCGTTCTCGCGGCTGACCCCGAACGACCCCGAACAGAGCGAGAGCCCGTTGTTCGGGCTATCGACCAGCGAAAGCATGCGTTCGAGCGCGGCTTCGCCCGTGATGATCCTCGGGACCCCGAACACCGACCAGGGCGGATCGTCAGGATGGACGCCCATGCGGACGCCCGCCTCCTCCGCGACGGGGACCACGCGCTCCAGGAAGACGCGGAGGTTGTCCCACACGCCCTCTTCGCCCATATCCCTGTACGCGTCCACGAGCCGGGGCATTTCCTCCTCGCCGTAGGAGAAGATCCACGCCGGAAGCGATTTGCCCCACGAAAACAGGTTCAGTCCCGCGATCGCGGCGTCGTCGTAGGAAAGGCACGTCGACCCGTCGGGAAGTCGCATGGCCAGGTCCGTCCGGACCCAGTCGAACAGCGGCATGAAGTTGTAGCACAACACGGGGACGCCGGCCCTGCCCATATTGCGGATGCTCTCGCAATAGGCGTCGATATAGGCGTCCCGCGTCCTGAGCCCGAGCTTGATGTCCTCATGAACGGGAATGCTTTCGACGGCCGTCAGAGCGAACCCCTTGTCCTCGACGGTCTTGCGGAGCGCCTGAAGACGGTCGAGCGGCCAGACCCGGCCGGGCGGGATGTCGAACAGCGCCCCGACGATGCCCTTCACAACCGGGATCTGTCCGATCCGCTCCAGCGTCACCGGATCGTCGTCGCCGTACCAGCGGAACGAAAACTGCACCATGACTCTTCTCCTCTCCGGAAATTCCCGAAAAAAATCGTTCCGTTCCGATCAGAAGCCGATGCTCGTTCCGCCGTCGACGGGGAGCACGACGCCCGTCAGGTAGCGCGCGGCCGGCGAGAGCAGGAACGCTGCGGCCATGCCGACCTCTTCGGGCGTCCCGAGACGATCCATCGGGGTTCTCGAGATGACCTTCGCCCTCCGGTTCGGATCGCCATCGAACGCCTTCCGCGACATCGCCGTGTCGATGAACCCCGGAGCGACCGCGTTGACGGTCACGCCCTTGGGTGAGAACTCCGTGGCGATCTGCTTCGCGAGTCCCGCGACGGCCGCCTTGGACGCCGTATACGCGCAGACTTTCGGGATGCCGAACAGCGACGTCATCGACGCGACGAACAGGATGCTCCCCTCTCCGCGCGCGAGAAGGCGCTTCCCGACCTCGCGCGTCATCGCGAACGCGCCGAGAAGGTTGATCTGCAGCACGGCGAGGAATTCCTCGTCCGACGTATCGACGACATCCTTCTTGAGATTGCGCCCGGCGTTGTTCACGAGCCCCCAGAGCGGCCCCTGTTCTTCGACCTTCGCGACGAACGCGGGGATCGACGGCAGGTCGGACACGTCGCCGACCAGAAAGGAGCTTCGTTCCCCGAGATCCCTGCACGCCGCCGCGAGCGTCTCTTCGTGGCGGCCGGAAAGGACCGCGAATCCGCCCGCGTCCACGATCGCGTGCGAAATCGCGAGGCCGATGCCCTGGCCGCCCCCTGTGACGAGAATGCGTTTTCCTTCAAGCGAATACGGACTTGTCATTCTGTTTCACGCCTCCCTGACCCTTTTGGGTCCGATGATTATTTTCCGAAGACGATCGATGCTCCCGCTCTCCCGAACGCGCGGAAGAGCGGGAATGCGAATCGCGCCGACGCTACTTCCCGAGAAGAAGATTCGGCAGGAAGAGCGTGACCTGCGGCACGTAGGTCACGAGCCCCAGGACGACCAGACTCGCCGCCAGGAAGGGCAGGAGCGCCTTCGTGATATCCATGATCGAGACCTTCCCGATGCCCGAGGCGATGAACAGGCAGACGCCGACGGGAGGCGTATTGAGTCCGATGACCAGGTTGAAAACGCACATGACGGTGAACTGGATCGGATCGACTCCCACTTCGAGAGCGACCTTGAGAAGGATCGGCATCAGGATCATCACGGCCGCGATCGTCTCCATGAACGTTCCTACGAAAAGCAACAGGAGGTTGATGAGAATCAATATCAGAATCTTGTTCCGCGTCAGATCGAGCATCCACTCGGCGACCATCTGCGGCACCTGCTCGATCGTGAGGATCCACGCGAACAGGTTCGCGAGGCCGACGAGCATCATCAGCGACGACGTCGTGATCGCCGTGTCGAGAAAGATCTTGACGAGATCCTTCCAGCCGAGATTCCGGTAGACGAAGACGCCGATCACGATCGCGTACACGACCGCAACCATCGCCGCTTCGGTCGGGGTAAAGAACCCGTTCGCGATTCCGACGAAGATGAGGACGATGAGCAGCAGCGCCCAGATCGCGTTCCAGATGGACATGAAGAACTGCTTCAGCGACATCGGGGGCTCCTTCGGATGGTTGCGCTTCCTCGAAATGTAGTAGGAGACGATGCCGAGCGCGAGTCCCAGGAGAAGCCCCGGGATGACTCCCGCCATAAAGAGCTTGCTCACCGAAAGGCCGGCGACCGTTCCCGCGACGATCATCGGAAGGCTCGGCGGTATGATCGGACCGCACATTGAGGACGCCGCAGTGACCGCGCACGAGAAGTCCGCCTCATATCCCGCCTTCTTCATGGCCGGGATCAGGATGGCGCCGATGCTCGCGGTATCCGCCGCGGCCGTGCCCGATATTCCCGCGAAGAAGACGCTTGCCGCTATGTTGGCCAGCGAGAGTCCTCCCCGGATCCTGCCGACGAGAGCGTTCGAAAAGTCGATGATCCGTTCGGTGATTCCGCCGACGTTCATGAGGTTGCCGGCGAGGATGAAGCCGGGAACGCAGAGGATGACGAACGAGTCGATGCCGCTGAACATCCGCTGCGGGATGATGTTGAGCGGGATATCCGCAATGATGAGGTAGAACGCGGAGGAAAGCCCGAGACAGAAGGCGATCGGGAAACCGATCAGCATAGTGAGAAAGAAAATCGCGAACATCGTAAGGATCATGGCTTGACGGCCTCCGTTCCGGCTTCTTTTCGCGGACCGAACGTCCGGACCGCACCGGCGACGGCGCCGATGAGATAGACCGTCAGCGTCAGGGACGCGAGAAACATGCTGAAATAGAAGACGCTCATGGGCATCAGCAGAGCCGCCGACGTCTGTCCCTCGACGGCGATGACGACGGACCACGCCTCCCTGGTGACGGTCCCGAAAAAGACGGCGAGCACCAGGTCGATGAGGATCCCGAGAATCGCGTTCACCTTCGCCGGGAACCGGGATGTCAGAATATCGACATTCACGTAGGCCTTTTCCTTGACCGCGAGGCCGGCCGAAAAACCGACGGTGTAGAGCAGCATCAGACGGGACACCTCTTCCGTCCATGTCGGAACCTTCGGGAAGAAGAGCCGGGCGACGACCTGAAGCATGACGACGCTCACCATGCCCGCCAGGCTCGCAATGCTTCCCATTTTCAGGATTCCTTCGCAAAAATTCTTCAGGGATTTCACGAACATTCGCACCTCCCGCAACGACCGCGGGCGCCGCCGTATCGCGGCGCCCGCGGCGTCCGTTTCGCTATTTCACTGCCTGGATCTTCTTGTACATCTCTTTCTGGCTGTCGTTCAGATTCTTCAGGACCGCTTCGCTCGCGATTTTCGCGAACGCCGCCTGATCGACGTCGACGAACGTCATCTTTTCCTTCAGGAGCTTTTCGAGTTTGCCCTCCTCTTCGAGGAAGAGCTTGTTCTCGTACGCCTGCATCTCCTTGCCCGCATCGAGGACGACCTTCTTGAGGTCATCGGGCAGGGACGCGAAACGCTTCTCGCCGATGCAGACATAGATCCAGCCGCGCACGTGGGATGTCTTGTTGAGGTACTTCTGGACCTCGTAGAAGTGCGCGCTCGCGATCAGCGCGTACGGGTTCTCCTGTCCCTCGATGGTCCCCTGCTGCAGGCTCGTGAACACCTCGGAGAACGCCATCGGGATCGGCTTCGCGCCGAGGGCTTCCCACGCCGCGAGGAAGATCGGGACGTTCGGAAGGCGGATCTTCATGCCCTTCAGATCGTCGGGGGTCTTCACGGCGCGGCTGGAGGTCAGTTCGCGGGGACCGCGCTCCATGTAGCCGAGCACCCGGAGCTTCGCCTTTTCGAGAACCTGGGCCTCGATCTCCTTGCCCATCTCGCCGCCGGCGACCTTGTGAAGATGCGCGGCGTCCCGAAGCAGGTAGGGGGTCGCCATGAAGATGGTCTTGTCCGCGCCGAACGTGGTCAGGGTCTCGCCGAAGATTCCCATATCCGCCGTTCCGGTCTGGATGGAGGTCACGAGATCCTTTTCCTTGCCGAGCTGCTCGTTCGGGTAGATCTTGACTTCGATACGGCCGCCGGAATTCTTCTCGACGAGTTCCTTGAACTTCAGGGCGCCGAGATGCCAGGTGTTCTTCTCATCGGCAAGATGTCCGAACTTGAGGACGATCTTGTCGGCCGCCAACGCCGCGGACGCGAACGAAACGAAAACGGAAAGCGCAAGCAGTACGATACCCAGTTTCTTCATCCTGTTCCCTCCTTCGAATGCCCCGCCCTTCGGGCGGGGGGATTGCCTCGCAAAGGACGTCCGATGCGTCAGAACGTCAGGATTACCTTGCACGTCTCGCGCGGAGCGTGCTCGATCAGATCGATCGCCTTTTCGACTTCCTCCATCCGGAAGGTGTGCGAAACGAGGGCGCGCGGGTTCACCTCTCCCCGTTCGATCCAGCCGAGCGCTTCCGGAAACTTGTCGTTGTGAAGCCGGGACCCCAGGATATCAAGCTCCCTGGCCGTGATCGACCTCTCGGCGATCCGCGACGGCTCCGGGCCGAAGCCCAGAACGACGATCCGGCCGGCCGGGGCGGCCATCTCGACCGCCAGCTCGAAAATATCCGCCCGTCCGACGGCGTCGACGGTCACCGACGGTCCGACCCCGCCGGTCGAGGAGCGCACCCATTCGCGAAGCCCCTCTTTCGAGGAATCGAACGCGTCCGACGCCCCCATGCACTTCGCGAGATCGAGGCGCTCCGGAACGATATCCGTCACGAGAACCTTCGCTCCGAGGCGCCGCGCCCCCTGAAGGATCACCTGCCCGATCGGCCCGGCGCCGAAGAGCAACAGCGTATCCGCGCCGGTCACGCGGCCGCGCCAGAGCGTCTCCGCCGCGATCGTGAACGGCTCGCAGAGGACGGCCGTCTCGAACGGGAGGTCCTTCCGGAAGACGTGAAGGCAGGACGCGGGAAGCAGCAGCTGTTCGCGCGCCATTCCGTCCGTGTGGACGCCCCGGACCTGCAAACGCGAGCAGACGTTCTGACGGCCGATCCGGCACGCGGGGCACTCGCCGCAGGAGATGACGGGATCGACGACGACCCTGTCTCCAGGCGATACGGCCGTCACGTCGGACGCGACGGCGAGGACCTCTCCTGCGGCTTCGTGCCCGATGATCCGGGGATACGTGGCGAAGGGATTCTGTCCGTGAAGGATATGGATATCCGATCCGCAGATTCCCATCGCGCGAATACGGACGAGAACGTGTCCCGCCTGCGGCTCACGGGGCGGCTCCCGATCGACGACCCGGAGTTCCCCGGGTCTTGTTGCTTCAATGGCTCGCACGACGACCCCTCCCCTGGCATGTTGGTTTGTGCACCAGCATTGTAGCAGAGAATTCGGAGAATCGTCACGGAACGGCAATGCGTTCTATTCAGCGGAACACACAAATCGTTTTTTCCGCGCCGGAATGTGAAAAGCGACTTTCCCGAAGACATCGTTCCGGGCCTTCTGCCGGACGTTCCTTTTTGATATCATACGTTTCTGCGCGATCCGAACGGACGCGCGGAACGAATCCGGCCGTCCCGCCGGACCGTATTTTCCGGAAGAGAGTGATAGCTGTGCAGCGGGTTTTGCCGATCGTGCTCCTCGTTTTCTCGAATATCTTCATGACCTACGCGTGGTACGGGCACCTCAAGGATATGCGCTCCAAACCGATCATCATCGCCATTCTCGTGAGTTGGGGCGTCGCCTTCCTCGAATACTGCCTCCAGGTTCCCGCAAACCGCATCGGGAACTCCTTCTTTTCCCTCGGACAGCTCAAGGTCATGCAGGAAGTCATCACGATGTGCGTCTTCGCTGGCTTCAGCGTCCTGTACATGCGCGAACGCGTAACGATGGATTTCGTCTGGGCGGGACTGTGCATGGCCGGAGCCGCGTACTTCATGTTCCGGGGGGTCGGCGCGGGCGCCTGATTCGCCCGGGAACGAACGGAACGGGAATCCCGCGACACGATATCGTCGAGACGACAACGCCCCCTGCGCGAACCACGCGCAAGGGGCGTTTTTGTACGAGCGTTCCCGGCGGAGCGGAAAGAGCCGCGTTCGCCCGCTCACGCGCGTTTTCGCGTCCGTTCGATCCGGTCGGCCGCGAAGGCGGCCGCCTTCCGGAACGTCGCCTCGTCGGCGCAATAGAGCCGGATCAGCGGAAGCAGTCCCGACGAAAGGGAGACGACGCCGATCCCGTCATGGGCGACCGCCTTCCGGAAACGATCCCAGGGAAGCCACTTGGATGTCTTGTACCCTACCCTGACGCCCGCAGGGAGCGGAAACATCCGTACGGAGAGCGCCTGCCCGAAAGACAGCCCGAGCGACGATCCCCGTTCGAGACGCCCGTTCTCCATCGAGACCCCCTTGTTGTTCAGGACGAAGCGGGCGACGAAGCGGTTCTGCAGCCCGAGAAGCGAGAAGAGCAGATAGGCTGCGTCGAAGGCCCCGATGATGATCCCGAGCAGCCCGAAGAACGCCAACAGTCCCGGACGCGTCGGAGCATACCCGAGGAAGTTCGCTGCGACCGGAATCACGGCCGCAGGAAAGGCGAACGCCATGCACGAGAACATCACAACGTCCCCGATGATGCACGGGTTCGTCACGATCGGGACGAGAACCTCCCACGCGACGACCTCGCCGTGCGCCTCCGGACGCTCCCGCCGCGCCTCGTCTCCGCCGTCTCCGGCGCCCTTTCGAAGCAGCAGCGCCCGAGGCGCCCCCTGTTTTCGATCCGACATCTTTACTCCCCCGCTTCCGGCCGCAACGCTTCCGTCGCGCCGTTATCCCTTCCTGTGAAGGAACCGCGCTCCCCTGCGCACGATCGCTTCGAGGCACCGGACACCCGTCACGAGCGTCGCCTCGTCGACGTCGAAATGATCGTTGTGATGCCCGACGCCCGTGTTGGACCCAAGGCGCATATAGGTCGCGACGCCGCCGCGGTCCTGAACCGCCCGCATCATCCACGTCGCGTCGTCGCTGCCGAGCGCGTCTCCGTCCATCTGAAGGTTCGTGATTCCGGGGATCCCCTGGAGCGCGTCGCGGATGATCTCCCGCAGGACGAAGTTGCTGTCCGCCGAGATGGCGGCTCCGGTCTTGACGACCTCGCAACGGACGCCGTAGACCTCGGCGCTGCCCTTCACGACGGCCATCGCGCGGTCGTACACGTAGGAGGCGACCTCGTCGTTGTCCCCCCGGGTCTCGGCCTTCATGTAGGCGACGCCAGGGATGACGTTCCGGCCCGTTCCCGCGTTCAGGACGCCGACGTTGATGCGCGTGCGCCCGTCGCTGTGCGGCGCGATGGCGTGAAGATTCAGGGCCGCCGTGGCCGCCGCGAGCAGCGCGTTGCGCCCCTCCTGCGGGGAGCCGGCCGCGTGCGTCGAGACGCCCGTATAGGTCACGTCGAACTTCGTCGTGCACAGGAAGCCGTGACACCCCGTCGTGACCGTTCCGGACGGGATTCCGCCGCCGATGTGGATCGCGACGAGCGCATCGACGTCGAGCAGAATTCCCCGGTCCACCATGGCGGGCGCGCCGCGGACCCCCTCTTCGGCGGGCTGAAAGATAATCAGGATCTTCCCGCAAAGTTCGTCCTTCTCCTCCATCAGCACGCGCGCGAGCATCAGCCCCATGGCCGTGTGCGCGTCGTGCCCGCAGGCGTGCATCCAGCCCGGGTTCACGGACGCGAACCCCTCTTTCCGGGGCCGGTGATCCGGATCCTGCGTCTCCGCGACATCCACGCAGTCGATGTCGAACCGGAAGGCCACGGTCGGACCGGGTCGCCCCGTGTCCAGAATCCCGAGCGCGCCCGTGTAGCCGTCCATGCGTTCGATCCATTTCGGATCCGCCCCCTGCTCCAGCGCCCGGGCGATGTTGCGTTCGATCACATCCTGCGGAGCGCGTCCCATCACGGATTTCGGCTCGATCACATCGAGCCCCGTGCGGACCTCGTACCCCAGGCTCTCAAGCATCGACGCCGCGACGGACGTCGTCCGGAACTCCAGCCATCCGCTTTCCGGGTATGTGTGAAGGTCCCGCCGGATGCGAATCGCTTCCTTTTCGATTGCTTCCCAGTCGATCATGTTCTGAACAGCCCCTTTCCCAAAGGAAATACCGGCCCGGAAGAATCCGTCCTCCTTCGCCGTCATCGCCGCTGTTTTCCACAGGAAGCATCATAGCGTCAGAACGGAATCCGGGCAACGTGGAGATGCGGCGCTTCAAAGCGCCCGCGCGGTACTATAATCATCCGGACGGAATGGTTCGACGCATTCCGCCGCTGTGATGCGCCGCTTCGAGCCGCGCCGAAACAAATCGGAAAGGAGCTGTTGCGATGTCCCACGACCGTTACGACCCCATCCGGGAGGATCCGGCGAAGGATCCCCTCTTCCCGGCGAGAATGGAGGCCTGCGATTTCCGCGTCACGTACGCGCCCGAAACCGGAGAACAGCACCTCTACGGCATCGCCTACCTTCCGTCCGGCGAAGGGCCGCACCCGTGCGTCCTGCTCCTTCACGGCTTCCCCGGCAACGAGAAGAACCTGGATCTCGCCCAGACGCTCCGGCGCGCGAGCTGCGCCGTCGTGCAGTTCCACTACCGCGGATGCTGGGCGAGCGATGGGGACTACGCCTTCGAGCACGTTCTCGAAGACGTCCGCTCTGTCGTCGGCCTGCTCCGGACGGCCGAATGGCGAACGCGGCTCCGCATCGATCCGGAGCGTTTCGTGATCATGGGGCACAGTCTCGGCGGCTTCGCCGCCCTGATGACGGCCGCCGGGGATCCGGCGATCCGCAGCGCGTGCTCCATCGCCGGCTACAACCTCGGAGCGGTCGCCGCGCTCCTGAAGAAAGGCGCGGGGGATCCGTACGGCATCCGCGAGATGTTCCGGGGCTGCGTCCTTCCGCTCAAGGGAACGAGCGACGACATCCTTCTGCGGGAGGTCGAACGCCGAGGCGCTTCGTGGGACATCTGCGAACACGCGCCCGCCCTCGCGGGAAAGGACGTCCTGCTTGTCTGCGCGCTCCGCGACAGCGCTTCCATCCCGGAGCACCATCACCGGCCGCTCGTCGCCGCGCTCGCCTCGCACGGAGCGCACGTCTCGGAGGAGCTTTTCGACGAGGAACACGGCTTCGATTCGGGGCGCATCGCGCTCGCGGAAGCCGTTCTCCGGTGGATGCGGCATATCGGAGTCATCGGGATGTAGGGAGGAAGCGCAAACGGGGCTGCGTCGCATTCAGACAACGCCCCGTTTCCTCCGGAAGCGACGGAGGGATGCGTGGCGCGTTCCGGGTTCAGGGAGTCGCCGATCCGTCTCCGAAAGGTTCCCGGAGGCTTTTCGCGCTTCCCCCTACCCCGGGACGGAAGGGTCGTTTCGAGCCGCGGACGACGCGCTCGCGGGCGCAACGTCCCCGCACGGAGCTATTCGCTCCCGGCCCCACCGGACGACCTCGATCGATCCGTCGAAGTGCTCTACGAGCGCCGAACAGTTCTCGATCCAGTCGCCGCAGTTCGCATACACGAGTCCGCGCAGGTTTCGGATCACCGGGTTGTGGATGTGCCCGCAGACGACGCCGTCGACGCCGCGCCGCAACGCCGAGCGGACCAGGACATCATCGAAGCGCCCGGTGCGCATCACCGCGCGCTTGACCTTCTGCTTGAGGAACTGCGAGAGGGACCAGTAGCCAAAACCCAGGAACGAACGAATGGCGTTGAGCAGCGCGTTCATCCACTGCGTCGCGCGGTAGGCCCGGTCGCCGAACCACGCGAGCCACTTCCGGCGCCGCACGGCCGCATCGAACTCATCCCCGTGGACGACAAGGAAGCTCCGGCCGTCCGCGTTCTCGTGGACGGCTTCCTTCCGGACGCTTATGCTCCCGAAGCGTTTTCCGTCGAACGCGTCCATGAACGTATCGTGGTTTCCCGGAATGTAGACGATCTCCATGCGCTTCGACATTCTCAGCAGCCATCGCAGGACATCGTCGTGCGCGCGCCGCCATTTGGGGCGCCTCCCGAGCTTCCAGCCGTCGATGATGTCGCCCACGAGGTAGAGCCGTTCGCACCGTATCGCCGAAAGAAACGCGCACAGCTCCTTCGCCCGGCACCAGCGCGTTCCGAGATGGATGTCCGAAAGAAAGACCGTTCGGTATGAGGTGATTCCCGTTCCGTTCATGAAGACAGCATACCACAGTGGTGTAACGGAATTCGTGCGTCCGTGCGACGGATGCGTCAATGGATCCGTTCGCTTGCGGCGCCCCCGGGACGTGATACCATGTCCGTGTGCGCTCGGCGCCGAAATTCCGAAAGGGAGGCTTCTCATGAACAAACTGATCCTCGCCGCGGCGACCCTTCTCGCGCTCCTGTCCGGCCCGTCCGGAGCGGTCGCCTTCGAGGCGCCTTCGGACGAACGGCTGTCGGAACTTCTCGTCGAATTCGAGGGGTATGCGGTCCGGGCCATGAAGGACTGGGAGATTCCCGGAATGGCGATCTCCATCGTCCGCGGCGACAGGGTGCTCCTCGCAAAGGGCTTCGGCGTCCGGAAGCTGGGCTCGACGCAGCCGGCGGACGAACACACGCTCTTTCAGATCGGTTCCGTTTCCAAATCCTTCACGGCGACGCTCGTCGCCATGCTTGTCGACCGGAAGAAGATCGCGTGGACCGACCCGGTGACGGAGCATCTTCCGGATTTCTCGATGTTCGATCCGTGGGTGACGCGGGAGTTCCGCGTCTTCGACCTCATGGCGCAGCGAAGCGGGATGTCTCCCTACGCCGCGGACTTCCTCCCCCTGCTCGGCTTCGACCGCGCGCACATTCTCCGGTCGCTGCGGTTCATCCGGCCCGTGTCGAGCTTCCGGTCCGAATTCGCCTACGTGAACAACCTGTTCGTCGTCGCGGGGCTTCTCGTTGAGAAGTATTCCGACAGAAGCTGGGAGGACACGCTGAAAGCGCGGATTCTCGACCCGCTCGGAATGAAGGAGAGCAGCGCCGCGCAAAAGGCCTTCACGGCGCGTCGAACGTCGCCTGGCTGCACCGCAGGGAGAATGCGGGCATCCGGGCGCTTCCGATGGACTGGCCGTTCATGAAATGGGTGTACGTCTACGGTCCGGCCGGCGGCATCGCATCCACGGCTTCGGACATGACGAAATGGATGCGGTTCCAGCTCGCGGGCGGAATCTTCGAGGGCAAACGCCTGGTCTCGGAGAAGAACCTGGACTACACGCACGCCCCGCGGACCCCGATCGCCGCGTCCGGTTCCTACTGCATGGGGTGGGTCCGGAGCGAGCACCGTCCGTACCAGCTTCTCTGGCACAACGGAGCGACGAGCGGAATTTCTTCGGTCGTCATGCTCGTGCCCGAGATCGGGCTCGGGATCACCGTCCTGACGAATCTTTCGGATACGTCCGCGCCCGAGGCGATCGCAAAGCGGTTCGTGGACCTCTATTGCGGGACGACCCCGCTGCGCGACTGGAACAGGGAGGCGCTCGACGAGGCGCGAAGGGCCCGGTCGACCTTCGGGGACATCCCCCCCGATTCCCCGGTGCCGCCGATGCCGCTCGACGTCTACGAAGGGACGTACGACAATCCGGTCTTCGGAAGCATCACGCTGCTCGCCTCGGGCGACGTCCTGACCGGAACGATGGGGCCGGACCGGATCCGGTTCATCTTCCGCCACAGGGACCGGGACGAATTCGTCATGAGCGTGCCGGACTTCGACCCCGATGCGGGACGCGTGCGATTCACGCTGCGCAACGGCGCCGCGGACTCCCTGGTCATCGACGATCTCCAGAAGGACGGCATCGGCGCGTTCTTCCGGAAGCCCCCCTCCCCCTGACCGGGCGACAGAAAGGAGCATCCGTCATGGAGCTGAACATCAGGCCGCAGAACAGTCACCTTCGCTTGGAGAACGTCTTTTTCCCCGCGCTGGAGTATCGCGCCTTTCCGGGGAACGTGGCCCCGGGACTCAAACCGCCGGGAATGGGACACTTCGCCGTCAAGGCCGAAGAACTCGAGGAGACGCCCGCGAAGTGGCTCGTCCAGGTGGACGTCCATTCGGAGAAGAACCCGCCCGACACGCCGACGTTCCTGTATGAATTCTCGCTCGTCGCCGTCGGCGTCTTCGCGTGGCAGGGAGAGGAGCGCTCCCGGGAGGCAACGCGCCGCGCCGTGGGGACGCTCGCCCCTGCGATGCTCTACGATGCGCTGCGCGAGGCCGTGAAATACATCACGCACCTCGGGCCGTACAAGCCGTTTCTGCTGCCGCCCCTGGAGTTTTCGCTCGCCCCCGACGACGGGGACGAGAAGATCATCAGGATCCGGAAGGACGACGCGTAGGGACAAGCGCTGAAACCGTAAAGGAGGGTCTATCGCAATGCAGACACGTATCGAGAGAATCCGGAAGGACATCGAACAACTGGCGGCCTTCACCGCCGCCCCGGGCGCGGGCGTGACGCGCTACAGCTTTTCGGAAGAGGACCGGAAGGCGCGCGCCTATATCCGGCGCGAAATGGAAGATGCGGGACTGCGTCCATACGAAGACGGCGCGGGGAATCTCTTCGGACGACGCGACGGACGGAGGAACGACGCTCCGCCGGTCATGGTCGGATCGCACTTCGACTCCGTCCCGAACGGGGGGGCGTTCGACGGCGACGCGGGCGTCTCGACGGCCCTCGAAATCGCGCGGATTCTGCGCGACGAGCGAATCACGACGGAACGCCCGATGGAGTTCGCGGCTCTCATCGAGGAAGAGGGGGCGCGCTTCGCGTGCGGCCTCTACGGAAGCCGCGCGATGACGGGGCTTCTCGGGGAGGCGCATCTCGACACATTCACCGACCGGGACGGCAGGACGCTGCGCTCGGTGCTCCGCAACTTCGGTTTCGCCCCGGAACGGTTCACGACCGCGCGGCGGGAACCGGGATCGATCGCCGCCTTCCTCGAGCTTCACATCGAGCAGGGCCCCGTTCTCGAGAGCGAAGGAACCGACCTCGGCATCGTGAGCGCGATCGTCGGCGTGAGCCAGTTCGAAGCGAAGTTCACGGGACGCGCCGATCACGCTGGATCGACGCCGATGACGCTCCGGAAGGACGCCCTGGCCGCAGCCGCGGAGGTCGTCCTCGCGCTGCAGGCGGCCGCGCGGCGGGAAGGGGAGGGGACGGTCGGCACCGTCGGGAAGATGACCGTCTCGCCGGGCGGTTCGAACATAGTCCCCGAGACCGCAACCTTCACGATGGACATCCGCTCGTTCGACGAATCCCGCATGACGCGCGTCATTGCGGACATGAAGGCGCTCATGGAGCGCATCGCCGCTCGCGACGGACTCGGATGGCGAATGGACGAAAAGGTCCTGATCCCTCCCGTCTCGATGCATCCGGAGATCGTCGACGCTCTCGAAGCGTCGGCGCGCAGTCGCGGCTACAGCGCCCGGAGAATGGTCAGCGGCGCGGGACACGACGCGATGGTCATGTCGCGGCTCGCGCCGGTCGGAATGGTCTTCGTCCCGAGCCGGGGCGGACGCAGCCACTGCCCCGAAGAATGGACGGACTACGCGGACATCGCGAAGGGGGCCGACATCATGCTCGACGCGGCGCTCCGTCTGGCGGGAAGAACGGCGTAGGCGCGAGAGACGAATCCGGGGGCCGGGAACGTTTTTCATTCCCGGCCCCCGGTCGCGTCATCGCGTCACAGGAGCCACTCAAGCCGGAGCCGGAGCAGCGTTTCAGCGGGGATCGGCTCCGCGTCGGCGTCGTTTCCGAACGCCGCGTCGACGGCGCGGGAGAGCGTCGAGACGCGCTCCGCGGCCGCCTTCAGCTCTTCTTCAGGAAACTGCCGGCCGAGCGCGGCCGAGAGGATCCCGGCCATCCGGGCGTCCGGATTTCCGGCCGCTCCCGTCGTCCACGGGAACGCGACGTCCTCCTCCCCGGCGTCCGCGTCGCCGAGGCGTTTCATGGCCTTCGGATCCGCGAATTCGGGTTCCGCCGTCCCCTGGACGACGACGGCCTTCAGACGCTTCTCCGCGAGCACCGACTCGAAGGGCGACAGCTCGTCCTCCCCCTCCGCGTCCCCGATCGCGAAGACGCCGTACCCGTCGCCTTCGAGCGTCCCGGAGACGGCGTCTTCCGTCTCTTCCGCGTCCGAATTCCAGAGGTCGGCTGCGTCGACGACCTGCGCCCCGTCCTCGTCGTCGACGGAAAGCAGCGACGGGTCTTCCGACGCCCCCATGACGACGATCGCGTCGAATCCGCTCTTCTTGAGCGCGACGGGGAAGGCCCCTTCGAGGCGCACCGTTCCGATTCCGGCGCCGTCCGGCATCCGGAAGACGGCGGCCCCCCGGTCGCAGCCGTCGAACGGCGCGCCCGTCAGCGGCCCCGCCGCGAAGACCACCGGATTGTCCGCCTCAGCCGCAGGAACCATCGGATCCGCCATGTACCGGAAGAGCCTGACCGCAAGCCCCTCGCACCCGACGTACGCGCGCAGCCACTCCTCGGGAAGCGGCAGCTCCTGCGCCGTTTCCTCGGAGAGATCGACAACGAGAACTCGTCCCCAATATCCGTTCATATCCATCCGTCCCTTCCTCGTATTCGTGTTTACAGGCCGGGGCGTTCCGCCCCGGTCCCGTCTCCTTCGCGGAACCCCGCGCGCTCGGCGACGAAATAGAGCGGTCGTCCCTTCGCCTCGCGGTAGATGCGCCCGATGTACTCCCCCATGATTCCGAGGCACAAGAGCTGGACGCCGCCCATGAAGAGCAGCGCGATGAACATGAGCGTCCATCCGCTCACCCAGATGCTCGTGAACAGGCGCAGCACCAGCGCGTACAGAATGCCGAGAAGCGCCATCGCGCTCGCGGAAAATCCCATGAACGTCGCGACGCGCAGCGGCTTCGTCGAAAACGACAGGATGCCGTCGAGCGCGAACGAGATCATCTTCCGGAGCGGGTACTTGCTCTCTCCCGCGAAACGTTTCGCACGGTCGTACGGGAGGGCGCATTGCCGGTACCCCACCCAGCTGATCATGCCCCGCAGGAACCGGTCGCGTTCGGGCATGTGTTGTATGGCCTCGACCACGCAGCGGTCCATCAGCCGGAAGTCCCCCGTGTCGAGCGGAATCGGCGTGTCGGAGAGGTGGTTGAGGATACGGTAGAACGTTCGCGCCGTCGCCAGCTTGAAGGCGGTCTCCCCCTCGCGCGTCCGTCGCCGGCCGTACACCACCTGATACCCCTGCCGCCAGAGCGCGAGCATCTCCGCGATGACCTCGGGCGGGTCCTGCAGGTCCGCGTCGATGAGCACGACTGCGTCGCCCGAGGCGTGGTCCATCCCGGCCGAGACGGCGATCTGGTGCCCGAAGTTCCGCGAGAACGAGATCATTTTCACCCTGTCGTCGTCCTGCGCGAGCTTCCGGAGGATGTCGAGCGTCCCGTCGCGGCTTCCGTCGTTCACGTAGACGATCTCCCACGAAACGCCCATCTCGCCGAGCGTTCCGGAGAGGCGCCTGTGCGTTTCGGAGAGGACCTCCTCCTCGTTATAGCACGGAACGACGACCGAGAGGACCGGCGCCATTCATTCCACCTCGTCCAGGCGAAGCGTCGTGGCTCTCAGGCGTTTGTCCGAGAATACGTCGCGCTTCGGCGAGAAGCGGCGCTGATGCCACATCCACGCGGTCCGGACGATCTCTTCGAGCCCGGGGTAGGAACGCTTCCACTTCAGCGTGCGCTCGGCCTTCTTCGACGACGCGACGAGGACGGCGGGGTCGCCGCTCCGGCGTCCGGCCTCCGCGACGGGGATCGGGCGTCCGGTCACGGCGCGCACCGTATCGACGACCTGCCGGACGGAGTATCCCGTCCCGTTGCCCAGGTTGTACGCCTCGCACCCGCACTTTCCCTTCAGGACGCGTTCGAGGGCGCGCACATGCGCCGCCGCGAGATCGGTCACGTGGACGTAATCGCGGACGCACGTCCCGTCGGGCGTGGGGTAGTCGGTCCCGAAAATCGTCGCTCCGTCCCGGCGGCCGAGTGCGACATCCAGAAGAATCGGGATGAGGTGCGTTTCGGGGTCGTGATGCTCCCCCGTCCGGACGAGGCTGTCCGCGCCGGCGGCGTTGAAGTACCGTAGCGAGACGCTTCGCAGGCCGAAGGCGTCGTGAAAGCGCCGGAGCATCGTCTCGACGAAGGCCTTGCTCTCGCCGTACGGGTTCGTCGGACGGATCGCGGCCTCCTCCGGGATGACGGCGACGTCCGGCTCGCCGTAGACGGCCGCCGACGAGGAGAAGACCAGGTTCGCGACCGCGTGCTCCTTCATGACCTCGAGCAGCGTCATGGTTCCCTTGACGTTCACGCTGAAGTACTCGTCGGGCCGATCCATCGACTCTCCGACGAGCGACCGGGCCGCGAAGTGGACGACGCCGTCGATCCGGCGCGTCCGGAAAAGAGCGTCGAGCGCGTTCCGGTCGCGGATATCCCCTTCGGCGAGGGCGCCGCCGAACGCGAGATCGCGATGGCCGCGACTGAAGTCGTCGAAGACGACGACCTGATGCCCCGCCTCGATGAGGGCGAGACTGACCGTGCTTCCGATATATCCGGCGCCGCCGGTGACAAGGATCATGCGACCGTCTCCTTCCGTGCCTGCCCCTTGCGGACCGTTCTCCCGGAAAGCCGCTTCCGCAATACGGCTCCGGGGCTCCTGTCGGGAGCGCACGCATCAATCCTACGGCAGGAGGAGCGATCCGGCAATGGAGCGGCGAAGGAATTTTGCTTTTCCGGGCGCCGCGGACCAGGGCGGCGCGTCGTGTTCGCGAAATCCCGCGTGGCCCCGTCCGCGCGCGTTGCTGTAGAATGATGCAGAGGCATCGTCCGACAATACAATCCTGACGCGGAGGAACGATTATGACACAAACCGTCGCGGTCGTCGGGGCCGGAATCACGGGCCTGACCGCCGCCTGCGATCTGCTCGCCTCGGGGTGCGGCGTCACCCTGTTCGAAAGCGCGCCGCACGCCGGGGGACTGGCGTTCGACATCCCGTGCGGCGTGGGACGCGTCGAGGCGTTCTACCGGCATATCTTCACGAGCGACACCCACATCCGGGACCTTGCGTCGGAGCTTGGGCTCGGGGACGCCATCCGCTGGCATGCGCCCGACAACGCGGTCGCGCTGCCCGGATCGTGCGGAAACACGACCAGGCTGCACCCATTCACGACCCCGGGAGATCTTCTGCGGTTCTCTCCCCTCTCCCTCATTGGCCGCATACGTCTCGGACTGTCGGTCCTCGGAGCGAAGCGCGTGCGCGACTGGCGCGCCCTGGAAGGCGAAACGGCGCGGGAGTGGGTGCTCCGGACGGCCGGGAAGGACGTGTGGCGCACGGTCTGGGAGCCGCTGATGCGCTCGAAATTCGACGACGACGCGGACGGCGTCTCGGCCGTGTGGCTCTGGAACAAGCTGGCGCTTCGCGGACACACGCGATCCTCCGGCATGAAGTCGGAACTTCTCGGGTATATGGACGGCGGCTTCGGCCGTCTCGTCAACGCGCTGACGGAACGCATCCGGGCGCTCGGCGGGCGCATCGAAACCGAAACGGCCGTCGAACGGATCGAAAACGATCCGGAAACCGGCGCTCCGTCGCTGACGGTCTCCTCGCCCGCGACGGGGGCGCGGACGCTCCGCTTCGACCGGGCGCTGTGGACCGCCGCGCCCGCGCTTCTCGCCGACGCGGCGCCGTCGCTTCCTTCCGAAAGCCTCGAAAGGCTCCGCGGCGTGCGTTACAAGGGAAACATCTGCGTCCTGCTGGAACTCTCCCGGCCGCTGACGCCGCACTACTGGATCTCCGTCGCCGATCCCGCGATTCCGTTCGTCGCGCTGATCGAGCACACGAACCTCGTCGGCGCGGAGCCCTACGGACGCCATCTCGTCTACCTGAGCCGCTACATCGACGCCGCGAATCCGCTCTTCTCGGCGACGGACGATGACATTCTCCGACGGTTCACTGCCGTCCTGCCGCGCTTCGCGCCGGGTTTCGACGCGACGGCGATCCTCGCCGCGCGGGTCACTCGGGAGCGCTACGCGCAGCCCGTGATCCCGTGCGGGTACTCCGGACGGATTCCGCCGTTCGCTCCCGCGCGGGGACGGGGGATCTTCCTCGCCTCAATGCCCCAGATCTACCCCGAGGACCGCGGGATGAACTACGCCGTCCGCCTCGGCCGCGAGGCCGCCCGAAAGCTGCTCTCCGGGGAGGCCGCGCGATGACGGACTACCCGGCGCTCCTGCAGTCGCTCTTCCTGAGCGAATACGGAATGCATTTCCTGAAATGGTGGGGGACGATCGTCCTGCTCGGCGCGATCGCGACGCCGCTCACGCGCTTTTTCCTGGGCGGCCTTCCCGACAGGGGGTACCCGTTCGCGCGCGTGATCGGATGGGTGCTTCCCGCGCTCCTTGTCTTTCTCGCGTCCATCCTCGGACTGTACCCGTTCACGCGCGCTTCCGCGATCATCTCCGTCGCTCTTTTCGGCCTCCTCTCGCTCGCCGTGCTCCCGGCCGTTCGACGCGACCGCCTGCGTCCGGCCCTGCCGTCCGCGTCGACGGTCCTGACCACGGAATATCTGTTCCTCGTCTGTCTCGTCGGGTGGACGTTCGTCCGGAGCTTCCGGCCCGACATCGAAGGGCTCGAGAAATTCATGGACTTCGGCTTCGTCAACGCGGCGCTGCGGACGGACATCATGCCCCCGGTCGACATGTGGCTCACCGGGGAACCGATCAACTACTACTACTTCGGCCACTACCTGACGGCCTTCATGATCCGGCTGACGGGCGTCCCCCCCGAGGTCGGCTACAACCTCATGATGGCGACGCTCTTCGCGCTCGCGTTCACGCTCGCCTATTCGCTGGGGTCGAACCTGATCGCCCGGTTCTCCTCCGACAGGTCGCGCGTCGCGACGCTCGCTGGTCTGCTCGCGGCCTGCCTGCTCGCGCTCGGCGGCAACCTTCACGGCTTCATCTTCGGCGATCTGCTGCCGGCCGCGAAGGAGCGCGGACTCGTCTCGATGGAACTCAAACCCTACCACTACCCCGACGCCACGCGCTTCATCGGCTACTATCCGAAGGAGACGGACGACCGGACGATCCACGAATTCCCGGTCTACTCCTTCGTCGTCTCGGACCTCCACGGGCACGTTCTCGACATCCCCATCGTCCTGACGGCCCTGGCCTGCTGCCTGGCCGCGATCCTCGCCGCCCGGCGCGAAGCCGGTCACGGGCAGCCCCGCGGTCCTTCGCTGCGGTCCTTCCGGATCAGCCCCGTCGAATGGCTTCTCGCGCCGCTCCTGTCGGTCATCTGGATGACGAACTCGTGGGACTTTCCGATCGTCACGGGCGTTGCGGCAGGAAGCATGCTCCTCGCGCGGCTCCGGGTCCGGCCGACGCTCCGGTCGGCGGTCGAGGGGCTCGCCGCCGCCGCTGTCGTCGCGGCGTGCGCCGTGGGCTTGAGTCTCCCCTTCACGCTGCGCTTCGTCAACATCACGCAGGGCGTCCACGCCGCCCTTTCAAGAAGTCCGCTCTGGCAGCTCGCCGTGCTCTGGGGGTATCAGGGCTTCTTCGCCGCATGCCTGTTGATCTTCCTGATCGCGCGCAGCGTCGCGATTCTCCGGCGCCGCAACGGGACGGGGCGCATCGCCGCTCTGCTGACCCGGCACAATCCGAAGGACCTTTTCGTCCTCGGCCTCGCGGTCGCGGGGGCGCTTCTCGTCCTTCTGCCCGAACTCATCTATGTGAAGGACATCTACGGAACCACCTACCACCGCTCGAACACGATGTTCAAGCTGACCTATCACGCGTTCATGCTGCTCGCGCTCGTATCGGCGTATGCGGCCTTCCGCCTTCCCGCTGCTGCGTCGGGGTGGAAGAAGGGGGCGCTCGCGCTCCTGTTCGGCTGCGTCGCCGTGCTCCCGATGACCTACCCCTGGAAGGCGATGAACGGCTTCTACGCGCGCCCGACGCTTGCGACCTACAGGAAGCTCGACGGGCTCGCGTTCCTGCCGCCCGAGGACCGTGCCGCGATCAGGTGGCTGAACGACAACGTCCGGGGGGCTCCGGTCGTCCTGGAGTCCGACGGGGACAGCTACACGCTCTTCGGTCGCGTCTCCATGGCGACCGGGCTTCCCACCGTGCTCGGATGGTTCGCGCACGAATGGCTCTGGCGCGGCTCGGCGGACATCCCGCAAAAACGGAGCGCCGACGTTCGCGCCGTCTACGAAGCCGCCTCCCCCGACGCGGCGCGGAAGATCCTGGACGCGTACCGCGTGGAGTACCTCATCATCGGGGAACGGGAGCGCAACCGCTTCCCGAACATGAAGGAAGCGGTGCTGCATTCTCTCGGGGAAACGGTCTTCCGCTCGGGAAACACGGAGATTCTCCGCATTTCCCCGGCGCGCGGCGGAGACGGAGGGAGACGATCGCCATGAACGACCCGGACGATGCGACCGACGGCATGCCGGACGCGGGACCGACCGAACGCGAACGCCTGACCCGCGAACTCAACGAAACGCTGGAACAGCGCGTCCAGGAACGCACCCTGGCCCTCAATCGGACTATCCGCCTGCTGGAGGAGGAGATCCGCGAAAACGCGATCCTCGGCGAGGTGCTCCGAACGTCGCGCGACGCGGCCGAACGCGCGAATGCGGCGAAGTCGGAGTTTCTGTCCAACATAAGCCACGAGATCCGCACGCCGCTGAACGCCATCATCGGCATGACGATTCTGGCGCTTCGGGATACGAGAGACCCCAAAATCCGCAAGGCGCTCGAAGCTATAAAGATCTCCTCCGGGCACCTGATGGAGCTTGTCAGCGACATTCTCGACTATTCGCGGATCGAAGCCGGCCGGATGGACATACGCGGCCGAGTCTTCCTGTTGCCCACGCTCTTGCAGGAGGTGCTCGACATCGTCCGCCCCGATGCGTCGCGAAAGGGACTTCGCCTCACGATGCGCGCGGACCCGGAGACGCCCGACTGGATCCGCTGCGACCCGCTGCGCCTGCGGCAGATCCTGCTGAACGTCCTCGGCAACGCCGTGAAGTTCACGGAAACGGGAGGCGTATCGCTTCGGGTGGAACCCGGCGAAACGTTCCCCGACGGCACGGACCTGGAATTCGCCGTCGAAGACACCGGCCCGGGGATCGATCCGGCCAGGCTGTCGTCGCTGTTCAACCCCTTCTCCCCGCTCGACGTTTCCCCCTCGAAGCAGTATTCGGGGACCGGACTCGGACTCGCGATCAGCAAGCGCCTCGCGGAGGCCATGAAAGGGCGCATCGACATCTCGAGCGAACCCGGAAGCGGGACGCGGGTCGAATTTTCCGTCCGCTGCACATTCGCGGAACACACGGACGCGATCGTATCAGGCGACGGAAACGTCCCTCCCTGCGACTCGGTCTTCCACGAACGCCTCCGCGTTCTCGTCGTCGACGACGATCCGTTCGGTCAGGCGGTCATCTCGGGATACCTCGAAGACACGGCGTGGACGGTGGAAACGGCGTCATCGGGACCGGAAGCCATAGCCCTCCACGGACGCGCCCCGTACGACCTCGTCCTCATGGACATCCAGATCCCGGGAATGGACGGATTCCAGACCGGACAGGGACTGCGGAAGATCGACGCCGTCCGCGGGCGGAAGACATTCATCGTCGCGCTGACAGCGTACGCGATGGACGGAGACCGCGAACGCTGTCTGGCCGCGGGCATGAACGCCTACGTGTCGAAGCCCGTCATGCCGGAGACGCTCTTCGATACGCTCCGCGAGCTGTTGAAGGAACGGCCCCTCCGGATGCACGGCGCCCCGGACTCCGGGACGACATCCGTTCTGCGGAGGGACGAAAAATTCTTCCTGCGATTGCTCGACACGTTCCTCTCCGGGATCACCATCCTGCGACGGGATCTCGAGGAGGCCCGGGAAAAACACGATCTCGAAAAGATCGCGCTGCTGTGTCACCGGATCCGGGGCAGCGCGGGATATCTGGACCTCTACGCCTGCGCGGATCTTGCCGAACAGGCCGAACGGGCGGCGGTCGAGGACGGGGCGGATCGGGCCGAAGAGATCCTTTCGGCCCTTATGCCGCGTCTCGACGAGGCGATCGCCATAGCGCGCACAATGCGGGAAGAGACGGACTCCGCAGGGGAAAGGGTGGAATAGGATGCGGTATCGGGTGCTTCTCTGCGAGGACGATCCGATGGTGCTCTCCATCAACGAGAAATTCCTCTCCTGCCTGGACGGATTCGAGGTCGCGGGACGGGTCTCCGACGGGGCGACGCTGCTCGAAACCTTCACGCGTTGCTGCGGCGTCGACCTGATCCTGCTGGACCTGTTCCTCCCCGGAATGGACGGACTGGAAGCGCTGCGACAACTGCGCTTCCGGGGATACGAAGGAGATGTCATCGTCCTGACGTCCGGCGACCGGAGCGGATTTCTGCGTAAGGCGTTCTGCTTCGGCGTGCTCGATTATCTCGTCAAACCGTATTCGTTCGAGCGGTTTTCGACCGCCCTCGCCGGATTCAAGGACTTCCGGCGCTCCATGGACGACGCCGACCGGGCCTCCAGACTGACCCAGGAGTTTGTGGACGGCGTCGTGTTCGCCTTTGCGCAGGGAAACAGCGGAGCCCTCCTGCAGAAGGGCATCCAGGACGCCACGCTTCAGAGCGTTCTCGACGCGCTCCGGGACTCCGGCGCGCTCTCTTCGGAAGGAATCGTGAAGCGCACGGGCCTCTCGCAATCCACAGTGCGCCGCTACATCGCCCACCTGACCCAGACGGGACGCATCGTCGTCGAGTTCGAATACCGCTCAACGGGACGGCCCGTCAATCATTACCGTCTGATGAAGACGCGTCATGACGTTTAATGGCGAAAAGTCCGGCGTTTGCGGACATAATCGCGGCGATTAGGGCGTAAAGCTTGTCTGCCGTCTCTTCTTCCGGAATAATTCCGGAAAAGAAGAACGTCCGACAAGGGAGGGTGTGCAATGAATTTCTGCTGCAAACTGCGCGTGGGAACCAAGCTGTTCGTGCTGCTCGGCTTCCTGCTCGCGCTGATGGCCGGCGTCAGCGCGACCGGGTATTATTTCAACAGGAAAAGCACGGCGACAACGACCGATCTCTACATCAACCGGCTTGTTCCGATCCAGCTCCTCGGGGAGAACCGCACCATCAACCGGCACATGGAACAGTTGATGCTCACGCTGATGCTCGCGACGAAAGAAGAAGAGAAGAAAAGCGTCCTCGACGTCATGAACGCCACCGTCAAAACGTTTTACGCGAATCTTGAGGCGTACTCGAAGACGGCGCTTGACGCCTTTTCGCGTGACAATCTCGCCGAAATACGAAAGACGCTGCTCGTGTACAAGGAAAGCCGTATGGGCGTTCTGGACCTGGTCGCCCAGAACAGATCCGCCGACGCCTACGTTCTCTACGCCAAGGCGATCGCCCCGCTGGCGAAGGACATCGCGGACCGCTTCGCCGCCATGGGGGATCACGCCCGCCAGGTCGCGGAACAGGATAACGCCGAAAACGCGCGGGACGCGGCTCTGGCGTCCAATCTTCTCATTGCGATTCCGCTCGTCGCCGCAATCCTCTCGATCGCCCTCGGATTCGTCATCACGCGAATGATCACGCGCCCGCTGAAACGCACGGTCGAACTCGCGGAGCGCGTCGGCGCCGGGGATCTGACCGTCTCCCGCGGCGATTTCTGCTACGAGGGCTCCGACGAGATCGCGGTGTTGTGCAACGCGCTCTCCCGGATGGTCGACAATCAGGCGGACACGATGCGGCTCATCAAGCAGACCGCGGACGCCATCTCCGGAGGGGCGGAGAACCTCGCCGCCCTGTCGCAGGAGACGAACGCCGCCATCGAAGAGGTCAAGGGATCCATCGAAGAGGTCACGAACCTCTCCGAGTCCAACAGCGCGGCGATCCAGCAGACGAATGCGGGCATTCAGGAAGTCGCGTCCGGCACGCAGACCGCCGCGAAGTCCGCAACCGAGGGGGCGAACTTCGGGACGACCGTGGGCGTCATGGCGAAGGACGCGGTCGACAACGTCGGTTCGGTGATCGCCGAAATCCGCACGGTGGAAGGGAAATCCCGCGAGAGCATCGAAAAGATGCAGGAACTCGCGGGTTCCGTCGAAGAGATCTCCTCATTCGTCACCGTCATCGCCTCCATCGCGGACCAGACCAACCTCCTCGCCCTCAACGCGGCGATCGAGGCCGCTCGCGCCGGGGACGCGGGACGAGGCTTCGCCGTCGTCGCCGACGAAGTGCGCAAGCTCGCCGAGGAATCCGCCAAGGCGTCGCAGCAGGTCTCCCGGCTGATCGGATCGCTTCAGTCGCACGCGCAGAGTTCGATCTCCGCGACGCAGCAATCCGGAACCATCATGAACGGCGCGCTGGGACGCGCGGAAGTCTCGCAGAAGAAGCTCGGCGAGGGGCTCGTCGCGATCGGCAAGGTCGTGGACGTCATCCACAATCTGGCGTCCGTCGCGGAGGAGCAGGCGGCTTCGGGCGAGCAGATGGCGGGAGCGATGGACACGATTTCCAAGGCGACCGTCCGTATCGTCGAAATGGTGGAATCCATCCGCAACGCCTCCACCGAAACGACGAAAGCGTCGGAAGGGGTCGCAAAGGAAGCCGAGGTCATGGCGAACGGCGCGGAACGCCTCCAGGATCTTCTCGCGAGGTTCCGGCTCGACCATACGGGACAGGGACTGGTCCCCGCAAGCGGTTCGAGATAGAATGTTCCATCGGGAGGGGAGAGAACGGACTCCCCTCCCGATGATTCATGGAGGGATGCGGCATGACCCCCGAATATCACGACGCCTTCGACAGTCTTCCGTTGCCGGTTTTGATCCTGAACACAAAGGGCCGTTGCGAGTTCGTGAACCAGGCGCGGCTCGATTTCACCGGCAGACGGGTTCAGGACGAACTCGAATGGGGCTGGCTCGACGATCTCCACCCGGAAGACCGCGCAACGTGTGTGAACAGCTACCGGATCGCCTGCCGCAGCAACACCCCGATCCGCATGGAGTACCGTCTCCGCCATCGGGACGGCTCCTATCGGCGCGTCGTCGATTCGGGGCTGCCCATCGAGTGGAACGAAGGGGAAGAGCGTCTCATCCTCGGCGTCTGCACCGACGTGACGGACACGCGGAATCTGATGGACGCGCTGGCCGCCGGCGAATACCGCTTCCGTTCCCTCTACGAGCACATGTCCGAGATCGTCGCCCTGCATCGCATCGTCCGCGACGAAAACGGCGCCCCCGTCGACTACAGGCTTCTCGACGTCAACCCCGCATTCGAAGCCATCCTCGGCATTCCGAGACGCCGCGCCATCGGCGCCCTCGCGTCCGAACTCTACGGCGCGGGCGAAGCGCCGTATCTGTCCGTTTACGCCCAGGTCGCCGCGACGGGACAGCCCTTCGCCTTCGACGCGTATTTCCAGCCGTTGCAGAAGCACTTCCGAATTTCCGTCTTCTCTCCGGAACGCGACTCCTTCGCGACCGTGTCGTCGGACATCACCCTCTGGAAGGAAGCCGAACGCCGCCTCGCGGAGAACTACGCGCGGCTTCGCGGCGTCTTCGACAGCATCATATCGGCCTTTTCCTGCATCATCGAAAAACGCAACGCCTATACGGCCGGACACCAGCGCCGGACGGCGCGCATAGCGGAAGCGCTCGCGGCCCGGATGCGCGTCGACGAGAGCACTGCGGAGTCCATCAGGGTCGCCGCGCTTCTCCACGATATCGGCAACGTCGAGATTCCCTCGCAGCTTCTGGACAAACCCGGAAAGCTCTCCGCAACGGAATTCGAGATCGTGAAGACCCATGCGACGGCCGGTTTCGAGATCCTGTCCGGAATCGAATTCCCGTGGCCGCTCGCCGAGATCGTCCTGCAGCACCACGAACGGATCGACGGGTCGGGGTACCCTTCGGGACTCGCGGGAGACGCGATCCGCCCCGAAGCGAAGATCCTGGCTGCGGCGGACGTCGCCGAAGCGATGTCGTCCCATCGTCCCTATCGCCCCGCGTTCCCGCTTGAAACCGTCATGAACTACTTCCGGGAAACGGCGCTGGGCAAGTTCGACCCGGATGTCGTCGCCGCTCTCGACGCGCTGTACGAAAGCGGAGCGCTCCGGCGCATCCTGGACTGACCGGGCCGGACGAAAAAAGCGCCCGGCGGTCGCCGGGCGCTTGCCGTTATTCGCGGAAGAAAT